>JAIXYI010000005.1 GCA_027490305.1 Flavobacteriaceae bacterium
ACGGTACCCTGCCCGAAAAAAGGCAGCGCCCATACAAATATGAGCCATCGACCCCATTTCACCATTACCGCTTGATGCCCTGGCTATTGATCCAGGCTACGTATTTCTGGCGGTTGACCTCGTGTTGGGCGGGTGTCACCGCAAATTCATGATAGCCAAAACGCTCTACAGAGGCACAGAAGTACAGGTAATTGTGCTTTTCCGGATGCAATACCGCTTCGATAGCCGAAATGTCGGGCATGGCAATGGGCCCCGGCGGCAACCCGCCATACTTATACATATTATACGGTGAATCGACCGCGAGGTCTTTGTTCAGGACCCGTTTAATGACTTGGTTGAAATTACCCGACGTCCGTTTCACCGCATAAATGACCGTAGGATCGGCTTCCAGTTTCATGCCGATACGAAAGCGGTTCAGGTAAACGCCGGCCACCCGCGGGCGCTCATCTGATTTGACGGTTTCTTTGTGCACGATTGAAGCAAGGGCGGACACCTGCAATGGCGTCAGGTTCTGCGCTTCCGCAGCCGCCTTGCGCTCGGGCGTCCAGAATTTTTGGTACTCCGACAACATGCGGTCGCGGAAAGTAATGGCATCGGTGTTCCAGAAAATTTCATATGAATTGGGAACGAACATACTCAGGACATTATCCTCCGTAAACCCATTTTTATCCAAAAAGGCCGGATCGGTAAACGCCGCCATCAGCGAGGTACTGTCTGCCTCAATCTGGCCGGCAATACGTCCGGCAAGGTCTTCCAGCCGCTCTTGGTTGTTGAACGCAAGATGCAGAGGCTTGTTCTGTCGGAGCGTCACGACGATTTCATTGTTGTTCATCCCTTTCGTCAACAGAAAGCGTCCGGGTTTGACGTGGGTGTCGTATTTCTTCATTCCCGCCACCGAGCGGAACTCATCAAGATTGTCAACATAGGGTTGCAGGCGTTTCACCACGTCCTCGAAGGTGCTGTTGGTCGGAATTTCTACAAAGACCTCGTCTTCGGTAAATTTTGTATTGGAGGTAAAGATCCGGGCATAAAAAATACCGCCCACCACGACGAGCGCCAACAAGAGCACGCCGCCACCGATCAGTAGTTTCTTTTTCATTGGGTATGAATCAATTGGTAAAGTGCCTCATCGCGGTACCGTCCGTCGCGGAGGTTCCACTCGCGCTTCAGGCCGCAGGAGGCGAAGCCAAAAGTAGTAAAAAGCCGAATGCTCGCTTCGTTTTCCGGATCGATATTTGCGTAAAGCTGGTGCAGATGCAGTGTCCGGAATGCATAATCGACCAACAGCCCCAGCGCTTCCGTCCCGATTCCTTTTCCGCGTTCAGACGCATCACTTACCAAAATACCGACGCCGGCCCGACGGTGCTGTGGATCGAAATCGAACAAATCGATGAGTCCGAGCGGTTGTTGCGTCGTTATTTCTTCTATCAAAAGCCGCAATTGTTTCGCTTCATAGATATCCTGATGGGCATTCTCCAGATACTGCCGGATCAGGAACCGGCTATAGGGTGTTTGGGTATGGCTGGCTTCCCAGATAGACGTGTCGTTTTCGACCCGATAGATGTAGTCGAGGTCTTCAGGCTCCAACGCCCGTAAGAGGCAATGCGGTCCGGTTAGCATTAGATGTCAATTTGGCCTGAGAACACGAATTTCGCCGGACCGATCAGAAATACGTCCTTGAACCCCTTCCCTTCCGGACGGAACGAAACCTCCAGTTGCCCACCTTCCACGTCAAGCCCCACACGGTGTGCCGTCGTCTGGCCCGTAGCGTACATGGCGAGCGCCACAGCCGTAGCCCCGGTGCCGCATGACAGGGTTTCGTCTTCAACACCCCGCTCGTAGGTTCGAACACCAAAACGTCCGTCTTCCAGCGTAGCCACAAAGTTGACGTTGCTGCCTTTGGCGCCATACAGATCCGAATAGCGGATGGCGGCTCCTTTCGATTTCACATCCAGTTGCCGAAGATCGTCGACCATTTCGACATGATGGGGCGAACCCGTATCGAGAAACACATAGTCTTTGTTCACCGAAACATCAGCGACGTCTTTCATCCGCAGTGACACGATACCGTCGCCGGATCGCGTGGCATGATGCGGGCCATCCGTCGCGATGAAATAGGCCGTGTCGGTGATGAGTCCGAGCTGCGCGGCGAACGCCACCAGGCAACGTCCTCCGTTTCCGCACATGCTGCTCTCATTTCCGTCGGAATTGTAATAAACCATACGGAAATCCGCGGCGTCCATTCCTTCCAGCAGGATAAGTCCATCCGCCCCAATCCCAAAACGCCGGTCACACAATCGGGCGACCGTGGCTACGTCGTGTTTTGGAAAAAACCCTGACCGGTTGTCAATCATTACAAAGTCGTTGCCGGTGCCCTGGTATTTATGGAATTCGATTAGCATAGGATGTTGGAATCTACCAACAAATTTAATGAAAAGTTAATCCTTGTTAACCACACGTTAAGTGGCGTTGCGATAAATCCAGAACTTTATAATTTTAGCTGCGTTTTTAACCTATAACTTATGAAAAGAGTATCTGATTTGTTTTTGGTCGCTCTTTTGAGCGGCGGCGTCACACTCGGCGCTTACAAACTGCTTTTTGAAAACGGGAACGACCGGAAATCGATCGTGACCACAGCTACGGAAAGCCCGTATCGAGCAGTAGGACTTTCATCGGAAGCCGTTGACTTCACGGATGCGGCCGACAAGGCGGTTCATACCGTTGTGCACGTGAAGAACGTGTCGTATCGCACGGTTACCAACCCAATTATGGAGTTCTTCTACGGCTATGGCGGCAACCAGACACAGGAGCAGGTGGGCACCGGTTCGGGGGTTATCATCTCAGAGGACGGCTACATCGTGACAAACAACCACGTCGTGAAGGATGCATCCGATTTGGAGATCACGCTGAACAACAAGAAAGTATACAAAGCGAAACTCATCGGCACCGATTCTAAAATGGACATTGCGCTGTTGAAAATCGACGCCGACGAAAAACTGCCGTATGCCGTATTTGCCGATTCCGACAACGTGAAAGTGGGCGAATGGGTGCTGGCGGTCGGAAACCCATACAACCTGAATTCGACTGTGACAGCGGGTATTATCTCAGCAAAAGCGCGTAACCTTGACACCAACGGCATCCAGTCGTTCATACAGACGGATGCGGCGGTCAACCCCGGTAACAGCGGTGGTGCACTGGTAAATACACACGGTGAACTGATTGGCATCAACACGATGATTTCGTCTATGACCGGATCGTATGTAGGCTATTCATTTGCCGTGCCGTCCAACATCGCCCGTAAAATCATCGAAGACCTGATGGAGTATGGCAACGTCCAACGAGGCGTATTGGGGGTAAACGGTGCGGAAGTCAACGGTCCGTTCTCAAAAGAATACAAGCTGAATGTAAGCGAGGGCTTCTACATCGGAAGCGTCGAGAAAAATTCAGGTGCTGAAAAAGCCGGATTGAAAGAAGGGGATGTCATTACGAAAATCGACAACCGCGCCATTACGTCGTTTGCCGACCTTTCAGGCTACATCAACACCAAACGTCCGGATGATAAAGTACAGGTGACTTTCGTGCGCGGAAGCGACACTAAGACCGTGACCGTAGCCCTGACGAAAAACGAGTTCATCAGCAAGCAATACAAAGGCATTGAATTCGAGAATATTACGCCTACGGATAAGAAGAAATTCAACATTGCGTATGGCGTTAAAATCACGGATGTTACCAACGCCCGACTGGCCCCTTATGCGCAGGACCTCAAAGGTGGTGTCATCCTTAGGATCAACAACACCAAAATTGTAGATGTGGAGACAGCTACCAAAATGCTTTCAGGCGTCGACGACAACGAAAGCGTCCAGATTGAAATGTTGACGGCAAATGGACAGGTGGTACGTTTCATCCTGTAAATACCTTACCGCATCCTAAAGGACAAACCGGCTCGAAAGGGCCGGTTTTTATTTAGAGAAATCGCAACGATAAAAGATTTTTATTGAAAAATAAATTTTACGAAAACGTTTGAAATCGATAATTTTGCCGCAAATTGACAACACGGCAACATTATGAGCAACACTTCCGTTTACGAAAGGGAACTTTCCTTACAGGCTGACCGGCGCAGAGCTGGGGTCGAACTCATCAAACTCATCAGCGACGCCTGGTATGACAAAGCCATCGAAATGGTGCTTTTCCGCAACCAATTGATCGATCGCAGCGTGGGCGACATCATCAACCTGCACGAATATGCCGGTGAATTCGTGGGAAAACCGCTTTCTGTTTTTGACACGGTAGAAATCGCCAAGGCCATTTACGCACTTGACCTGGCTCCTTCCCGACTCGACATCGGTAAATTGACGTATGAATTCCGTATGGATGAAGACCGCTACAGCAATCCTATGGCGTTCATCATCGACCGCCTACGTGATTCGAAACAAGGCGGTGATATACAGCCAAAAGACGTCGTGTTATATGGCTTTGGCCGTATCGGACGGTTGTTGGCGCGCGAACTCATGTCAAAAATGGGGAAAGGGACGCAGTTGCGCCTTCGTGCTATCGTGACACGCGATAAAAATGATGCTGTCACGCTTGAAAAACGCGCCTCCCTGCTTCGCAACGACTCCATCCACGGGGATTTTGACGGTTCGGTTGTCGCTGACACGAAAAACAACGCCTTGATCATAAATGGTACGACCGTACATATCATTACGGCAAACGCACCCGAAGAAATCGACTATACGAAATATGGCATCCAGGACGCCTTATTGATCGATAATACCGGGGCCTTCACCACAAAAGAAGCGCTGGAGCGCCACATGGCCTCGCCCGGAATCTCAAAGGTGCTGTTGACCGCTCCCGGAAAAGGCGTTCCGAACATCGTATACGGCGTCAACCACAACGATTATAAGCCAGACGAAACCGATATTTATTCGGCCGCGTCGTGCACGACCAATGCCATCACGCCGATACTGAAAGCGGTTGAGGATACGCTTGGGGTGAAGAAAGGCCACCTTGAAACCATCCACGCCTATACAAACGACCAAAACCTGGTCGATAACATGCACAAGAAATACCGTCGCGGACGTGCTGCGGCGTTGAACATGGTGATTACCGAAACCGGGGCTGGCAGTGCGGTGGCAAAGGCGCTTCCGTCGTTGACCGGAAAATTGACATCAAACGCAATCCGCGTTCCCGTTCCGAACGGTTCCCTGGTCGTACTCAACCTGGAGGTAGGTAAGAAAACCAGTGTAGAAGAAGTAAATTCCATCATCAAGCGCTATGCACTTGAAGGTGAACTGGTCGAGCAAATCAAATATTCACTGAGCAACGAACTCGTGTCGTCGGATATCGTGGGCACCTCGGCGCCGTCGATCTTTGACAGCAATGCGACGATTGTGTCGGCCGACGGCAAAAACATCGTGCTGTATGTGTGGTACGACAACGAATACGGCTATAGCCACCAGGTAATGCGTTTGGCGAAGTACATTGCGAAGGTGCGGCGGTACACTTATTATTAATGGAGAATTGATAATTGATAATTGATAATCCGTTCTTTAGGGGACGGATTTTTTGTTTTTGTGGGGACACAAAAAAGCGCAGATAGAACGTAAAAGCAAACCCACTAACAACAAGAAAGGGCCGCCCCAACTGGAACGGCCCTTTTTTTTGTTTCAGGATGAATGACTTACGCCTCTCCTGCCTGTGCAATAAGGTTCAGTGCCGAACCGGCTACAAACCAGCCGATTTGCCCCTCGTTGTACGTATGGTTCGCGAGGATGATGTCTTTTGAACCATCCTGGTGCACGAACTCGAGCGTCAACGGTTTACCCGGTGCGAACTCGGTCAGGTCGAGGAAGTTGATGGTATCATCCTCCTGGATCTTATCGTAATCTGCTTCATTGGCGAAGGTCAGCGCCAGCATACCCTGTTTCTTCAGGTTGGTTTCGTGGATACGGGCGAACGACTTCACCAATACCGCCTTGACGCCGAGGAAACGAGGTTCCATTGCTGCGTGCTCACGTGACGATCCTTCTCCGTAGTTATGGTCGCCCACTACAATCGACGGGATGCCCTGCGCTTTGTAGGCACGTTGCACCGCCGGTACTGCTTCATATTGACCTGTCAGTTGGTTCTTGACGCTATTGGCCTTTTGGTTGAACGCATTGACGGCTCCAATAAGCATGTTGTTCGAGATATTGTCAAGGTGACCGCGGAAACGCAACCACGGACCTGCCATTGAAATGTGGTCGGTGGTACATTTACCGAACGCTTTGATAAGCAGTTTCGCCCCGCTGATGTTCTTACCGTCCCACGCATCGAATGGCGCCAACAGTTGAAGACGTTCAGAGGTTGGGCTAACCGCTACCTGCACGCTCGATCCGTCTTCAGCCGGTGCCTGATAACCCGGATCGTCTACGGCGAAACCACGTGGCGGCAATTCAGCGCCGGTCGGCTCATCGAGACGTACTTCTTCGCCGTCTTCGTTTATAAGTGTGTCGGTAAGCGGGTTAAAGGAAAGGTCGCCGGCGATGGCAAGGGCCGTTACCAACTCAGGTGATCCGACAAACGCCAAGGTATTCGGGTTACCGTCGGCACGCTTCGAGAAGTTGCGGTTGAACGAGTGTACAATCGTGTTGCGTTGCTCTTTCTCCGCGCCTTCGCGATCCCACATACCGATGCACGGTCCGCAGGCGTTAGCGAATACCGTCGCATTGATTTTGTCGAAAATATCGATGAAACCATCACGTTCGATGGTGTAACGCACTTGCTCAGAACCCGGCGTAATGGTGAACTGCGCTTTGGTTTTCAGTTTTTTATCCGCCACCTGCTGGGCCAATGACGCGGCACGTGCAATGTCTTCATAAGATGAGTTCGTACACGACCCAATCAGACCCACTTCAATGCGAAGCGGCCAATCGTTTTTGATCGCTTCCTCTTTCATTTTGGAAATCGGCGTTGCCAAATCCGGTGTGAAAGGGCCGTTCAGATGCGGCTCCAGTTCCGACAAGTTGATTTCGATCACCTGGTCGAAGTATTGTTCTGGGTTGGCATACACTTCCGGATCGGCTGTGAGGTAAGGCGCGATGGCGTTGGCCGCATCGGCCACATCCGCACGTCCGGTGGAACGCAGGTAGCGATCCATTGACTCGTCATATCCGAAGGTTGACGTTGTGGCCCCGATTTCGGCACCCATGTTACAAATCGTTCCTTTTCCGGTACATGACATAGCCGTGGCACCTTCTCCGAAATATTCGACAACGGCACCCGTTCCACCTTTTACGGTAAGGATACCGGCCACTTTCAGGATGACGTCTTTAGGAGCGGTCCAACCCGAGAGTTTACCCGTCAATTTTACACCAATCAGTTTCGGGAATTTCAGTTCCCACGCCATACCCGACATTACGTCAACAGCGTCAGCACCACCGACACCGATGGCGATCATCCCGAGTCCGCCCGCGTTTACCGTATGCGAATCCGTACCAATCATCATCCCGCCGGGAAACGCGTAGTTTTCGAGCACGACCTGGTGGATGATACCGGCACCCGGTTTCCAGAAACCGATACCGTATTTATTGGAAATAGAAGAAAGGAAGTCAAATACTTCGTTGCTTTGTTGTTTCGCCACGGCCAAATCGGTCTTGGCATCGACTTTCGCCTGGATCAGGTGGTCGCAGTGTACGGTTGTAGGTACGGCCACTTTTGGTTTTCCGGCGTGCATAAACTGCAACAGCGCCATCTGGGCCGTTGCGTCCTGGCAGGCCACGCGATCGGGTGCGAAATCGACGTAGTCTTTACCGCGTGTGAAGGCGGAAGACGGCATTCCGTCCCACAGGTGGTTATACAGGATTTTCTCAGTAAGGGTGAGCGGACGCCCCACGATTTCACGCGCTTTGTTCACGCGATCCGGCATGTTGGCATACACTTTTCGGATCATTTCAATATCAAATGCCATATAACAGAGTAATTGTTTGTTTGGTAGCGCAAATTTACGGATAATCCATCAACGTTGCACTATTTACAATAAATTACCCCTTCAAGACAATAATTAATGTCAAATCCTTAATTTTGATAGGTATTTTTAAATAAACCCTGCCATTATCTGAAATTATTGCCTAATTGTTAATTTGAAGGCTTTTTTTTGTGGATTTCGAAAAGCGCTATCGATACCGAGGATATAGAATTGTTCTAAATTAGCCTTTTAGATGAAAAAGCGACTGATTCGGATTATACTGGCGGTAGCCCTATTGGGGATGTTGGGAGCGGGTATCTGGTATGCCCAACTCAGCAACCGCCACAAGGCTATTGTCAAAAAGTGGCTGCTGCAACACAGCGGCATTGCGGATGCTTCCTGGAAAACATCGAATGCCTCTGGTCACTATCGGATGGTGTCGCCTACCTTCCTATTGGACGGCATCTACAAGTCGATGGAGGGACCGAAGGCATCCAATTACGTGCAATTGACGCCCGACAGTTCCCTGATCTGGATCACGCGATTCGATGTGAAGGCTTTTGATGCCGACTCAGGCGAACGCTTGTCGAACGACTTCATCTGCCATACTAATATCGACTTTAACGACGCGGCCTATTTCTCGTCGTTCGGGCTCAACGACCGGGTCGGACAGCAGTATCCGCGTATGACATCATTGTCGCATGGACTTGAGGACTTTGCGTTACCCGAAGGCTTCGGCATTCCGATGAAGGGGAATGAATTGCTGTATGTGACCACGGAAACCCTCAACCATAACGATCCCGACATCCGGAAATGGGTACGGCATGAAATCGACATCGACTATACCCGCGAAAAATTGAAGCCGTTGATGAGCCGGACGGTTTTCATCCAACTACCCTATAACAAAGCCGATCCGTTCAAAGGGCCACTCGATCCGGGTGCGACGCAGTGCCTTCCGGTGGAGACGAAAAACCACAGTTACACCGATCCGAGCGGACAAACGTATTCTGGACATTGGGTGATTCCGCCAGGGAAACGCACGTATCGCGCTTCGATTGATGATATGTTACGGTTGAAAGACAGTGCCCGCCTTCACGCAGCAGCGCTGCACGTGCATCCGTTTGCGACCCATATGACACTGCGCGATGTGACGACGGGTAAGACCGTATTCGAGAGTACGATCCGCAACCATCGGAACCGCATTGGGATCGACCGGATTGGTGATTACGTTTCGGAAACCGGCACGACGCTATATGCCAACCACTCGTATGAACTGGTGTTGGAAACCCATAATACAACGGCAGTCAACCAGGATATGATGGGAAGTGCGTTCCTGTTCTTTTACGATGCGGAACTAGATCGGAAAATCAATACAAAGAAGCGATGATCTTTTCGATCGACATCCCTTCTGCATCGGCCTTGTAGTTTTTCACCACCCGGTGACGCAGGATGCCGATGGCCACCGCACGTACGTCTTCGATATCCGGCGAAAATTTTCCGTTAAAAGCTGCGTTTGCCTTGGCGGCGAGTATGAGGTTTTGCGAGGCACGAGGCCCGGCTCCCCAATCAACATAGTTCCGAACGATGTCGGTCGCCATTTTGTTGTCGGGACGGGTCTTACTGACCAATGACACCGCATACTCAATCACATTATCTGCCACCGGTATGCGACGAATCAGGTGCTGGAAGTCGATGATTTCCTGCGCTGAAAACAGCGGCTGGATGGATTGGCTTTTGTCGGATGTCGTGCTCTTCACCACCTGTACTTCCTCTTCGAAAGTGGGGTAATCGAGTTTTATGGAGAACATAAAACGGTCGAGCTGGGCTTCCGGAAGTGGATAAGTTCCTTCCTGCTCGATCGGGTTCTGGGTCGCCAATACGAAGTACGGCAAATCGAGTTTATAGTTATGTCCCGCAATGGTCACGGCACGTTCCTGCATCGCCTCCAAAAGCGCCGCCTGTGTTTTAGGCGGTGTACGGTTGATCTCATCCGCCAGGATGATATTGGCAAAAACGGGTCCCTTGATGAACTTGAACTGGCGGTTTTCGTCGAGTATCTCACTACCGAGGATATCCGACGGCATCAGGTCGGGCGTGAACTGTATGCGCTTGAAATCAAGGCCCAGCGCCTGTGAAATGGTGTTGACCATCAGCGTCTTCGCCAATCCGGGCACACCGACCAACAGCGCGTGTCCACCTGAAAAAATACTGGTAAGGATCTGGTCGACGACCTCCTCCTGCCCTACAATGACTTTTGCGATTTCTTTCTTCAGCGCATTGCGCTTCTCTACCAACTGTTGTATAGCCGTAACGTCAGACATTTCGTTTGGTTTGATTATTTTTTGAGCCAGTTATTCGTGAATGGGCAATCGCGGAAGTCGCCGTTGATTTTCACGTAGGTATCCTTTATTTTTTCGGACATCCACTTCCCTACTTCACGAATCTGTTTTTCCTTAAGGGCGAGCTCTTTGATTTTGAGGTAATCTTTTGCGTAATCCGCCGTATGCGACGGAATCCGGTTGGTGACCATGATCAGCTTCCAGATGCGCTGGGTGGTTTCGTCCTGATCCTGGATTGGTTGGGATACCTCGCCCGTCTGCAGGCCGGATACCTGGCTGTAAAGGGACGGGTCCATTTTCGTCAATTCGAACTTGGTATCCAGTGTACGTGGGTTCACCAACTGTCCGCCGTTCGCCTTTGTTTCTTTTTCATCCGATTCGCTGCGGGCCGCATCGGCGAAGGAAATCTCGCCACCGACTATTTTGTTGCGGATGTTGATGGCTTTCTCCTTGGCTTCCTGCATCGCCGCATCCGTAACCTTAGGCGTCAGAAGGATATGTCGCAGGTCAACTTCCTGTCCCCGGATTTTCTCTACCAGGATGATATGGAACCCGTAAATGGTCTCGAACGGTTCCGATATCTCCCCTTCTCCCAAACTGAAGGCCACATCCTTAAATTCCTTGATGAAAGGCGTTTTCCGGGTCATCTTATAAAAACCGCCGTTCGATTTCGAACCTGGATCCTGTGAGTAGAGTACCGCTTTACTAAAGAAACTTGACTCGCCCGCCAGCACCTGTCGCTTGAACTCTTTGAGTCGTTCGATTACTTTCTGTTTTTCGTCTTCGGACACTTTTGGTTTGATGATAATTTGCGCCACTTCGATTTCGTCATTAAAGACCGGCAACTCATCTTTTGGAATCCGTTTGAAGAAATTGCGCACTTCTTCCGGGGTGATCTCGATCTTATCGATGATTTTCTTCGTCATCTCGCTGCTGAGGCGGTTTAGCTTCAGGATTTCGAGGAACTCCGTACGAAAATCCGCTTCAGAATCTTTTTTATAAAGTTTGACCAGTTTGTCAACTGTCGAACCAGGGCCGAGTTGTTCGAGCATCGCCGCGATGCGCTCTTCCATTTGGGCGTTGAGTTCGGCGTCGCTGACCGTGATACTGTCCTGCGTAGCCTGGTGGGCATACAAACGGTCCTCCATCAGCTTCCCCAGTAACTGGCAATCGGTAATGTCTTTGGCAGACTCGCCCGAGGCAGCAATTTCCACCCGTGCCTTATCGATGTCCGAATAGAGAATCAGGTAGCTTCCCACCGTCGCCACGATGCCATCCACTTTCTGGCGTTGCCCGGTCTTTTTGGCTGCCGGCACGGTGTCGCGGATAATCTCCTGCGCTGACACAGTCAATGAAGACAGTACCAGAAAGGCAACCAGCAGTTTAGGGCTTTTTATAAATTTCATACGTTTCATTTTTGATGGCATCATCTGTAATATCCTTTTCTATTTTCTTGATCATATCGAGCTTGCGACGGTTCAATATGACTTCTTTCAGTGTGGGTTTCAGGAAGGAATAGGGCGCTATCTCATTCCGATCGACCACATCCCGCACTTTGACCAGGTACACCCCCGACCCTTCCGCCCGTTGGTAGGAAATACCCGGCGCGATGAACTCGTTTCGGTTTTCCGGTGTAATGAACGGCAATCGGCGGTAAATTTCGTTCATCTCCACCCAAACCGAATCATTTAACGCCGAATTCTGGAACTGCAACTGGTACGTATCCCAGAACTTCTTATCCGATTTCCGAAAATCCAGGAACTTCGAGCGGATCTGTCCGAACTTCGGATGGTCTTTCGGCACATTGATGTACCGCAGCCGCACCAGCATTCCGGTTGCCCGGAAGTTATCCCGATTTTCATCGTAATAGGCCTTCAGTTCCTTATCTGTGACCAGCGTATCCACGCTCCGCTGTACCAATTGCTCGAGGTACGCTTTCGTGTAAAGGTCGACTTTATAATCGCGGATCAACCGATTGAACTCCTCTTTCTTCTCTTTACCGACGTTTCGTTCCGCCGCCTCCATCAACAACTTCCCTGCGGCCCAACGGTCGATAAACGCCTTTACCATTGCAACACTGTCTTTCGGGGATGTTCCGGCGGGCATAAGACCCACGAGATCGGACGGATACAAATAGGATTTGCCGACACGCGCAATCGCTCCTTTTTTTGCTTCGGGCTTACTACAGGCACAAAACAGCAACAGGAACCCTATAACGGCGGCACGCGTCACTTACGGTTTGATTTCTTTTTTGACACGCGCAAAAGCGGCCTGGTCTACCTGTATTGAAAACTCCTTTTTCAGGTTGGTAACCCAATTTTCCTCAAGAAACTGTTGGTAGTCGTTGATGACCTTCCCTTTGGCCTCCTCCAGTGTGCGGGGTCCGGCCGGTATGGTATCGAGCACCTTTGCGGCAAAGAAGTACGATCCTTTTTTGATAGGTTCTGTTACCTCCTTCTTCATAGTGACGTTAGACGGCAACACGTCGCTGCCTTCTTCAAAGGTACCTTCCGTTACCATGACGTTCACGGCCTCTTTCGTGTTCAGCGCCGCTTTGATGGCAGCCGCATCTTTCCCTTCCTTCAGCATCTTCTGCGCCTTCTTCAGAACGTCTTCCTTGGTAGAGGAAACCATCATCACCTTCACGCGGTTCTTCCATTGGTAGCGGTCTTTGTGGAGGTTATAGAAGTCCTTCAACCCGATGGTATCGGTTTTCGATTTCTCCCAGATTTCTTTTTCCATCAGGTCGAAGAGAAGCAATCCGTCACGGTACTCGGTCATCACATCGGCAAACTCGGGGAACTCATTCTCGAGGTTGTCGTTGTAGTACTTATTCAATTCGCTATCGAGAAAGGTTTGGTAATACGCATCGATTTGACGCGCCAACGGCTTGATTTCCGCTTTCTCGCGCTGTTCGGCCGCTATGTGATTGAGGAAGTCGGTTCCGGTCAGTTTGCGGTCGGCAATCGTTACCAACGTTTTATCGTAGGGTTTTGTGTCGGTTGGAAGCGCCCATTTGCTTTCATAGATCGCATCCGATACGGCCTTAGTTGTCGCGGCATATACTTTGTCATCTCGCTTGATGGTATACTTCTTCCGCAGTTTTTC
>JAIXYI010000028.1 GCA_027490305.1 Flavobacteriaceae bacterium
CTCATATGACCGTGATTTGCGGCTGCAAAAGTACGCTTTATTTTCAATCGGTGCGTTGGTTCACGCGCGTCTGTATGTTTAGGGCAGCAATTCCCGCTCTTCGCTGCAAGTCCTCACCGTCCGCAGCGGTTTTGGCGCGTCCCGCAGGGGCTTCCTCCGGTCGCCCTGCGTGCCGTCCAAAACCAGCCGCGCCCGGCTCCGGGCTTTCCGCTGCGATCGGGGCTGCACCAATACCATCCCGGGATATAGGTGCTAAAAAGAAAAACCTGCACCGAAGTACAGGTTTGATAGATTAACGTCGGCCGCCACCGCCACCAGAGCGTCCGCCACCACCGCCACCGCCGTAGCTTCCGCCGCCGCTTGAACGGCCACCGGAAGACGAAGGCGTGTAGGAACGTGTAGAACCTGACGAACTGCGTGAAGGCGTATAGGTGCTATTGGTATTGGAACGAGGAGACGAGTTGTACGAACGACCACCCGAAGTTGAATACGAACGACCACCTGTTGAGGTCGAGTAAGAGCGTCCACCGTTGTTGTAGGTTCTCACCCCACGACCCGATGCGGTTGAATATACCCGCCGTCCGCCGGTGTTGTAATCACGGATTCCGCTGTAGCGTCCGCCAGGCTGGTTATACACACGACGTCCGCCGTTAGTAGCATAGTACGGGCGGTTATAATAACGGGAGCCACCGTATACATACGGATAGTACCCACCGTTCCATCCCCATCCGGGGCCGTACCAGGAGTTCCATCCCCATCCGCCGCCCCAGCCCCAGCCAGCGTTCCAACCCCAACCGTTGTTCCAGCCCCATCCGGGTCCGTACCAGGAATTCCATCCCCAACCCCATCCCCAGCCCCATGAAGGGCCGTACCAGGAGTTCCAACCCCATGAATTGTCATAGACGTTGATGGTAACGTTCTCGGGTTGGCTTCCCCATCCGCCATTGGCGCGATAAGAAGCGTCTTCAACGGCAACGGTCGAGTCGTTTACGGTGGTGTAATTATCTACGTCGGTGAGCACTTGGGCATCTTCACGCAGGGAGCCAAAATAGTCCTGGTATTGCATGCCCGCGGCAGTAGGCTGATTCGTATCGTTTTGGGCCACACGTCGTTGGCTGCTGTTGCTGTCCTGATACGAGGCACAGGAAGTGGCCAACAGGCTGGCAAGCACCGCGAGGCCGCCAACGAGGCCTTTGTTTATAAGAAGGTTCGCTTTCATTTCTCTATAGCTTTTTTATTGTTGGACAATACAAAAATAAGTAGTTTTGCCAAACTTTTTAGTTAATTAAAGTTAAACTCACGACCCACGGAATTGATTATGAGCAAGAACCTCACCAAGCGATCGGAGGATTACTCGAAATGGTACAACGAACTGGTGGTCAAGGCCGACCTCGCCGAAAATTCCGGCGTGAAGGGTTGCATGGTCATCAAACCATACGGGTATGCCATCTGGGAGAAAATGCAGGCGGAACTGGACAGGATGTTCAAGGAAACCGGACACACCAACGCCTACTTCCCGCTGTTCGTTCCGAAGAGCATGTTTGAGGCAGAAGAAAAGAACGCAGAAGGTTTTGCGAAAGAATGCGCCGTGGTGACCCACTACCGGCTCAAAAATGATCCCGATAAGCCGGGCAAACTGATGGTCGACCCGAACGCGAAGCTAGAGGAAGAACTCATCGTGCGCCCAACATCCGAGGCAATCATTTGGTCGACCTATCGCAATTGGGTGCAATCGTACCGCGACTTGCCGCTGCTCATCAACCAATGGGCCAACGTGGTGCGTTGGGAAATGCGCACGCGCCTGTTCCTGCGTACGGCGGAATTCCTGTGGCAGGAAGGACACACCGCCCACGCCACCAAAGCCGAAGCCATTGCCGAATCGGAACAAATGATGCAGGTATATGCCGATTTCGCCGAAGGGTTTATGGGTATTCCGGTCATTAAAGGACTCAAGACGGAAACGGAGCGTTTTGCCGGTGCTGAAGAGACCTACTGTATCGAAGCGCTCATGCAGGACGGAAAGGCGTTACAGGCCGGTACGTCCCACTTTCTCGGACAGAACTTCGCCAAGGCGTTTGAGGTCAAATTCACCAGCCAGGAAGGAAAACAGGAATATGTATGGGGTACCTCATGGGGCGTTTCCACGCGCTTGATGGGAGCGTTGGTCATGACGCATTCAGACGACAACGGACTCGTGCTTCCGCCGAACCTCGCGCCCATCCAGGTGGTGATCGTGCCCATCTATCGCAACGACGAGCAGCGCGCCCAGATTAATGAAGTGGCAAAATCGTTGGTGTCGCAGTTTCGTCAATTGAAAATTTCCGTCAAATACGACGATCGCGACACGCAGAGTCCGGGCTTCAAATTCAACGAACACGAATTGAGAGGGGTGCCGGTTCGCATCGCCATAGGTCCGAAAGATCTTGAAAACGGAACGTTTGAGGTGGCACGCCGCGATACCCTGACAAAAGAAGTCGTATCGGCTGACGCGATTGTATCGTATGTGTCGGATCTTTTGGGCGATATCCAAAAGGCACTTTTCCAGAAGGCACTCGACTATCGGAACAGCCATATCACCGAAGTGAATTCGTTTGACGAGTTCCGCGACGTCCTCGAGAACAAAGGTGGATTCCTATCCGCCCACTGGGACGGCACGCCGGAAACGGAAGAGAAGATCAAGGAACTCACCAAAGCGACAATCCGCTGCATTCCACTTGATCGGGTAGAGGAAGCAGGAGCCTGCGTATTCACCGGCGCACCGTCGAAAGGACGGGTGTTGTTTGCGAAGGCGTATTAGGAGAGGGGAGAGAGGAAAGAAGAGAGAAGCAAGAGGGAAGAGAGGGGAGAAGATGAGGGCCGTTGAGGGGTGGATGTTGGATAAATGTCTGTAGTTCAATCGGTCAAATGAAGTGAAATTCCCTTTGTTTCTGCGCGTTTCGGTCAGGATGAAAAAAACTCCTGAAAATTCTGGGAGTCTATTGCGTGTATAAAAAATAGTTGTATTTTTGCATCCGCATTAAGCGATGGCCCGTTCGTCTATCGGTTAGGACGCCAGGTTTTCATCCTGGTAAGAAGGGTTCGATTCCCTTACGGGCTACGAAGGATTTTAATAAGGTCCGTTCGTCTAGGGGTTAGGACGCCAGGTTTTCATCCTGGTAACAGGGGTTCGATTCCCCTACGGACTACAACAGTTACAGTTTAAAAATAAAGAACGACAAGATGGCAAACCACAAGTCAGCCCTGAAAAGAATCAGAAGTAACGAGAAGAAGCGGGTGCTTAACCGTTACCAACATAAAACCACTCGTAACGCGATCAAAGCGCTTCGTATGGCTAGCGATAAGAATGAGGCTTCTGCCAAGCTTTCAGCGGTGATCTCTATGATCGACAAGCTTGCCAAGAAAAATATCATCCACGACAACAAGGCGTCCAACCTGAAGTCGAAGCTGACGCGTCACGTAGCGAAACTCTAGTAATCCTACGATACCAAAAACAAACGAGGCAGTCATTGAGTTGGCTGCCTTTTCGTTTTTACTTGTTGGAAAGCCAGCCTATACGCCTGTCTTCTCTTTTCCCTTTCTTCTTTCCTCTTTCTTCTCTCCCCTCTCCTCTCTCCTC
This sequence comes from Flavobacteriaceae bacterium, assembly GCA_027490305.1. GTDB lineage: Bacteria > Bacteroidota > Bacteroidia > Flavobacteriales > Flavobacteriaceae > Flavobacterium. The sequence continues at coordinate 3,617 of JAIXYI010000028.1, forward strand.
TCTCCCTTCAAAACCCAATAATCGACTCCAGCATTTCCTTCGTCAACGGTTTCGGGAAGAAGTCAAGCACCATACTGAAGTCTTTCGCCTTCCGGATGTCATTTGGATCCACAGAGGAAGAAAGTAAGATGATACGTGTATCGGCGTAGGCTTCCCGTAACTTCTCCGTAAACTGCTGCAGGAATTCCCAACCGTCCATTACCGGCATATTGAGGTCAAGCAGTATCAGCAGCTTCGGGCCTTTTCCGCCCGTTTTTTGCAATTCGTTCTGGAGATACACCACTGCCTCCTGTCCGTTCGCCAAGGTCACGATGTCGTTCGCGAATCCAGATTTCGTAATCACCAGCTTCGACAGCAGCAGGGCGATGGGGTCGTCGTCTACGCAGAGTATTTTTGGAGGCATCTAATACGATTTGGTGAATTGTATGGTGAATTGTGTTCCTTTATCGAGTTCGCTTTCAATCTCAATCGAGCCGCCCATACTTTCGATCTGGCTTTTCACAAGGTAAAGCCCGAGTCCTTTGCTGTCGGGATAATTGTGGAAACGCTGGTACAGTCCGAAGATCTTTTCTTTGTATTTCTCCACATCGATACCGATTCCGTTGTCACGGAACACCAACCGCACCGCCTCTTCGTCTTCTGAAAAGAAAACATCGATTTGGGGTGGTCTTTCCTGACTCCGGTATTTTATGGCATTCGTAAGCAAGTTCAGCAGGATGCTTTCGAAATACGCCTTATTAATATGCAACACGCCGCTTCCTTCGACTTTGAAATTCAGCATGGCTTGGGCATTTTCAATAATTCGGTCAATTTGGCTCGTGACATTCGCCCACGACTCGCGAATCACGATGTCTTGTTTTTCAATCGAAGGATTGTCGCGTATAATGACCACCCGGCCTAAGTCGGCGACAGTTTCGTTGAGGTGGTGCGTCGACTTACGGAAGCCATCCAAAATGAGGGTGAGTTCCGCATTTTCAATCGGGATGTCTTCGAGTATACGCAGCAGACCCGTGAGGTTCGACAGGGGTGCCCGAAGGTTGTGTGACGTGATGTAGGAAAACTGCCGGAGGTCTTTGTTGTTTTGCGTCAGTTCGGTAATCAGTTGTTCCTTTTCTTTCTCCTGTCGCTTGCGTTCGGTGATGTCGCGCTGCATCGAAATCCAGTGGGTATGCTCGCCTTCCGAATTGAAGTTCGGGATCATGGAGAGGCGCAGCCAGAACGTATCACCATTCTTCTTATACGCCACCGTCTCGATTTCGCAGGCAATTTTCTGCGCCACACATCCGGCCAAGCGGTCGATTTCGGGCTTATTCGATTTTTCCCCAAAGAAATTCAGCGGCGATTTTCCCACCGCTTCCGTATACTCATAACCCGTCATCCGGGTAAAGGCTTCGTTTACAAAGAGGATTTTCGGGATGCGCACCTCCGACGCATCCGAATCCGTAATGACGACACCGTCATTGGTATTGGTAATCACCGTTTCCAATAATTTCAGTCGGCGCTCTTCTTCCTTTCGCTGGGTGATGTCCTGCATGGCCCCGATCATCCGCACGGGAGTTCCTTGATCGTCCATTACCAGGAACCCCCGGTCGAGTACGAATTTATAGGATCCATCCTTACACTTAAAACGGTACTCATCCTGCCATTTCTGCGTTTTTTGTTCGAGGAACGAGTAGAGTTTAACCGACATCTTGATACTGTCCTGCGGATGGATACGGTCAAACCACCACTGGGCATCCGTTCCGACATCCTCACGCGCATAGCCGAATACTTCCTCAATGCCCTTACTCCATTCAAATTCGCGGGTGGTGATGTTCCAGTCCCAAATCGTGTCGCTGGTCGCTTTCGCTACGATATCATAGCGTTCCTTCGCTTCCCGAATCTCGTTGTTGCTGAGTTCGAGGCCGAGGTAACGCCGGTAATTGAGGTTGAAGTTGTTGTTGAGAAAATACCGCAGCACCACCGCCGAGAAGATAATCAGGATGAGATCGCGTATGCTGTGGGTCAGGATGAAGTTCCCGTCGTTGGTAACGAAATGCAGGAACTTCAGGGACGAAAAGGCAACAAGGATCGCTATGCAGATATAGATCAGCGTGATTTTGTTCACTTTATTTTTCATCCCTTCAAATATATCAAAATTTCCGTTCGTTCGGCTTTGGGTAAAGGTTTCGTAAACAAAGGAAATGCAGGTTTTTTTTCGGGAAAATAAACGCTACCTTTGCACCTTCTAAAAAATACGCATGGAAGCCATCCGCAACATTGCCATCATTGCCCACGTCGACCACGGAAAAACAACTCTCGTCGACAAAATCATGTTCTACTGCCAACTGTTCCGCGATAACGAGAACACCGGTGACCTGATTCTCGACAACAATGACCTCGAGCGTGAGCGGGGCATCACCATTACCTCCAAGAACGTGTCGGTGATGTACAAAGGCACCAAAATCAACATCATCGATACCCCAGGTCACGCCGATTTCGGTGGAGAAGTGGAGCGTGTCTTGAACATGGCCGACGGCGTATTGCTGTTGGTGGATGCCTTCGAAGGGCCGATGCCGCAGACGCGTTTCGTGTTGCAGAAGGCGATTGACCTCGGACTGAAGCCGTGTGTCGTTATCAATAAAGTCGACAAAGAAAACTGTACGCCTGAGGAAGTACATGAAAAGGTATTCGACCTGATGTTCGAACTCGGCGCTGAAGAGTGGCAGCTTGACTTCCCAACCGTATACGGTTCAGCCAAGCAAAACTGGATGTCGGAAGACTGGAGAGACAAAACCGACAACATTGAACCGCTGCTCGATATGGTATTGGCGCACATCCCGGCCCCAAAAGTATCGACGGGAACACCACAGATGCTGATTACCTCACTTGACTTCTCGTCGTTCACCGGTCGTATCGCCATCGGGCGCCTGCAACGGGGCGAGTTGAAAGAAGGGCAAAACGTGTCGCTCGTGAAGCGCGATGGGAAAATCATCAAATCCAAAATCAAGGAACTACATACCTTCGACGGACTCGGTCGTAAGAAAGTCGCTGAAGTAATAGCAGGCGACATCTGTGCCCTCGTCGGACTCGAAGGCTTTGAGATCGGTGATACCGTTGCCGATTTCGAAAATCCGGAAGCACTCGAAACGATTGCCATCGACGAACCGACGATGAGCATGCTTTTCACCATCAACGATTCCCCTTTCTTCGGGAAGGAAGGAAAGTTTGTTACCTCACGCCACATCAAAGACCGTTTGGCACGCGAACTTGAAAAGAACCTGGCGCTCCGGGTGAATGAAACCGACAGTGCCGATAAGTTTATGGTGTTTGGACGTGGTGTACTCCACCTTTCCGTACTCATCGAGACCATGCGTCGCGAAGGCTACGAATTGCAGATTGGCCAACCACAGGTTATCATTAAAGAAATCGATGGTGTCAAATGCGAGCCGATTGAAGAACTGACCATTGACCTTCCGGAGAACCTCTCGGGACGCGCGGTCGAGTTTGTTACCCTTCGCAAAGGCGAGATGCTTAGCATGGAACCGAAAGGCGACCGTATGATTATCAAGTTCCTGATCCCGTCACGCGGAATTATCGGACTCCGTAACCAATTGCTGACCGCTACCGCCGGTGAAGCCATCATGGCCCACCGTTTCCTCGAATACCAACCGTATAAAGGGGAAATTGCCGGCCGTATTAACGGTTCACTCATTTCAATGGAAAACGGGAAAGCAATCCCTTATTCGATCAACAAACTACAGGATCGCGGTAAGTTCTTCGTTGATCCGAATGAAGATGTTTACGAAGGACAGGTAGTTGGAGAGAATTCCCGCGGTGATGATATGGTCATCAACATTACCAAGACGAAACAGTTAACGAACTTCCGTTCGGCAGGTGCTGACGATAAAACGCGTATCGTGCCGGCCATCAAGTTCTCACTTGAGGAGGCGTTGGAGTATATCCAAAAAGACGAATACGTGGAAGTAACGCCTAAGTCACTCCGTTTGCGTAAAATCTATTTGAACGAGAACGACCGGAAGCGTTTTAAGATTGCCTAAACATTCGTGTATAGAATTCAAAAGCCATCCATAGGGGTGGCTTTTTCTTTTATGGGCGGTGCGATAGACTAGACTATTGTACATCCGCGGTGCGAAACCATACAGCCAGACGCGGGGTCGGAAGGCCTGTCTTCACAACACTTTCCGGAAACAGATACTGTAGGCTACACCTTCATACGGCCCATAGTTCGGAATGACGGCATACCCGTTTTTTCGATACAGCGCAACGGCATCCACCTGTTTCATGCCGGTTTCGAGCCAGCATTCACGAAAGCCTTTTGACCGGGCCCGTTCTTCCAGCGCGACAAGTAGGCGCGAGGCAACGCCCTGGCCGCGGTATTCGGGCAGGGTAAACATCCGCTTGATCTCTGCAACTCCGGGCTGTAGTTCTTTTATCGCCCCACAGGCTACCGCCTTTCCATCGCTGTAGGCGACGAGAGGGTCGAGTCCGACGGGCTTATTGAATTGCGCATAAAACGCGTGGTCGTCACCATCTTTCTCAGCAAGATCGGCGTCTAACAATACCACAAGCGAAAGGAAGTCGGCATCGTCGCAGGTGGTAAAACGAATTTCCATGGTTATCGTTTTAACGCAAAGTGGCCTTTCTCCATGCGGCCATTGCTGAAATACACGTGATACCAATAATCGTCGGCGGGCATAGGGCGTCCGTCGTAGGTGCCGTCCCATCCATTGGAGTTACGCGGATCGGCGGTCATGAGTAGTTTCCCATCACGGGTAAAGATCTCAATCATCGTGGCGGACGAGAGCGCGCCCGTAGACGCTTCGATTCTCCAGAGATCGTTGATACCATCGGCGTTGGGTGTAAAGAACTTCGGTGCGTCCAAAACCGTAATCAGTTGTTCGACAACGCCACAGCCGTTCTTGTCGCGGACATAAATTGTGTGCACGCCGCCGTTGACATTTTCGAATACATTACTGTCCTGATAGTTCCCCGTGTCGTCAAGCGCATATTCGTAACTGCCCGCACTTGAGGCGGCTATGGTCACGGTCACGGTGTGATTGTCGGTCGCGATGTCGGCTATGGCAATGGTATCAATGGTGGCCACATCGGAGGCGGCGACCTCTATCGTGCGGTACTTCCGGCACCCAAACCGGTTGATGACAGCCACCCGATAGGTGCCCGGATCATAGGCCTGTATGGCATAGGTGTCGCGCAATAGCGAATTTTCTTCGTACCACCAAATGTAGCTGTAGTCGGAAGGTACGCCTTCCAAAATTCCACCGTTGATGGTGATGAACTCATGCCGGTTAATACACACCAATTCGTCTCCGTCGCCTTCGGTTTTGATTTGGGGAAGTCGGTTGACCTTCACCGTGACGGTATTGATGGCGGCGCATCCGGTTCCCTCTTCCAAACGCACGTATACCGTCTGTTCATACGGACTCGTATTGGGAAAGTCGGTCGGGTCATCGATTTTATTTTGTTCCAACAGCGCATCCTGTTCGGTCAGGTAGTAGCGAATAGCACCTCCAGGCGCCACGGTAAACCCGTTTTGGGTGAGGTCGACCGTTGACAAGCCGTCTTCGGTCTCGGGATCATCGCAGGTAAAGACAACGACGTTTTCCGTCGGGCTCGACGAAACCGTCAACACTAGCGGATTCAATCGGTAGCAGCCGGATGCCGTATCGGTTACCTTGGCAATAATGGTCTGTGGATTAGTAGTATTTTCGAAGGTGGTCAGGGCGCCGCTATTGCTGTCGGCTGCCGTAGTCGATGGATAATACGAAACAGACAGCCCCGGATTGCCGGTTACATAAAGAGCGTCCGCCTGGGTGAGGTCAAATAGGGTCGTTCCATCCGGCGTAGCCGATACTTCGCACTGTGTCAAAACGCCATTTACCCGTGAGGGAATCGGTGCCACTTGCAGCAGCACGTCTCCAATGGCTTCACAACCATCGGCATTGCGTACCCTGACATACAAGGTTTGGAAGAACGCATTAGTATTGTAAAACGGACTCGATAATTCGCCCACATGGCTGTTGCGTTGGCCTTCACTAAGGTAATATTCGACGTCGAGGGAGGAAAGATCCTGTAAGGGTAAGAGTGCTGCGCTGACGTTGGCCAGGTTGAACAGTCGTTTCCCATTTGCGTCATCTCCATCAACCGCGTCGTCACAAAGTAGGAACGGGGTGGTAGAAAGGGTAATGACATTCTGGATGGCTATCGTAAACGAGGTAAAGTTCGAACAACCTGTGATCGGATTCTCCAGTCGGGCATATAAGGTCTGCGGGTTCGATTCATTGAGGAAATTCGCTGGGTCGGCAATAAAACTGTCGCCGGTAATAGCATCGCTTTGGTTGGTATGATAGGTGACCACAAGCCCGGGGTTGCCACCCGTGACCAGGTTGTTGTTGACGGTAAGGTCGAAGGCCGTTTGGTCATCATCAACGCCGTCGCTGTCGCAGCGCACCAGGTCAAGTGCTTCCGGGCTTGTCAGGTTAATGGAAGGCGGCTCGTTAAAGGAAGCCGTTCCCGTCCATTCGATGCTGAAATCACTCAACCCAACCGGACGGTCAATGACCAGAAAGTACGATTCGCCCGCTAGCACATCCAGCGGTTTCAGGAAGCTATTCCCGTCAGGTCCGGGGCCTTCTGAAATGTCGGTTTCGGGCGCCCGCAGCCCGGTCCAGTTATTGGTCGCTCCCGCCGAAATAGGGTTGGTGGTCGAACAACGGATCGACTGTCCGATATTACCGCAATTGACATTGGGCCCGAAAACGAAAAAATCGTAGTCGATCGAGATGTCATTGTTCGTAGGCTTTATAATGAAACTTAACGATCCAGGACCGGCGATGTCGAGGCGGAGCCAGATGCTGTTGTTTTCATTGCTGCTGCAGGTGACCCGGCCGTTCAATTCCTGCGAACCGAAACCAACGGCGGCCAAACCAGAATACTCAGTGTTGCCACACACGACTATGGCGTCTACGCAATCGGTTTGGCTGTAGGAGGATGTAAAAATAGCTAACAAGAGCGCAAGAATCCCTTTTCTCATCGTTTCAGGGTGAAGTGACCACGCCATTCACGGCCGTCGTCCAGATGTAATAAAAACCAATAATCGTCTGCAGGCATGGGCTGCCCGTTGTAGGTGCCGTCCCAGCCGCGCTCGTTTCCGTTCGGGATCGAAGTCACCAATTTTCCGAAACGGTCAAAAACGTAGACGGTAGAGTTACGGTGAAAAACGCCCGTGATCCCCTTCAAATGCCAATAGTCATTGAACGTGTCGCCATTAGGGGTGAAAAACTTCATCGCGCCCACAACCGCCACCGTTTCGGAAACAGTTCCGCAGCCGTTGGCATCGGTCACGAACACTTCATGGATGCCGGGTTCAACATTTTCGAAGAAAGGCGAATCGCCATACACCCCATCGTCAAGGCGGTAGCGGTAATCACCGGTTCCACTGGCTGTAACAAGAATGGTGTTGTTGTCGCGCAGGTCCTCAATCACGATCGCATCAATGGTGGCCGCATCCGAAGGCGTCAGTGTGATGCGACGCACCGATGAGCATCCCGTGGCACGGTTGGTGACCGTGACGGCATAATCGCCCGGTTGGGTGGCGGTGATGGCATACGACGCCGCAATCGGGTTTCCGTCGCACGTCCATTGATAGGAGAATGCGTTGCGACTGCCCGTAAGGAGCCCGGCGTCAATATCTTCGGTGTTATTGAGGGTGCCCGTACAAATAGGTGCCGTATAATCTACATCCAATTCCGGAACCGGATGAACGGTAAACGCGATGGTCGTGGTCGCCGCGCAGTCTGGATTGGCCGGATTGGTCACGGTCACGGTGATGGTATCGTTCGGCGTGGTGAACGGGTTAGGCAACGGACTCGGCAGCGCTGTCCCATCCGATGTTGTATAGGTAACAAGAAACCCGGTTTGGCCGCCCAGTATCGTGTTGTTAAGCCCCAGCGTGTCGAAAGGTTCTTCGTTGTTGCGGTCGTCGTCGCAGGCCGCCGGCACCGATACAGGGTTTGCAACCGGCTGTACGTCAACAATAAAAGACAACGTTCCCTGGGTCGAACACGGTCCATTTGGGTCGGCCGTGGAAGCGTTGGTTAAGGTCACCGTGATGTCTTGTGTCGCGGTTACGAACGGATTGGGCAGCGTGCTTCCCAAATACTGCCCCGAGGCGTCGGTATAGGCCACAATCAGGTTTGTCTGCCCTAACAGCAGGTCATTTTGTATGGATGACGTATCGAACGCGTGGGTCACACCGGCATCGTTCGGATCGTCCTCGCACGAGCGCTGCGTTGGAATGGGATGTGCGATCGGCACGGTTTCTACCGTAAGTGTGATATACGGCCCCAGGCCGAAACAGGCATTATCGGCATTGCTGTCGACGCGTACCCAGATTTGCTGTTGGTTGGGATAGCCGATGTTGCGATAGTTTGCGATGTTCGTAATCGCATTCGATTCGGATAACGCATCTGCCTCATTACGGAAATAGGCTATCGTGTAGTTGGCCGGGTTTCCGAGTAAGGCATTGATGTCGTTGGTCACCGGGGTCAAATTGAACGTGGAAACGCCGTCCCGCTCGTTTTGCACTGCGTCTACAAAGTCATCACATTCTGCAAATGGCCAGAATTTCCCGGGCGGAATTTGCGTAATCGACACCACGAGATCCAGTCGTGTAGTATCGTAGCAGCCGTTCGCATTTTCAGCCCGAACCCAAACGGTGCTCGCCGTAGCATTATTGAAGACGGTGGGATCGGGAATTTGGTTGGTGGCGTCCGACGTAAGTGCCCCGTTTTCGGAAAAATAATAAGTAAAGGTCTCGCTGGCAGCATTGGCCGACAATACCGTTTCTTTTTGACGGAGGTTAAAATCAGAAAAACCGTCTAAATCGTCGTCACACTGCACCAACGTGGCTGTGGCCGGTATGGCGGGTTTGGGATGTACGGTCAGCACGACCGCATCCGACACCAATCCACAGGCGTTGCCAGACCGGTCGATCCGAAGACGATACAGCCAGCCGTTCATAGACGGAACAACGTCGGTAATAGAAAGGTTTGGGGTGAGTGTGCCAACATACAGCGCGCTTTCGGAAAGGTCGGTGAACGTACTGCCGTTGGTGCTTACCTGCCAGCGGAAGGTTTCGCCGTTGGAAGCTACGCTGAATGCCACCGACTGGTTTTCGCATTGCGTAACGGGAAGAGGTTGCACCGTAATGGCAATCGGGGCGGCGGTGGTGTAAGCACTGTTTGGCGCCGTATACGTCGCACCGGCAACCGCACCCGTGGCGGTCACAATCGGAGTGCCGGATCCGAAGATACCGTTAGTGTCAGGATCAGCAAAGCCGGCTTCGATGACGTCATTGCAGGCGTCGGCATCGCTGTCGAGTTCCAGGTAGTTGGCCGTTCCATCGGCATCGGTATCCAGTGTAGGCTGTAGCCACTCACCCGAGTCGGGCGTTGTTTCGAGCACATCGGCTATGCCATTGGTGCCCACGTTGCCATCCGCTTTCCCATCCAAATTGGCATCCGCGAAAGCGTAACCGGCTTCCACCAGGTCGTAGACGCCGTCGTTGTCCGTGTCAAGGTCGAGTCGGTCGGGAACCAGATCCGTGTCTGTATCGAGTGTGCCGTTGCCGCTCAAAGGAAAGCTATCTGCAAGGCCGTCGGCGTTGGCGTCGATGAAAGAAACTGGCAACGAAAAACCGGCGCCGATTCCTTCCTGCAGGTCGCTGATGCCATCGTTATCGCTGTCGCTGTCGAGTTGGTCGGCTACGCCATCCCCATCCGAATCCATCGGAATACAGGTGGCAATGAGACGGAATGTCGCCCGGTCATTGTCGGTTTCGTTCAGGTTGCGATGTGTCAACCGGAAGGCCCCGATATCGTGTCCGGAAATGCGAAAGGTTCCTGTTCCTGCGGCGAGAGGCGTGCTGCTGTTCAGCCGGAAACGAACTTCAAATGATGAGTATTGTGTAATGCCGTTCTCGTAGATACCGTCGTAGTTCGTATCAATTAGCAAATCGTCATTCGGATTCAGTACGGTAAGTGTGGATCCAGGCGGTACGGTCGCAACAAAATCACCATAGGGTGTCAGCAAATCGGCATCCGGTGCCGTATCCACGTAGGTCAGCGACATGGATAGGGGAGTAGCAAACGTGAGCGAGATGCCTACGCTGTTTCCGGGTCCGGTAGCGGCCTCCGATACGAAACTGCCATCCGCATTTCCGGTAAACGGAATGGTGGCCTGCGGCGGTGTGGTTGAAACCGCGTAGTTATAACTATTGGAATAGGTGCCAATCGTCAGGGGCCTAGGCACACTGGGCACGGTGAGGTCAAAGGGTACATCGCCATACGACTCTGTGCAATTGGTGATTCCGTCATTGTCGAGGTCGATGTCGGCGTTGTCGTTCGAAAGGTCGCTATCGAAATCGGCGGCACATGAACTCACCGGTATTTTGTCGGAAATCAAATCGGTTCCGCATCCGCTGATGGCGGCTTTTACGTAGTAATAACCTGGGCCCAGACCGGCCGGTACTTCCTGTGGCTGATAGGTATTGCCTGTAGCACCGGGAATCGGGTTGTCATTGAAATACCACTGGTACTGGTCGAAGGCGTTGAGTTCGTTAATCGCCAGCACTGCATTCGGGATACAGCCTTCGCCCGTGGTATCCAACTCCGAAAAAGTGATCTCAGGGCGGAAAGTGAACCCCGAGTAGAATCCGCCATAGGTCGCGGCACCACTCGATCCGAAATACGAGACATATACCTGTTTGGACGATAAAACCGAAATGTTACCATCCAGTCCCTGGAAGGTGTAGGTTTCAAAACCTGTATTACCCGTCACAGGCATCGGACCGGTAACCGTTATACTCGCAGGTAGCGATGCGAGTGCATAATCCGTTCCGTTGATGATGAAATCAAGGGTAGCGCCCGTCTCAGTTACGATGGCGACGTTCCCCACGAAGTCATTGATATTACCTACCTGCCCGATATAGGGAATGTTATTGATGATTTTGGGTGTTTCGCAACGCAACGGCGGCACGAACGACATATTTTGGTTGGGAAGGGCTGGCGTACCACCAATACTCTGATACGCAAAGGCATCTTGTGAGGTACGAACATACAGGTTGCCATCGGCGGTATAGACGCTTCCGTAAGGCGCATAATAATCGCCGGCGTTGAGTACCGTTACGGGCGCCACATCACCCGACAGATACACTTCGGTATTGTCGTAATGCGCCACGATCATAGGCCGTTCGGTCGCGTCGGGTCCGTTGCCACGGATGAAAATGTACTCCTTACCGGTTCGTTCCGTCGACACGATCTGGTCAATCCCCATGTCAAGGTTTTGATTGGCGTTGGAGCCTGATGCCGAGCCACAGTTAATGGCGATGGGTTTGTCTGAAGACACCAGCATTCCGATCAGGGCGTCGCGATTGGCGTCAGTGGGTCCCTGTACGGCAATGACATAGCTTTCGCCCCGGTTGAGGATGATGTCAGGAGGCGTATTGCCGGCCACCTGGTTGTTGAGCAATACGGCTCCTGTTTTGATATCCTCGAAATGAACGGTCGTATTGTTTTCCGTTGCCAATATCGCGGCAAAGGTGAAGTGGAAGGTCGTATACTGACCCGGGTCGACATCGGTATTGGTAAAGGCACCGATCCGGAACTGGGTGCCGAGTGCCGCGATACCCTTTGATACAATACCACCCGCCTGGAAGTTATCGACCGTCGCGGTAAGGCGCACAGTTACATAGACCATGTCTTCTGCTTCTACAATAAAGCCCTTATTGGCCTGTACGGAAGATACGTTGGCCGGATCGACGATCAACTGGGTGTCGAAGCCCGAACCAATGGAGTGGATATAGGGGTTGTCGCGCGTGACCGTGCCTTCTATGATATTGCCGCCAATTTCAATGATCCGGAAATTGACCGGCGTCAGGCTGGGGCAGGAAACATATAGGTATTGTCCTTGCGGCGGCTGGTCAGGCGAAAGTGATATCGGCGGGATATAGTGCGTCTTACTGAACTGGGCAGATGCCAGCCAGGAAAGGAAGAGCAAACCGATGAACAGGATCCTTTTCATGCAAGAATCCAAAAGTAGCGAAATTTATCGTTTGAGGGCGAAATGGCCCCTGATATTGCGGCCATTGGTAAGCTCGATACTGAACCAGTAATCGTCCGACGGAAGCGGTCTTCCATCATAGGTTCCGTCCCACGATGGATGGGCGGCCGAAACCACAGTAAGGAGTTTTCCGTAGCGGTCAAAAATCGCGATCCGTGCACCGGAAAGGAAAGAAAAGTAGGGTATTGTCCAGTAATCATTAAAGCCATCTCCGTTTGGGGTAAAGAAAGAGGGATAATCCAAAACATAAAAAGGTTGCGTCGAAAGTCCACATCCTTTCCTATCCCGCACATACGCGGTAAACGCGCCGCCGGGTACATCTGTAAAAACAGGCGAGGCGCCAAAAGCCCCACCATCAAGAGAATATTCGTAGTCACCCGGTCCTGAGGCCGTGATGGTAACCGTATTCCGACCTCCTGTGAAATCGTCAACGGCAATGGCATCGATGGTTGCGGCATCCGACGCCGTGACGTAGAACGTCTTGGTACGCGCACAGCCCTTCGGGTCGGTTACGGTCACGGTATAGGTGCCGCCGGCGTTCACCGTGATAAAGGGGGCGTTGGAAGGTGGTGTTGTATTCCATACATAGCTCGAAAAGCCTGTTGGCACGCGCAACGTCTCAGGCACGCCCGCACATACGGCCACGGTTTCGTCCTCAAAACCAGTAGGCTGGAAAACCCATACGGTGAGCGGTACGGCCACGGTGCCATAGCAATCAGGTCCGTTGACCACGCGCGCAAAAAGGGTTTGGGAAAAAGGCGTCGTATTCGTGTACGGAGACGGCAAAGGTGTACCCAACGCCTCCGCCAGTGCGGCTGTCTCATAAAACGCTACTGTTACGCCTGTAGGAAGTCCGGTGGTAATTGTTTGCGCGATGGTCGTAAGGTCGAAACCGGTTTTCCCGTCCGCGTCATCATCACAGGCGGTCTGCGCGGAAAGGGGCGGGAGCGGTGTCGTCGCAAACCGCAACTGTATCAACGAGAAGGCCGTACAGCCAAAACGGTTCTCCGATCGGGCGTAAAGGTCTTTTTCGGTTGAGAGATACGTGGCTGGCTGTGTGATGGGCGTCGCATCGGAGGTCGACTCAAAATACTGCACGGCCGTGATGGACGGATCGGCGGCCTGCAACTGCGGGCCCACTTTCGTCAGGTCGAAGGTGGCGAGGCCGTTGCTGTCGATATCGCATTCCAACAACGTAACGGTTACCGGCATCAGGTCGGGCGCGTATTCGATGCGGATGCGACCCGTAGCCACACAACCCGAACTTCCATACGTGATGTCGACACGGTAATCACCGGTTTGGTTTACGGTGTAGGTAGCGAGTGTTTCGCCCGTCAAGGCTACTTCGTTTCGGTACCACTGATACGAATTCGTACCGGGTTCTGTGGCATCCAATGGGACCGTGTCGTTCGGACATACGGGCGTATTGGTGGCAATGAGTCGGTCATCCCCCAGGTTTTTGCCAATGGTAAAACTCCCTGCTCCCAGAAAAATAGCCGAATCATACAGGTTATTACCCTGGTCAGCCACTACGAGCTTCATGTGATAGGTGACGCCAGGCGTGACGCTTGCGATCGCTTTCAGGACTTTCGTCTGCCCATTGAAGTTCGTCGGATGGTCGTTTCCGTTGAACGCATCGAACCACTCGGCGTTGGCTTCCGGACAGATGGTGCCCGGCCCGCGAACGGTATTCACCCGCACCGGGGTGGCGGTTCCTGGCACGACGGCGAGGTTTTGATAGGGGGAAGCGGAACCAATTTCCTTCAGCAGAAAAACAAATCCGTCTGTATAATTGCATTGGTTCGACGACGGATTCGAAAGGTATTGTTCCGATGAAAACACATAATCGAAACTGATTTCGGACGCGAAAGGCGTAAAATCGAATTCGAGTATCGTGGCATTAATGGAATTTCCAACACCCAAAGCGGCTTCCAGGTCGGGATCACCGGGCCAGTTCGTGCCGCCTTCGCTCAAAAGGGAGCTATTGGGTCCTGTCACCGATGCCGCATTTCCCGTACTTAATACAATACCATCCGAAAACGGAAAATCGGTGCCGGCGTAGGAAAACCGGGCGATACTACCCGACGACGACACGTTATTGGCATTTGCGCACGGATTATCGATTAGGACATCCGTAACGAGTTGCGCCGGTGACAGGGTCGCATCGGTCGTCACATACTGCGCAGCCGTTTGGAAAAAGGCACAAAAAACGCCGAAAAACAAAAGGATACCGCGCAATTCCATAGCACGGCAAAGATACTACAAATCGCGTTTTTTGAGGATGCGGAACGAGAGGAATATGAAAATCGCCGTCCAAACAATCACAATTAACATACTGCCGTAGTCGACCGAGAAATCCTGTACATTCTTGATGCCGATCTGCGTTTCTACGGTCTTGATGGCCGACAGGCGTCGGAACGGCTCATGGATGAGGTTCGACATCGCCTCGAGCGGGAAAAAACCATAAATCGTGTCGGCGGTTGGGCTATTTCGGAAGAATACCTGATGTAACAGGATGCCGCAGATACCTTCTATGATATTCCATAGTAACAGGAAACCCAATGCGAACGCTGAACGTTTGATCAGGATGCCGAGGAAAAGACAGAAGGAGAAGAAGGCGACCAGTTTGACGAAATACGCCAACAGATAATCGATATCGGTAAAGACGATGCTGATTTCGGTGTAGGACGAATAGGTGTATCCCAGGATCAGGCACAGGATAAAGATAAACAACGTCGATACGGCCGAGAAGAGCACTACCGTAAGGAACTTCGAGAGCAACAGTTCCTTTTTACTGAGTCCGTCGATGAGGTTTTGTTTTAACGTACCATACGAATATTCATTCGCCATCATCGATACGATGATAATCGCCAGGAAGAGTTTCAGGATGGCGGCGATGTAAGTGTTCAAATGCCAGATATAGGGGAAGTTGAAAATACCCATTTCCGCCAGGTGGAACTTGATCGGACCGATGTTGAACTTGATAACGGCGATCAATGAGATCAACATCAGCAAGACGAAATAGGTAAGGGTGAGGATGCGGCTCGCGCGGTTCAGGTAGATTTTCTGCAGTTCTATGGAAAGGAGTCGTATCATGTCTTAGTTTTTGCCGGTTAGGATGAGGAATTGCTCTTCGAGGCTGGCGCTGCGTTTCACCAGGTGGCTTAGCGTGAGGCCGTTGTCGAAAAAGAAGCGGTTCAGCTCGGCCGGTTCGATTTTTTCATTCGGATAGGCGATGAGGCACAGGTCGCGCATTTCGGTGCGGGCGATAGCCGGATTAGACGCCGTAAGTTCGGTCAAGCGGGCCATATCCGTCGCCAGCAGTTCAAAGAATTCGCCGCCGGAGGTCAGGCCACCCACCGGACCGGAATACAGCATTTCTCCTTTTTTGATGACCAATACATGCGAACACACTTTCTCGACTTCGTCAAGCAGGTGCGATGCTAGGAGGATGGTGGTGCCCCCCGCGGCAATAGTACGGATCAGGTCGCGTATTTGGTGGATACCCTGCGGGTCGAGTCCGTTCGTAGGCTCGTCGAGGATCAGGATTTCCGGGTCGTTCAAAAGTGCGGAGGCGATCGCCAGGCGTTGCTTCATCCCCAATGAAAACGTGCGAAACTTGCTGTCGGCCCGTTCCCAGAGTCCGACCAGCCGCAACTTTTCCTCTACTTTCGAGGCCGGTGCGCCTTTGATTTTACAAACCAGTTCGAGGTTTTGTTTGGCCGACATATACGGATAGAAGTTCGGTCGCTCGATGATAGCGCCGACTTTCTTGAGCGCTTCATGGTCAGAGAGCCGTCCTTCGAACCACTCGAAATCACCGGACGTTTTGTTGACGACGTTAAGGACGATGCCGAGGGTCGTCGACTTGCCGCTGCCGTTGGGGCCCAGGATGCCGTAGACATTTCCCTTCTGGATTTCAAGCGTAAGGTCTTTGACAGCGTGGACGCGCCCGAACCGTTTGTTCAGGCCGCGGATGGAGAGGATGGTAGCCATTGTAGATTTTTGTGTCGGAACTAAGACGAGGGTGTTGGGTTTTTGTTACCAGGATAAAAATAAAAAAAGCGCTCCGGTATGAAGCGCTTTCCTATCTAAAAAACAAACAATTATGGCCGTTGGATATATATTGTTTAGATGTCGGTAGTAGAAAAAGGTTGCTTTGATGTAGTTAGTGGTCAGTAGTCAGTAGTCAGTAGTCAGTAGTCAGTGGTCAGTGGTCAGTAGTGGGGCGGGCGATGTGGAAGTCTTATGTCCGTGCGTCAAATTATCCAATAACCAACATCCAAAAACCAACAACCAATCCAACACCTCACCCGCATTCCCAAAACGTTATTTTTCTATCTTTACAGAAAAGTAAGGGTATGAAACGCTTCGCCTTTTTTATAGTGGGTACGTGGTCGCTCGTGGGTGTGGCCCAAACCCTCGACATTCCCGATCCCAACTTCAAGCAATTGTTGCTGACCCAGGGGCGTGCCGCCTTTAATAGCGAAGGAGACATCTACAACGGGAAAGTAGACACCAACGAAGATGGGGAAATACAACTTTCCGAAGCACAGGCGGTGATTGGATTGAAGGTGACGACCAATTGGTTTACGACCGATGGCAACATCACGTCGCTGGAAGGGATAGCGTATTTCACGAATCTGAAACACCTCAATTGCTCGGGAAATAGTATGGCTGTATTGGACGTAACGATGCTGTCGCAACTCGAGACACTGGTGTGCATACAAAGCGGGATTACCTCACTGAACGTGGCGGGATTATCGCATTTAAGGGAAGTTGCCGCCTCGAGTAATCAATTAACCGGTATCGACCTGAACGATTTACCCGAACTCAATGTATTGTTATTAGACGATAACGCTATTCCGGCACTCGATTTTTCAGGTACGCCCGCGCTCACCATGGTTTATCTGTCTGGAAATCCGCTGACTTCTCTTGCTATAAACGGCCTGGCTTCTTTGGCGCTATTAGAACTGAGCGACACTTTGGTGGAAACTATCGATGTTAGTATGCTGCCGGTTGCCTATCTGCGGGCCGCGGACTGTCCGAACCTCACGTCGGTAAATGTCCAAAACAACATTATTAGCTACGCCGATCCCGACTTGTTGTCGTTTCCTTTTGTGTTCGACAACTGTCCGTCTTTATCAACGGTATGTATTGACTATTGGGAAAGTTCCTCCCTGCTCTATGCAGGCTTCGACCTTACGGGCTCGGTTGCGGTTATGACGGGTCCGGACTGCTCAGTAC
Source organism: Flavobacteriaceae bacterium (assembly GCA_027490305.1). Classification (GTDB taxonomy): domain Bacteria; phylum Bacteroidota; class Bacteroidia; order Flavobacteriales; family Flavobacteriaceae; genus Flavobacterium. Next base: position 21,005 of record JAIXYI010000028.1, read on the forward strand.
CGGTTGAGGTGACCGCGGGCGTGGAAGCGTTTCATCGCGTGGACGTATCCGTATACCCTAATCCCGCCGACGCCTACCTGACGTTCGAAAGTCAGGGCGGCAAGTTTGAAGCGGTTCGAATTTATGATAGCGTTGGGAAGAAACTGTATGACAGTACGACGCCCACCGCAACAGCCACACGAACACTTGATATCGCGCCTTTCCAGGCAGGCGTGTATGTGCTTGAAGCGATGGTCGACGGACAGCTTGTACGAAAGAAATTCTTGAAACGATAGAAGGCAATGACAGTCGCGGTTTCAGTCACGGTCGCCGTCTCAGTGGTTGGGGACGGTGAATCGCTTCGCTTTCAACTTAGTCCGCAGGTACTATCGTTTTGCGGGCACTAATTCTTCAGGATAAAAATCCATTTCCACGTGGTCGGATCACCGACGCCAACACCAGGCGTGTAAAGGAAAACCTTCACATCCGCGTCGGGGTTCGACTGTAGGTATTCGCGCACTTTCACCCTTGATTGCACGGCAGACCAGGCGTTGCTACAGCCCCAGCCGAACTCCATCGGGTCAAAGATAAAATCAAAGCCGGCGGCCGGTTCTACATAGTCGTCGGTGATTACACTGTCGAATAATGAGGCGTTCATCCAGGCATCCGGGAAAATGAGTGTGCCTTCACCAGCCCAATGAATCTCGCCTTCAAAAAGCGGGGCATTGAGTTCGGCATACTTCATTTTCACCCATCCTAAATCGCTCGGCTGCTGGTATTCAATACCCACGGTAAAGGTGGGGGTCGATTCGTCGAACGCCAGGATTTTCCCTGATTCGAATTCGTTTGTGGAATAATCCACCTTCAATAGCATCACCTCGTTGCCCGCCGTTGGCGTCGGGTCTAAGACAGTGTTGGTTTCCTCGCCCGCACAGGAGCATAATAGTAAGGCAAACGTCGTAAGAGCAAACAATTTTTTCATAGCGTGTTTTATTGGTTACACTAGTTAGATAGCATTTTGCGAATAAGTTGCGTGAAGAAGGGGATTTTCAATGAACAATGTAGAATGAACAATGTAGAATGAACAATGTAGAATGAACAATGTAGAATGAACAATGTAGAATGAACAATGAACAATGAACAATGAACCATGAACCATGAACCATGAACCATGAACCATGAACTCTCAACTACCAACCCTCACCAACTTCTAACCTTTAACAATATCGATGGTTTTCCCGTACTGCTATGTCGCCGGGATTTCGTATTTTGGGATTAGGGGAGGGGCGGATGCGTCCCTTCGTAAAAATTCGCGAGACTACGGTACGGGAAAGCCGTACTTTTTGTTAA
>JAIXYI010000053.1 GCA_027490305.1 Flavobacteriaceae bacterium
GTTTTGAGGTGACCGGTCAGGCGAAGTCACGGGTATTGTATTTTTTTTCCATCGCGGTAGGCGACGATGAAGGCGCTGGTATAGCCTTTGGCCTTGGCGTCTGCCAGGTTCTTTTTGGCGGTATCGTAGTCGGATGTTTCTCCGTACATATATTTATACAGCGTCCCGCCCTCTTGGGTAACCGAAATGGGATTCAGTCCCTTGAAATTGCTTGGCACGGTCTCCAGTTTGCGACCGCTGGCTGAAATCTGTACTTTGAATACGAGGCCTTTCTTCACCTCCACAGGCGTATCATTTTTCTGTACGATCGGCTCTGCAGGTTTTTCGTCGGCCGCCGTTTTCACTACCGGTTCTGCCATCTTTTCGGACGGTTTGTCGTCGGCAGGTGGTACCGATCCGTCGCCGTAATATTCTTTCTTATAACTGATGATGGCGTTGGCGATGGCACGTGCCAGATTGGTTTGGCCTTCTTCAGAGTCGAGATACGCGCCTTCCGTCGGGTTGGAGATGAATCCCATCTCAATCAACACGCGAGGCATAAACGTTTGGTTCAAAACCAAATACGGCGCTTGTTTTACACCCCTGCTTTTACGTCCGATCTCATCTATGAAACGATTCTGCACCTTTGCCGCCAATGCGATGCTGTTCTCAAGATATTGTTCCTGAATGATGATCGCTCCCATATCATTGAGATCGAAGCCTTGGTAGGTCTCCTTATAATCCTTCTCCATTTCGATAACTTCGTTCTCCTTTTTCGCCACCGAAAGGTTCGAAGCCAGTTTCGTCATACCCATTACGTACGTTTCCGTACCAAAGGCGGCAGCGTTCGCATTGGCGTTGCAGTGTAGTGAAACGAATATGTGGGAATTCGAACGATTGGCGATGCGTGAGCGCTCGATGAGTTCGATGAAAACGTCCGATTTGCGTGTGTAGACGACTTCGAAGCCCGGTGTCGACTCCAATATCTTCCCTACTTTCAACACGACGTTAAGCGATACGTTCTTCTCCACGTGTCCGTTATAGGAAGCGCCCCAGTCCTTTCCGCCGTGCCCGGCGTCCAACGTGACCTTGAACTTCCCGTTCTGCCCGAAAAGAAGCGTCGGAAAAACGATTGCAAAGAACACTAAAAATGCGTTATTTCTGTATGCCGAAGCCATGTCGTCAGCTAAAAGTTAATTTTAATAAAATCCGTCTCCTTTGATAGTGAAATGTGCTTATTTTGGTGAAAAATACGTAGTTTTGACACCTCCCGGAGCGGGCCTCATCTGTACAAAAGTAGCATTAAAACCTTTGCGGACAAACTTATTTCATATCGTTTTATCAGCAACGTTCTTAACACTTTGTCTGACAAAATCATATGCCCAGAACCCCACCTCGCCCCTCGCTCCTGACTCGACGAAAGTCACGCTGAAGCCCAAGGATACGAGCCAGGTTTTTCTGGAGGGCATCGCCAAGCGCAAAGCCGTCGGGTATGAGCGGATGAACCAGAAAAAGAAGCTCCTTACACTTTATGACAAGGCGGAACTCTATTACCTTGACATGGAACTCAAGGCGGGTATCATCGTCATGGACTATGAAAAGAACGAGGTATACGCCGGGCGGATCAAGGATTCAACGGGAAAACTGACCCAACGTCCGTATTTCAAGCAGGGCGGCAACATCATTGAACCCGACTCCATCAAATTCAATACCAAAACCAAGAAGGCGATCATTTGGAATTCGCAGACGAAGCAGTCGGATGTGATGGTTCTCGCCTATCGTACCAAACGGGAAAACGACTCGCTTTATTTCATGGACCGTGCGCGGTTTACCACATCTGATAACCCGGATGACCCCGAATATTGGTTTCAGGCGACGCGAGCCAAGATGGTGCCGAAGGGAAAAGTGGTGGTAGGCCCTACCAATATGTACATTTACGGCGTCCCGACACCGATTGGCGTGCCTTTTGCGTTTTTTCCCGTTACCAACAAAGCACAATCCGGTATCATCATCCCGACGCCGGGCGACACCCAACGGCGCGGGTATTTCCTTCAGAACGGGGGTTACTACTTTGCGCTTAGCGATCATTACGACCTTACGACATTGGTTGACTATTATACGAATGGCAGCTACGCCTTACGGGCCGAGACCAACTACGCCTGGCGGTATCGTTTCCGTGGCAACCTGAACCTTCGATATGAGAACCAGGTGAACAGCGAACGGGGTTTTCCGGATTACTCGCGCACCAAGGTCTACAATATCCAGTGGACGCATTCGCAGGATGGGAAATCGAATCCGAACTCGCGTTTTTCCGCCTCGGTCAACCTGGGAAGTTCGACCTTCTTCCAAACGTCGCTCAACCAAATCAATGCGGGGGCACGACTGAACAATACGCTGACCTCGTCTGTATCCTATAACCGCACCTTCGCATCGACGCCTCAGGTAAATATCGCGTTGACCGCGACGCATAGCCAAAACACACAGACGCAGTCGATTACGATGACGCTTCCTACCTTCACGGGCAGCGTGGACCGGATCTTCCCCTTTGCTTCTGAAGAAGAACCTAAGAAGGGGCTCATCAAAAACATCAACTTCCAGTATAATGTGATCGGTGAAAACCGCATCAACACGACCGATTCGCTGTTTTTCAAACCGGAGATGTTCCGCGACGCGCTGACCGGAGTAAAGCACTCGATTCCGCTTAGCACGAACTTCAAGATTGCGAAGTACTTTTCGATTCCGTTATCGGTCAACTACACCGAAGTCTGGACGTTCAAAACCTTTGAAAAAACGTTTGATACTGCCACCAATCGCGTCGTTACCAACGAAGTAAACGGATTTGATTCGTACCGTACCTACAGTTTCTCTACCGGGGTAGGAACCACCATCTACGGAACCTTCAACTTCGGCAAAGACAAGAAGATTCAGGCCATCCGGCACATTATCAAACCAACGATCAGTTACAGCTACCAACCGAGTTTCAGCCGCTACTACGACACCTATGCGACGGATGCATCGGGCAATATGCGGACGGAATACAGCCGATTCGACGGCACACTTTACGGTGCCCCGGGTAAATCGAATTCCAACTTTATCGGCCTTAACATCAATAACACGTTCGAGGCCAAGGTAACCGAGCGTGACTCAACCAAGACCGAGCCGCGTAAAGTGATGCTGCTGAACAGTTTCAACATCCAGACGAGCTATGATATCTCGGCCGATTCGTTGCGTCTGGCTCCTATCCGGATCAGCGGTGGTACGGCCTTGTTCAAAGACAAGATGAACATCAACTTCGCTACGACCCTCGACCCGTATGCCATTGATGCGTCGGGCAACCGTATCGATAAGATGAATTCAGCGGTGGGAGGAAGCCTGGTGCGTATGACCAGTTCCAACCTTACCATGAACTATTCGTTCTCAAGCCGTGACCAAACCAATAAGGAAACCGATTCAAATGACCAGTCGCAGCGAAACGGCGGGCGTGACGACGATTTATTTGGTAAGGCAACCGACCTGAGTGACATGCGGCAAAGCCAGTTTGACGACGAACCGGAGGACGATAAGGATAAGGTTGCGGAATTCTTCAAAACCGAGATTCCGTTTGATCTCACCATGGCTTACTCGCTGACCTATTCAAATGCGCGACGGGAAAGCAAGATATCATCGAATTCGCTTATGGCTTCGGGGAATGTGGATTTGGGCAAACGCTGGAAAGTCGGTATTTCGTCTGGCTACGACTTCGTTCAGAAAGGCGTGACGTTTACACAGTTCCGTTTTGAGCGTGACCTTCTAAGCTGGCGAATGGATTTCACCTGGGTGCCCCTTGGTGCTTACAATTCATGGGGCTTCTTCATCGGTATCAAATCCGGGATGTTCAGCGATGTCAAATGGGAAAAACGCCGACCACCAGATAGTGTCGTTCGATAATATGGAAAAACAAATCATCACCACCCCAAATGCCCCAGCCCCCATCGGGCCTTACAGCCAGGCTGTAAAAATGGGGAATTTCGTATTCACCAGCGGACAAATCGCGCTTGATCCCCATACGATGGAATTGCGAACGGGCGATATCGCGACAGAAACCCGTCTTGTTATGGAAAACCTGAAGGCGGTATTGCATGCGGCCGGCACCGACTTTCCGAACGTTGTCAAGACCTCTATTTTCCTTATGGACATGCAGGACTTTGCCGCCGTGAATGCCGTGTATGGCGAGTACTTCAACGACGCCACAGCACCCGCCCGCGAAACGGTGCAGGTAGCCGGACTGCCTAAGGGAGTTAACGTCGAGATTTCAATGATTGCCGCTGGCTAACACTTGGCATTCGCTCCGCCACACGTATGTTTTGCTTACATTTGGAGCAAAGCACAATTTATGAGTCGTTTTTTATGTGTCATGTTATTGCTCGTCAGTGGGTTTACGAAAGCCCAGACATTTTCCGGTACAACCGGCGCGATTTCAGATGACGGAACACTTACCACTTATACCGTTGCGGTAAACGGACTTCCTACGGGGCTTGGAGCTAACCACGGCATAAAATCGATTTGCCTGGATATCACGCATACCTGGGACAGCGACCTGGATGTACGTTTGGTTTCCCCGGAAGGCGTCAAAATCACGCTTTTTTCCGGATTGGGAGGCGATGGAGACGATTATACGGGCACTTGTCTTTTGCAGACCGCTGCAACCGGCATTGTGACAGGCACCCCACCGTTTACCGGTAGTTTTCGACCACAGCAGTCGATCGGAAACCTGAATAACGGCCAGGATGGAAACGGGACATGGACGCTTGAGGTGCTTGATACGTACGCCTTTGCCGATACCGGAACCCTCAATTCATGGAGCATTGAATTTGGTGTGGATGCACCCACTCCTTTTGTTTTTTCCTCGTCTAACCTGCCGATCGTCATCATCAATACGAATGGTATTGAAATACCCGATGAACCGAAGATAGATGCCCTGATGGGGATCATTGATAACGGGTCTGGACAGGTCAACCATCCGTCAGACGTCCCAAACGCATACAATGGACACATCGGTATCGAACGCCGCGGCAGTTTTTCCCAGGGCCTTCCGCAAAAACCCTATAACCTCGAAACGCGCGATGAGGCGGGTGCTAACCTTAACGTGTCGCTGTTGGGAATGCCGCAGGAACACGACTGGTGCCTGCTGGCGACATACAACGACAAGGTATTCGTGCGGAACCGGCTGGCTTTTGAGTTATTTTCGGCTATGGGACATTACGCCACCCGCACGCGATTCTGTGAGGTGGTGCTCAACGGCGATTATCAGGGAATCTACCTGCTGGCCGAGAAAATCAAGCGCGACAACAACCGCGTCGATATCGCGAAACTGACACCCGATGAAAATACCGGCCTCAATGTCACAGGAGGATACATTATAAAAAACGATTATTGGTCAGACGACGACAGTTGGCAATTGGGCTTTCATCCCATCGACCACCCGGAAGTCGATGTGCGTCTGGTATATGAATACCCCAAGCCGGCCGATATTTCGATCCAACAGAAAGCCTACATCCAGGGATTTATCCAAAATATGGAAACGGCGTTGTATTCCAGTGACTTCGCAAATCCGTTGAATGGCTATCAAAAGTATCTCGATGTCGATTCCTTCATCGATTATTTTATCGTGAACGAACTGTCGCGAAACGTTGACGGTTTCAAGAAAAGCTGGTACTTCAGCAAGGATAAGGACAGTGCGTCGGAGATGGCAAAACTTATGGCCGGACCCGTTTGGGATTTCGACTGGGCGTGGAAGAATATTTGGGATTGTGAAACCTTCCAGGCCACCGACGGCTCAGGTTGGTCCCACCTGATCAATGATTGCGGGCCTGATGTCAGCTCGAACGGTTGGTTTGTACGTTTGCTACAGGATCCTTCCTTCGCCGACCGGCTACGGTGCCGATGGGAGACCTTTCGTGGCACCTTCCTTGCAGAAGATGCACTCGACACCTGGATTGACGGACAGGCAGCCCTGCTTGATGAGGCCCAACAACGCCACTTCGAGCGCTGGGGACATCTTGGCGTCAATACCGGTACGCCGGAAATCGAACCCGATCCCACCACATTTGAAGCCCAGTTGGACCAGTTCAAGAATTGGATCCATCTACGACTCCTGTGGCTGGATGCCAATATTCCCGGAAACTCAGAAAGTTGTTCGCTTTCAACTTCGATACCTTCCGATACTTCAGTCGTCGCTTTTCCCAACCCATCGTCGTCGGTTGTACACTTCCGCTTTGCCGATGGCGTACACCCTCACCGGGTAGAACTTTTTGACCTTACGGGAAAAATGCTGGAGGCCAAGCCCTTGGAAGCCTCTTACCTAAATGTCAGTGCACTGGCTCCCGGACTTTACTTCGTCCGGTTTTCGGATGGCATCACACCGACGACCGTTAAGATCACCATCGCCCATTAAAAAAGCCACCCTGAGGATGGCTTTTTAGTCGGTGTGCCCATAGGCTATTCAGGCGGAATGGAATGGTACGCGATCAATCCGTCGATCGGACGACGCAAGACATTCCCTAGTTTGATGCCATGCGCATCGAGTACTTCCTTGAGTTCTTCCCGTAGGTAAAAGGCGATGGATCCGATGAAATGCACCGGTACGTCTTTATGGTTCGGGTATTGCTTGATGTAGAATTCCGTGAAATCTTCCATACACGAACGGATGATCCGCTGGCACCACTCATGGTCTTTGTGTTGTATGAGGAATTTTGCGAACGTGGCCAGATAGGCATTCGGATTCGGTTCCTTATACAGGTGGTGTTTGATCGTGTCGGGCTCGAGGTCATAGGCTTTCTCGAATTCGGCCGCGAGTTCCTTCGGCATCTTGTTAAAGTAATAGCCTCGGATAAGGTGGCGTCCGAATTGGTTACCCGAACAATCATCCATGGCAATGTAGCCGAGCGACTGTACTTTTTGGTGTAAGACCACACCGTCGAAATAGCTGCAATTGGATCCGGTTCCGAGAATGGAAACGATGGCTTGTTGTCCACGGGGTGTCGTAGCGTATACCGCAGCATAGGTGTCTTCCTGAACCGAAATGTCCGCATTCGGGAAATACTCCTTGAAAATACCCGCTAAAAAGTCGCGCATTCGGTCGGTGCCGCAGCCCGCGCCGTAGAAATACAGGTTGGAAACGCTCTTACGATTGTGTGAAATGTCGAAACGGTCTTCCAGACGGGCGATGACCTGATCTTTACCCAATACTTCCGGATTGATTCCGAGTGATTGTGTGGTAAAGAGTACTTTACCGGCGTCGTCGATGGCGATCCAGTCTGCCTTGGTCGAGCCGCTGTCTACTAATAACTTCATTTTTTTTGGTTGGGTTAGTCGGTTGGGATTCCCCTTTCGCCGGTGGCCGAATAGGACGGCACGATGAGGCGAAACGGCTGAACGATAAAAAAAATCCCGCCGTGTGACATGCACCGACGGGATCCTGATTTTTATTAGACGAGTCCGGCGATATGAACCGAAAGATCGATCAGTTTGCTGGAGTAGCCGTATTCATTGTCGTACCACGATACGATTTTGAAGAACGTGGAGTTGAGTCCGATACCGGCTTTCGCATCCACAATCGAAGTGCGCGAATCACCGATGAAATCCTGTGATACTACATCGTCTTCTGTATATCCGAGAATGCCTTTATAGTCGGTTTCCGATGCGTTCTTGAGCACCTTCATGATTTCTTCGTAGCTGGTTTCTTTGCCCAGTTTTACGGTCAGATCCACTACCGATACATCGGCATTCGGCACGCGCATCGACATCCCCGTGAGTTTGCCGTTTAGTTCCGGAATCACCTTACCTACTGCTTTTGCAGCGCCTGTTGAAGCCGGGATGATGTTCAGGAGTGCCGCGCGGCCACCACGGTAGTCTTTACGTGACGGTCCGTCTACGGTCATCTGCGTCGCAGTCGTCGCGTGAACCGTTGTCATAAGTCCTTCTACGATACCGAAATGGTCGTTCAGTACTTTCGCCAGCGGCGCCAGACAGTTTGTCGTACACGATGCGTTCGACACGATGGTATCGGCGGCGGTCGCTTTGGTATGGTTCACACCCATTACGAACATCGGCGCATCCGCAGAAGGTGCTGAAATGATTACTTTCTTAGCACCACCGCGAAGGTGTGCCTCGGCTTTTGCCACTTCCGTGAAGATGCCGGTACATTCTGCCACGACGTCAACACCCACTTCGTCCCATTTCAAAACAGCCGGGTCTTTTTCAGCCGTGATACGGATGTTGCGTCCGTTGACGAAAAGTTGTCCGTCTTTTACTTCCACATCACCTTTGAAACGACCGTGAACCGAGTCGTATTTAAGGAGATACGCCAAGTGGTCAACATCCAGCAAATCGTTGATGGCTACCACTTCTACATTATCCCTATTGAAGGTTTCCCTGAAGACGATACGTCCGATGCGTCCGAAACCGTTAATTCCTAATTTTACCTTTGACATTACTGAAACTATTAGAGTTGTTACTGGTTTTTATGTTGACATGATATCGGAAACGCGAAGCAGTTCGCGGTCGATTTCACTTTTGCCTTTGATGGCTTGTTCGAGTGGTGTAAGTGCAATTTTGTCTTCGAGTACGCCTACCATGTAGCGGGTTTTGCCTTCCAGGATGGATTCTACCGCTTTCACTCCGAGTCGGCTGGCCAATACCCGGTCGTAGCAGGAAGGAGCGCCACCCCGTTGCATGTGGCCCAATACGGAAACGCGCACGTCGTACTCTGGCATATTCTCGTCTACGTAATCTTTGAGTTCGAATACGTTCTTCCCGATTTTGTCCCCTTCGGCGATGACGACGATAGAAGACGATTTTCCGGATGCCTTACTTTTTTTGAGGGAATCGAGCAAGCGATCGAGTCCGAGGTCTTCTTCCGGGATGAGGATTTCCTCTGCTCCTGCCCCAATGCCGGCGTTAAGGGCAATGTGCCCCGCGTCGCGGCCCATGACTTCCACAAAAAAAAGACGGTTGTGGGAACTGGCCGTATCGCGAATTTTATCGATGGCCTCCACAACCGTGTTGAGAGCGGTGTCATAACCGAGGGTATGACTCGTACCGTAGATGTCGTTATCGATGGTACCCGGTATCCCCATTACAGGAAAATCAAATTCAGAACTGAAAACCTCGGCGCCGGTAAAGCTGCCATCCCCGCCGATGACGACAAAGGCGTCGATTCCGGCTTTTCGAAGGTTTTCATGGGCTTTCTCGCGTCCTTCCGGCGTGCGGAAGTCTTTTGAACGGGCTGATTTCAGGATGGTACCGCCTTTATTGACGATGTTATTGACGCTACGGGGCCCCATTTCTTTAAAGTCACCTTCGATCATCCCCTGGTAGCCACGGTAAATGCCGACGCATTCGACGCCATGAAACGCACACGTACGTACCACGGCACGGATAGCGGCGTTCATTCCCGGCGAGTCGCCACCGGAGGTCAGGACACCAATCCGTTTGATTTGTTTTGACATTTTTTTGGTGTTGAAAATGCTAAAGTAGCAAATATTGCATACGTCGCATGTTGCATTTTTCCCAAATCAGCAATGCGACGCATTTCAATCGTTTTCGTTGATAAGTTTTTGGAATTGCCTTATTTAGTAAGGGATTTCAATATTCAGTTCCGCTTTGTTTCCTTCTTTTTACGGCTCTCTTCCGGCGTATTGAAGTGCATGCCTTCGGGCACTTTTGGCTCCTCTTCCTCTTCTTGTTTTTTGGCTGGCGCTTTCTCGACGGTTTTGGTACCGAAAATGCGCTTGACCAATTCCTGGAAGGTATCGAAATCGACCTGATAGGTCACACCGACGCCTTGTGTGTAGCCGATTCCTTCCCCTAAATAATTAATATCGTTCTCGCGGTTGAAAAAGCGTAGGTTCATGGTACCGTCTTCATTTACCCGATACTGCACTTCCACATCACCTACAACCGCCGACTGGTTAAGTCCACCCACCGGCACACCTACCTTACCATTCACCGTAATCCGATCGTTTATCTGCGACGATACCGTAAAGCCCACCGCACCATTCGACTCGTAACCGGGTGTACGCTCAGCCGTCTCTAAGAAAGGATTCACGCGGAACTTGTCGTCTTTGCTCTGGAAGATGTCGCCGAACAGCCCGGTACCGGTTTCGACCACATTGTTGACGATCGCGCTTTGGTTGACGCCGTCACTGCTCATGAAGCCACCCGTACTCAACAGTGTCAGGGCCTGCGTCTGGCGGATGTCTTTATCACTCAGTTTGCTTTCGATCTCGCTGCGAAGCACCGAATTCATGTTCGGGAAGTTGATGCTGAAATCGGGTTCCGGACTCGCCAAATTTCCGGTGATGATGATCCCCACCAATACGTCTACCTTCCGGTTTACCGACGGATTCTCCAATAATATAGAAGGGTTGGCGGATGTTTTGTACGTCGCTTCCAGGTTGAGGCGCGCCCGCATCGGATCGCCTTCCCACGTAATCGAGCTGTATTTCTTTACGGTAAACCGCTTGTCGAAAAGACCTTTGTATTTGAAGTTGTATTCGCCTTCATACACCTGGTAGTCACCATACATATTAAACTTGCCGAGTGTATTGATCTCGAGCAACAGGGTTCCGTTCCCCCTGCCCCGCATACCGTGACCGGTTTCGCGATCGAGGATGACTTCAATTTCGGCGTCGGGCGTAATATCGAGGTCGAACTGTAATTCGAGTCCGTCGTAGCGCCGCGTCGTGCCCAAACCGTTTTGCAGGTTGTATTTTTCTTTCGGACTGAGGAAATGGATAAACGAGCGACTGCCGACGTTTTCGGTGTTGCTGATCGGGATGCCGATATGCGTTCCTTTGGCCGACTTGGCCGCCATTTCTATAAACAATGAACTCGTCGGCCCGGTGATAGACGCCTTTCCGTCGATGAAAGCCGTTCCGAAGTAGGCCGCATCGTCATGATCTTCTGTGTCAAGCGCCAGGAAGCGGTCGCTCGTTACATTAAGGTCGAGCGCCCAGTCGGAAAAATTCTTGTGTCGGATGAAACCGTTTAGCTTACCTTCCGTTTTATACTTTGTGTCGGTAAGGGTATTGTTTCGGAAGGTGAAGCGACTATCGGCAATATCCACAATCGAATAATTCCGGATGGCATAGTCGGTATTCAGATAAGGGATTCGGAAACCTGCCTCTTCCAGGAAGAGTTTACCAAAAATGTCGGGTTCGCGGAACGGACCGGTGACCCGTGCGGTACCCGACACGTAGCCCCTTATATTGGAGAGGATGTCTTTGCCCAACGGACTGAACGCCGCTATGTTAAACTGGTCAAAGTTGACGTGAAGGTCCATCGTGGTTTCACGGTTCTCGACATTAAAGGTGCCGTCGACAAGGAATGACTTGACGTTGTCGTTTTCGAGCGACGATTCTACTTTGAAGGTTTTGAAACTATTGTCTCCTTCAATGGAAAGATCAAGATTCCCTAATCCGATATCGTTCACCGCCAGTCCGGAAACCGTCAGGTGCGACGTGGGTTGGTAAATGGCCTTCTCTTGCTTGAACCGTACGTCTCCGTCGAGTCGCCCGGCAATGCGAAGGCTGTCAATCGAGGGAAGGATGCGGGCCAGATCGACTTTCTCAAAATCAAGATCGAGGTCTTTGTAGGTCGAGTCGCGCATGGCGCCGTGCAGGGAAACGCGCTGGTCTTCGTGCGACATGGCGATGTTGTCGAAATCGAACCGCTGGAGTTTCTTGTCGAAGATCACCCGGTTATTGGGACCATCCAACTCGTTAAGGAACCAGGTGAAATCACCGAAACGCAGTTCTGACTTCTGGATGCCGACGACATTGTTGTTGTTTTTGTCGATGGTATGGTACAGATTCAGCGTGAAGGCGTCGGTCGCTTTAGGGCCGCCTTTGAATTCAGAGCGCACATACATCGTATCTTTTTTCGTGACGTTGATGGCGCTGAAATCGGAAAACTTATAGTATTTGGTTCGGATGGTATCCGTTTCGATATAGGCGTTGAACAGCGGGTTCTTATTATCGACCGTCAGCGAGATACGCTCAAACGAATTGTCATAGGCTTTGATCTCAGGCGACGAAAAGTTCAACCGGAATTCATTCGTATCGGAGTCGATGTTACCTTTCACGAAGGTATTGGTCGACACTTCGATGCCGGGAAGGAACACTTCGACAATCTTATTATAAATACTGAAATCAAAGCGAAGGAATTGCCCCTTGCTGACTTTATTCGGTTTGTAGTTGGTATAAAGGCTTCCGATGGAATTCTCGAGCATCTTCCGAAGCTCCCCAAACCGGAAGCGTCCCGTCACTTTTCCTTCAATAATGTCGGGTGAGACGATGGTCAACGTTCGCACACCCGCGGGGTCAAACTCCGACGTCAGCCGCAGGTCCTCAAATAAATACGTGTCTTTTTGGTTCTGGTACGACGTATCGGTCATCCCAATCGTACCGCGCATATTATCAATCGTGCTTCCCACCACATCGGCGCGTATTTCTCCTTTGAAGACGGCAATCGGATCGCTACTAAAGTGAAGCTTATTGAGATTGGCGAAGTCAATATTCGCGTGGAGGTCGTAGCGATTTTGTTTCTTCGACATATCCACCAATCCGTCGAAATCCATGAAAAGATTCGGATCGTTGATTACGAGTTTCCCTTTGAACATCGGGCTTCGCAAATCGCCGTCCACCACAATATTGGAATAATTGTAGCGGTTGTAATAAAACCGGTCGATGGAACCTTTCACGCTTGAACGAAGACTTGACTGTGTAAAGCCGCTTCCGTCTACGGCCAGTGCGAGTGAAACAGGGCCCAATTCCTTTCGGGAAAGGAAACGACCGAGGTTAAAGTTCTCCAACTTGACATTCCCTTTATAGGATGCCTTCTTGCGATTCGCCATATTGGCCATGACAAAATCCGTTTTGACGTTGCCAATGGCCGATGTCATGAAAACGTCAGTCTTGAGCGTCCGGGCGGTGACTTCGACGGAACCTTTCAGGTTGGCTTGTCCGAGTGTTTTGAGGTTTTCAGGCAGCGAATTGCCCAGCATCCGCGGCAAAATCGAGACCAAGTGCCCATAATTCGTACTCATTTGTCCCAGTTGGGCATCCATCCGGAACGGCATTCCTTCCTTACCCCATAGATTCCGGAAGTGCAGGTCGCCCCGTATCTGCGTCGCCGTACCTTCGGTGATTGTCGCGCGGCGCAGGAAGAGGTTGTTGAGCGTGCCGCTTACATCTGAATCGACGCGGAAGGTGTGTCCGGTTGCGATCTCATTGTAAAAACACTTCACATCGTTGCTGCCAATTTGCGTCGAGTCTAACCGCACCTTGAAAAGCACTTTGTTGTTGAAGTCCATGAAGTCCTTACGGTCATAATACATCCGTACGAAACCATAGACCTTCGAGTGACGCGTTTCCACCGACAAATCCTCCATCAGGATGTTCTTTTTGGTGTAGGTAAACCGTGAACTTAGATTTTTCACGCGTACTCCCCGATAATCGGTAAAGGCGAGTTTGTTGATCTTGGCGGTAATATCGGGCCCGAGGATGCGGAAATTGTTGAGTGACGCCGACAGGTCAGAGAAATACACATCCTTCGGACTCTGGCGGTTGTCGTTGAACAGCATGAAACGGCTGTTGGTGAAATAGGCATTTTTCGCTTCAAGCAGAAATTTATGGGTGGACGCTTTTTGCGGTTCCGTCTCAAAACGGGCGATGAACACGTCGAGATTGGTGTCGGCTTCCCCTTTGTAATTCCGCAGGTTAAAGACCATGCCGTCGATTGTGACATCGCCGAACATCAGGTCGCCGTTATACAATTTACGAAAACTGAGGATATCCGTCTGGATGCGTTTGGCATAGATAAGCGTATCGCGGTGATGGTCGCGTATCATCACGTCGCGAAACTTGACACCTCCGAATAGTGTGAGTGCCACGCTGTTGATCTTGATATCGGTGTGGTAATCGGCATTGATACGGTCTGTGGCGTAGGCCGCGAGCCGCGTTTGCACCGACGGGATCGACAGCACAATGGCCATCGTCAACAGTAACAGGATGAGTGTCAGCAGCGTGCGGAACACGACTTTTCTTGCCTTACGCAGGCGCAATCTGGTTTTGCTGACTTTTTCCAACGATCTTGAGCTATCGCGTAACGTGTTCCTTACAAAAGCGGTATCTTCGCAACGTGGTAAAAATAGCTATTTTTATCGCGTTTTATTTAAAAAATACCTAAAATTCCCTCGTTCCATGGCCGCCCAGACGCACTATTTACTCGCCATCGAAAGTTCTTGCGACGATACCGCAGCCGCTGTCCTCGAAAATGACCGCGTGTTGTCGAACGTCATCGCCGGACAAGCCGTGCACGAGCAATACGGCGGCGTGGTGCCCGAACTGGCTTCTCGCGCGCATCAGCAAAACATTGTGCCGGTGGTCGATACGGCCTTGAAACGGGCCGGAATCACCGCTGAACAACTATCGGCGGTCGCCTTTACGAAAGGTCCGGGTTTGCTTGGATCGTTGCTGGTGGGTACATCATTCGCGAAATCACTGGCACTGGCACGCGGCATTCCGCTGCTTGCGGTCAACCACATGCACGCCCACATTTTGGCACATTTTATTGATGAGGAAGGATATGACAAACCGCAATTCCCATTTTTGGCATTGACCATTTCGGGCGGACATACGCAGATTGTGCGGGTGGATGGTTTCTTCGACCTCACCATCATTGGCGAAACCACCGACGATGCCGTGGGAGAAGCATTTGACAAAACAGCCCGCGTGCTGGGACTTCCCTATCCGGGTGGCCCGCTGGTTGACCGACATGCGAAAAACGGCAACCCGAAAGCGTTTGCGTTTACGAAGCCAAAGGTGCCCGGACTCGACTTTAGTTTCTCCGGACTCAAGACGCAGATCCTGTATTTCGTGCAGAAGAACGTGGAGAAAGATCCGGAGTTCCTGCAACGGAACATCGACGATGTGTGTGCGTCCGTTCAATATACCATCGTAGAAGTATTGATGGAAAAACTGAAGATGGCCGTCGAACAAACCGGCATTCGACAGGTGGCGATTGGGGGCGGTGTTTCGGCCAATTCCGGTATACGCGACGCGATCCGTCAGGCAGAAGTCGATTTGGGTTGGAAAACCTTCATTCCCAAGTTTGAATATACCACCGACAACGCGGCCATGATTGGCATCGTGGGCTACCATAAATTCCTGTCAGGCCAATTTGAAACCGCCGATACCGTGTCATCGGCCCGCATTGCTTTTTGATATGCAACTGTTCTACGATCCGGCGCTGCAACCGTCTACCGAAGTGTTTTCCTTTGAGAAGGAAGAGAGCCGTCATATAGCTAAAGTATTACGGAAGAAAGAAGGCGATATCTTATTTGTTACGAATGGTTTAGGCGATGTATTCACCACGGAAATTATCGAATGTCGGGAAACGAAATGCACGGCCCGCATCGTATCGGTAACGACGGAAACGCCGCGACGTCCGCGACTGCACCTGGCTGTGGCCCCGACCAAAATGAACGAACGCTACGAATGGTTTTTGGAGAAAGCGACAGAAATCGGTATCGAGGCCATCACTCCTATCATTTGTGACCATTCTGAGCGCACGGTGGTAAAGTCGGAACGGTTGGAGAAAATCGTAGTGGCCGCGATGAAACAGTCGAACCAGGCCTATCTGCCCAAACTGCATCCGGCCATGCCGTTCAGCCAATTTATCGGCCAGGCCAAAGACGGTGCGCGCTTTATTGCACACTGTGAGGACGACGAGAAACATCCCTTAAAAAACGCCCTGAAACAGGGGGAAAATGCGGTCATTCTGATCGGACCCGAAGGCGATTTTTCCCCTAAAGAAATACAACTGGCGCTGGCAAACGGATATCTTCCCGTATCTTTGGGCAACACCCGCCTGCGCACCGAAACGGCTGCACTGGTTGCGTGTCACACTTTTACGGTTTTGAACGAATGAAAAAAAGGCTTTTTGTTGCGCTTTTCCTTCTTGTAGCCGGCCTCTCGTCGGCACAGGAAGTCGCACTGCTCAAATACAGCGGCGGCGGTGATTGGTACGCCAATCCTACGTCGCTTCCCAACCTGGTGAAGTTCTGCAACCAGTCGATTGGCACGCGGCTGAAGGCGAAACCCGCTACGGTCGAATTGTCAAGTCCGGATTTGCTGTCGTATCCTTTTGTGCATGCAACCGGGCACGGAAACATTGTGTTTTCAGACGCGGAGGCCCAAAATCTGAAGGCTTTTCTCCTCGGCGGAGGCTTCATTCATTTTGACGACAATTACGGTATGGACCAATACATCCGTAAAGAATTCAAAAAAGTGTTCCCTGACCGCGAATTGGTGGAACTTCCGGCCAATCACCCTATCTTCCAGAAGCCTTTTTCCTTTCCAAACGGACTCCCAAAAATCCACGAGCACGACGGCAAACGCCCACAGGCTTTTGGGATCATCATCGACGGACGGCTGGCGTTGTTGTATACCTATGAATGCGATCTCGGCGACGGTTGGGAAGATCCGGAAGTGCACAACGACCCGCGCGAGGTTCGGGAGAAAGCGCTGAAAATGGGAGCCAATATCATCAACTACGCTTTTACGAACTGATGGCACCAGAGGCTAGAAATATCGCAAAGGGCATCGTCATGGCAGTCGGCATATTGGCTGCGGTGACCCTCCTACTCTATTTGCTTTGGGAATTGCAGACCGTGATACTGTATCTGTTTGTCGCCCTATTGCTGTCGCTGATCGGAAAACCGATGGCCCGCTTCTTCCGCACGAAACTGAAGTTGCCGAATACGGGTGCGACCATCGCGACGCTCTCTATTTTCCTGCTGTTCGTGGCGTTGTTTGTTTATATGTTTATTCCGCTGATCTCATCGCAAGGCAAAAACCTGTCGGCGTTGAATCCGTCGGAACTGCAACAACGTGCCACGCTCCTATGGACGCAACTCAGCACATTTCTTGAGAGTTATGGTATCGACAGTTCAAAGTTAGCGACTCAAAGCGGCGTTGCCTCTAAACTCAATCTCGATTTCGTGCCCGACTTCCTGAATCATGTGCTTGGTGCCGTCAGCGGTTTCAGCGTAGGTCTGGCCTCGGTCATGTTTATTACCTTCTTCTTCATCAAAGACCGCGTGTTATTCGTAAAGGCAGCGAAAGCCTTAATTCCGGAATCGCATGAAGAGCAAATTCTGAATTCGGTTGAGAAGATTAACGATATGTTGAGTCGGTATTTCCTCGGATTGCTGCTGCAACTGCTGATTATTTTTGTGATGTATTTGATCGTACTCCTCATTTTCGGCATTGAAAACCCCGTCATCATCGCGTTTATCTGTGGAGTTTTGAACATTATCCCCTATATAGGTCCTGTTATTGCATCGATACTGGCCGCGTTGCTCACGATGCTGAGTCACATCAGCAATGACTTCCGCTCAGAGACGCTTCCCATCACGATTTATGTGCTGATTGCCTTTTCCGTCGTACAGTTCATCGACAACAACATCAGCCAGCCGTTTATATTTTCGAAATCGACAAATGCGCATCCGTTAGAGATTTTCCTTGTGATTCTCGCCGCCGGCTTCCTGTTCGGCATCCTGGGCATGGTAGTGGCCGTTCCGCTTTATACCGCGGCGAAAGTCGTGGCGAAAGAGTTTTTTCCGGATAACGAACTCGTACAACTTCTCACCCGACGGCTATGACCGATTTCGGTGCGTTACTTCGCCCGGACGTGCAGGCGTACATCCGCCTTTACACGGGTACGGATCCCACTGCGCTGGCGCTGAAACCCAATCCGTTTCCCGACGTCGACTATCCATTGTTGGTACAGCAAGTGGCAGCCCGGGCCAAAGCCAAAGACAAACTGCCGACCTGGTTCAACGCAGCGGAAATTGTATATCCGTCGCGCGTTTCGGTCGAGCAAACGTCATCTGAAGCCACTGCACACTACAAGGCATCACTGGTAAGCGGACAAAGATTGGCAGATCTGACGGGCGGTTTTGGTGTCGATTCCTATTTCTTTTCGCAACGGGTCGACACGGTCGTCCATGTAGAGAAAGACGCCCAACTGTCGGCCCTGTCAGCCCACAACTTCCGACAATTGGGACGTACCGTTCAATGCGTCAATCGCGACAGTACCGAGTGGCTGGCGGAAGCAGGGACTTTCGATTGGCTCTACATCGATCCGTCAAGGCGACATGACCTAAAAGGGAAAGTATTCCTTTTGAAGGATTGCCTGCCGGATGTGCCCGCCCTACTCGATTTTTACTTTGAGCATACCGATCGTATCCTTATCAAAACGGCGCCGTTGCTCGATATTTCGGCCGGACTTTCCGAACTGCATTCCGTTACCGATATCCATGTCGTCGCCGTGGGGAATGAAGTGAAGGAACTGCTTTGGGTACTGCAAAAAAATGCGTTGGGAGCGCCACGGATACACGCCGTTACACTGGGCAATCTACCACAATCGTTTACCTTCCCCTACGGCGAGACGGTTGACATCGCGTATGGGGAGCCACCGACGTATTTATATGAGCCTCATGCGGCTGTGCTGAAATCAGGTGGATACGACCATTTAGCCGCCGACCTCGGCCTGGCGAAACTCGCGCCGCATTCGCATCTGTATACGTCGGATACGCACGTGCCTTTTCCAGGTCGGACGTTTGTAACACGCGCTATCGTGCCCTATTCCAAATCGGAAATGGCGACGTTGAAAGGACGGAAAGCCAATGTGACGGTGCGAAACTTTCCGGAAACCGTCGACGTGTTGCGAAAAAAATGGAAGATCGCCGACGGAGGTGCCGACTATTGGTTTTTTACGACGGATAAGGCAAACCGGAAAATTGTGTTACTTTGTGCCAAAATCGAGACGCCTCTATGAAACGTATACTTGCCGCTTTTTTATTCCTGCTTCCCATCGCCGTATTCGCCCAGAATGATTGTACGTATACACAGAACGCGACCGACAGCCTCGGAACGTATAAGTCGTTGAAAGAGTATGTTATGCATGAACGCAACTTCGGTTCGTCATCCGCTTACCTCTTCTTTTCGCTCGCGCAGGACAATGGGACGCCGGTGGTTAACGTGCAATACATCCAGAAAAGCAGTGACTTCATGAAGGCGGCCTGCTTTGATAAAAGCTCGAAGATTTATCTGCAACTCGACAATGGCAAGATTGTCACCCTGCTTCACGCCGGCCCCGAGGCGTGCGGCACCATGATTCCGCTGCCGGAAGAAGGAAAGAACACGCGGGTGTTGACGGGAAGTTTTGTATTCCTGAAAGGAAATTTTGAAGACCTTGAGGCCTCACCGCTCAATATCGTGCGGATCAAGTTTACGACCGAAACGCTTGACTTCCCGATGAAAAAAGTGCTAGTGTCGGAATTGACGAAAGAAGCCTACGGCCCTTCCTCTTATTTTATCGACTACCTGAAGTGCGTGAAGTGATTACGGGCACGGCCACCGGAAATCGGAAATCGGAAGTTCTCGTGCGCCTTTTACGTTGAAATGCCACCACTCTGACGGTAGTTGGCGAAAGCCCGCTTTTTTCATAATACGCCGTAGTTTCCGGCGGTTTTCCAACACGTCTTCTGATAATTGGGTGTAAGACGGAGCCGCTTCCGGTCCAAAATGGTCAAACGGCGTTCCCATATCAAGCGGCATGCCGGTGCTGTCACATAACGTCAGGTCGAGCGCGCCTCCCCTGTTGTGGATCGATCCCTTTGCCGGATCCGCTACATAATCAGGATTCGGCACGAGTTTCCACATCTTTCGTTGTACGGAATGCGGGCGATAACAGTCGAAAATATGGAGCCTACAGCCATACCGTTCGGCCTGCGATTGGGCTTTTAATAAGGCTTTTACCGTTGCGTACCGCAGGTAACACTCCGCGCAGTCATAGACCTTTTCTTTTAGGAAATTGTCATCAGACGCATATTTCATATCGAGGACGATTCCGCTCACGTACTCCGAAACGTTTACGAGCGTGGTGTCGGCAGGTTCGCCCGTTTCTGCTGTACGGACCTCAGATGGCAATGCCACGCGGGTCGCGCAGGAATAGAGTAAAAAGACGTATACGATACAGAAAAAAGGAAGTCGCATGAAATAGAATAAAAAATCCGCCGTTATACTATAAAAGGATACCAAATTAAATGGCTATCTTGGAGGAAAATACAAAGCTATGAAAAAACACTGCTTTCTCGGTCTCTTGCTTTGCGCGTCGCTGACCCACGCCCAGACAAAGGAAAAAACAGATAGAAAACCGGCTACCGTCAACAAGTCGGAAGTGGTTTCGGATAGCCGTGAAGGCGAAAAGAAAGCGGCCCGAAAAGAGAAACGCGAGGCCCGTAAGGAAGCCCGCGATAAGGCGGTCAAAGGGCGGCGCTATTATATCGACGCGAACGGCACCAAGACCTATATGGACGAAGCCTGAGTTTCAGCGCACTCCACCGATCCGCCTTCCGGCGGTTTTTTTTGCCCTTTTACGCCGTTTATACCCTATACTTTTGATTGTTAACGTTTTTGGTGGTAACCGCCAAAAAAAGCCCTGTTTTGTTTGGGAAATCGATACTGAACACTTACATTTGCAACCGCTTTAAAACAGAATGTCTGTTTGAAAAGCGGGAATGGAGAGGTGCCGGAGTGGTAACGGAGCAGATTGCTAATCTGTCGACGGGCAACCGTCGCCTGGGTTCGAGTCCCAGTCTCTCCGCTCTTTTTTCGGGGTGTAGCGTAGCCCGGTTATCGCGCCTGGTTTGGGACCAGGAGGTCGCAGGTTCGAATCCTGCCACCCCGACTAAGAAATGGAAATTAAAAAACTCCCTGACACGTGTTCAGGGAGTTTTTTGTTTTTAGTACCTTATCAGGTTTATTTAGAGAACGTCACCCGTATGTCGTCGGCGTAGAGCGTGCCCGTCGCGTTACTGAGGGCCAGCAGGAGACGGAATTGCTCGGCACCGGCGGGCAAGTCTAGTTCTTTTTCAAAATAGGTCCAATCGCTGTCGCCTACCACCGATCCGATCATCTGGTCGTCGATTGCTTTGGTCGTGCCGTCTTTGGTCAGTTCAATAATAAAGACACCGTTGTTCCAACTCTCTTTTCCGCGAACGAGCGACTGCGCCCGCAGCCAGCCCGACACCTTTACCTTTTTACTTCCTTCCGGAATAAAGGCCGGTTGGTCGATGCCCGTCCACACCGGTTGTGACGACGTGATCGAAACGGCCGCAGCGCCTTCCTTCACGGGATCGCTGACAAGGGTTGCGGCGCCACGCCATCCTTCCATTGCCATTTCAAAACTGCCGTTGCGGAACGACTGTGCGGCCAGTTTCGCTGCTTTCCGCTCTTCTTCCTTCATCTTCTCGAATTCCGTAACAGAATAGCCGACCGCGCTTACGTTGTCGAACAACAACGAGCCGTTTGTTTGCGCGAGTGCCAATATGATACGGATCTTTTTGGCCTCGGCGGGAAGCACCACACTTTTGTGATAGTACACCCAGCCGGTCGAACCCAGCACCTCCGCCACGCCTTCATACCGGATACTCTTCTCCCCTGCCGTGAGTAACTCCACCGTCATGACGCCGGCATTCCATGGGTCTTTACCACCCTCGATGTTATCGGCTTTCATCCAAACGCCGAAATCAAAGGCATAGCAATCTTTTGGGACAGTAATGATCTGGTCGATGCCTTTCCACTCGCCACCGGTAAACTGGTTGATCATCCCGGCGCTGTTGCCGTCGTGGCGGTCAAAGGCGTTGATGATAACGCCTTCTCCGCGCCAATTGTCGGACGATCCTTCAAAACCGCCGTTTCGAACCAGGTTTTTCTGGCCCCAGGACCACGCACTGGTGAGGACAAAAATAACTGCAATACTACGTTTCATGATACTGAATTAGGTTGGTTAAATAGCTGATAACGAACTTACGAAGCGCGAGGCAATAGCCCGCATAGTATTTTGTCAATTCAGAGTAGTATTCTGGCGAATCATGGAAAATACCCCGCAGGTTGTGGCATTCGATTAATCCGCTTATATTTGCACCACTTTTTTCGGTCGCATAGCTCAGCTGGATAGAGCACCTGCCTTCTAAGCAGGCGGTCGCAGGTTCGAATCCTGCTGCGATCACGAATGAATCAAAACAAAACTCCGGAACAGAGAAAGTACACTTTCGAATGTTTCGGAGTTTTGTTTTGATGCTTAACGCGGAGCTTGAAGGATGGCGTAGATGATAGTGAACTGATGAACCGAGTAACTGAGGAACTGAAGTCGACGGAGCTCCACCGACTACTAACTACTGACTACTAACTACTGCTAACTCCTTCGACTAAACTACTCTATCGCTTTGACGCATCAACGATTCTACCGTATCTTTACAAAAAACTCCCCATGCCACCTCGTCGTGTCGACAATGACCTCCCGAAAGCGAAGGTTACTTCTTCTTCCCTGAAACATACGTTCCGCATCTTCCGTTACTCCGGATCGCATCGCTGGAAATTCTACGTCGGATTGGTCTTCCTGTTGCTGACCGGAGGCTCAGCCCTCGCCTTCCCTTGGTTCTTTGGTAAATTGGTGAATTGCATCGCCGAAAAAGATGCTGCGATGGCCAATACCATCGGATTGACGTTGGTCTGTATTCTAATCCTGCAGTCGTTCTTTTCGTTCTTCCGGTTGTCGCTGTTCGTCAACTTTACAGAAAATACGCTTGCCAACATCCGAATTTCGCTCTACAACCGCCTGATTCGTTTGCCGATGGTGTTCTTTTCACAGACGCGCGTTGGAGAACTGAACTCGCGGATCAGCGCCGACATCACCCAGATACAGGATACCCTGGCAACGACCATCGCCGAGTTCCTTCGGCAGTTCATCCTGATTATCGGCAGTGTGATTCTGTTGGTTATCCTGAACCCGCGACTGACGCTCATGATGTTGTGCATCGTGCCGGTGGTGGCGGTGGCCGCGGTCATCTTCGCGCGGTTCATCCGTAAATACGCTAAGAAAGCGCAGGATGCGGTGGCCGACAGCCAGGTCATCGTGGAAGAGACACTTCAGGGTATCAGCATCGTCAAAGCCTTTGCCAATGAAGCCTATGAGGCCGCACGCTATGCCGGGAAAATCCGGGAAATCGTGCGCATCGCCATTAAAGGCGGACAGTATCGTGGGTATTTCGCTTCCTTCATCATTTTCTGCCTCTTCGGATCGGTCGTAGCGGTGGTGTGGTACGGCGTCATACTGAGCATATCGGGTGATGGTGGTGTAGGCGACCTGGTGACCTTTGTTTTATATTCCAGCTACCTTGGTGTGGCATTTGGCGGGATTGCAGAACTCTACGCCCAGATACAGAAGGCGATTGGCGCGACCGAACGGGTTTTCGAACTGTTGGAGGAAACACCGGAGGAGAGTTCCGTTGCGGAAGGCATCCGCATCAGGGGCGATGTGACCTTCGAAAACGTGCGTTTCCATTACCCGTCGCGGCCTGAGATGGAGGTATTGGCGGGCGTGGCCTTCGATGCGCGTTTCGGACAAAAGATTGCGTTGGTAGGACCCAGCGGTGCGGGCAAGTCGACAATCTCGTCGTTGCTGTTGCGCTTTTACGATGTAACAGGAGGCACCATCCGGATCGACGGCAAAGACATCCGCGATTATAGCCTGGAAGACCTACGAGGCAATATGTCGATCGTGCCACAGGATGTCATCCTCTTCGGCGGAAGCATCCGCGAAAACATCGCCTATGGAAAACCCGGTGCCTCAGACGAGGACATCATCGCGGCAGCGAAAAAAGCCAATGCGTATTCGTTTATTGAATCCTTCCCTGAAAAACTCGACACACTGGTGGGCGAACGCGGCGTGAAACTATCGGGTGGACAACGCCAGAGAATTGCCATCGCCCGGGCCATCCTTAAGGACCCGGCTATCCTGATATTGGATGAAGCCACGTCTTCGCTTGACAGTGAAAGCGAAAAACTGGTGCAGGAAGCGTTGGAAACCCTGATGGAAGGACGTACCAGCCTCATCATCGCGCACCGTCTTTCGACCATCCGCACGGCCGACCAGATACTCGTTCTAGACAAAGGCACGATTGTCGAGCAGGGCACGCATAGTGAATTGATGACGATTGAAAATGGGCTGTACCAAAACCTGAGTAAACTCCAATTTGCTGAATTCTAAACTATGGGTTACCGTTCCTACTTCTACCTCCTGTGTTTCTGTATGTCGTCGCTGGCTTTTTCCCAAAGCGATAAACAGATTGATTCGCTTGCCACTGCCATGTGCGAGAATTTCAGCAACATCCACCATTACGACGATTCCACCAAGGTAGAGGTCCTTATTGACCGTCATCTGCCCCCTTTTATCCGACGGATGAAGCTGAGAACCGATGAGCAGGCACAGGCGGCGTTCCGACGGGTGTTCATCCGGTTGCAAAAAGTGTGTCCGGAGTTCCAAAAGGCGCTCGCCAGTTTTGATAAGAAGGAAACACAAGGTGAATGGCAACGCGTTGCGGGCATCGTCCCCACACAGTTGTCATCTTCAGAAATACAGACATTCTTTAAGGGCGGTACCTTCTATTATGTGGATCCGGGTTCTAAAACGCTTACGCATGTCAATGTAACGATTACCTCCAACCGGTGGATCGAGACCTTCCCCGATGGAACGACATCGCAGTGTGAGCTCAAGGCAAATGGTGATGGGACTTTCCAGCTTTACTTCATCCGAAGCGACAATGAAGTACGAAAAAGCCTGAGCCGAAAAGGAGATGTTTTTTATTACGGTTTGGTATCGTTTACCGATGACTATTATTCTATATGGAATGGCGAGCCGAACAATTCTACCACTCCCGTAACCATTTTCAAGTTACACAAACGTCCGTAACAAAAAAACTCCGGAGTCGCCTCCAGAGTTTTTTCAACTATCTATCAGGAAAAATTATTTGATAAATTCGATTTTCTGCGCTTCTTCTGCGTTTACGCTGTCGAAGAACCCCTGTTCGCTCATCCACTCGTCTGAGAAGACTTTACTCATGTAGCGCGAACCGTGGTCAGGGAAGATCGCGACAACGTTGCTGTTTTCGTCGAAGGCGCCTTCTTCCGCATACTGTTTAATGGCTTGCATGACAGCACCCGAAGTGTAGCCGACAAACAATCCTTCTTTTTTGGCGATGTCGCGTGCCATGTGGGCACTCTCTTCATCACTTACTTTGGTGAACTGGTCGATGATATCGAAATCCGTTGCGGTCGGAATCAGGTTCTTGCCCAATCCTTCGATGCGGTACGGATAAATTTCATCGGCGTCGAATTCTTTGGTTTCGTGGTACTTTTTCAATACAGAACCAAACGCATCAACACCCAGGATACGAATATCCGGATTTTGTTCTTTCAGGTACTTCGCCGCACCGGAAATCGTACCGCCCGTACCACTGCACGCGACCAAATGCGTAATCTTACCATTGGTCTGCTCCCAGATTTCAGGCCCGGTGGTTTTGTAGTGGGCGTCGATATTCAGTTGGTTGAAATACTGGTTGATGTAAATCGAACCTTTGATTTCTTCGTGGAGCCTTTTGGCTACGCTATAATAGGAGCGCTCGTCATCGGCCGACACGTTTGCGGGGCAAACATATACTTTGGCGCCAAGACTGCGCAACATATCGATCTTGTCTTTGGATGACTTTGAGCTTACCGCCAGAATACAATTGTATCCCTTAATGATACTCACCATAGCCAAGCTGAAGCCTGTATTGCCTGAAGTGGTTTCAATAATGGTATCGCCTGGTGTGAGGATTCCTTTTTTTTCTGCCTCTTCTATAATATACAGGGCAATCCTGTCTTTTGTGGAATGTCCTGGGTTGAAGGCTTCGACCTTAGCGTAGAAGTTTCCTTTATACGGGCTGGTGATAGTGTTCAGGCGTATAAGGGGTGTATTGCCAATCAAAGCCAGAACGTTATCGTAAGCTCTTATCTCTTCTTTCATACATAAAGTTAAAAAAGCATGCCGCGAACGGTTTCGACCCAATTCGGAACCTCGCAAAGGTAACAATTATTTTTATACTATCCCTTTATTCCCTCCAAATCTAACAAAAAACTGAATTCCTTGGCGAGCTCTTTAAGGGCTTCAAAACGACCGGAGGCCCCGCCATGCCCGGCATCCATGTTGGTGTCAAGATACAATTTATTATCGTTTGTTTTAAGCAACCGTAATTTTGCGACCCATTTGGCGGGCTCCCAATACTGCACCTGTGAATCGTGCAGCCCCGTTGATACGTAAAGATTTGGATACGCCTGCGCACGAACGTTGTCGTATGGTGAATACGACTTCATATACTCATAGTATTTCTTCTGGTTCGGATTGCCCCATTCGTCGTACTCCCCTGTGGTCAACGGAATACTGTCGTCGAGCATGGTAGTCACAACGTCAACGAAAGGCACCTGGGCGATCACACCCCGATACAATTCCGGTGCCATGTTGATGATCGCGCCCATCAGCAATCCACCTGCCGAGCCGCCTTCTGCATATAAATGGTCGGCTGACGTATACTTTTCCGCAATAAGGAATTTCGAGCAATCGATAAAGTCGGTGAAGGTGTTTTTCTTTTTGAGCAACTTGCCGTCTTCGTACCAACGGCGCCCCAACTCTTCCCCACCCCGGATGTGCGCGATGACGTAAATGAAACCCCGGTCGAGTAACGACAGGCGCGTTGACGAGAAATACGGATCCATCGAGTAGCCATACGAACCGTAGGCGTATAAAAGACATGGATTTTTGCCATTTCGTTCGAGTCCTTTGCGATAAACGACCGACATCGGAATACGGGTTCCGTCGGCTGCCGTCGCCCACAGTCGTTCTTCATGGTATCGGTTTTTGTCGAAGTCGCCGAGCACGGGTTGTTCCTTCATGACGACCTTTTCCTGCGTGCGCATATTGAAATCAATCACCGACGAAGGGGTTGCCATTGATTGGTAGCCGTAGCGGAGTATCTCAGTATCGAATTCCGGATTGGTGCCACTCGACGCCGTATACGTTTCATTGTCAAACGGGAGGTAATACGGTGTACCGGTCCACGGTCGAATCTGCAACATGGCGAGTCCGTTCGTGCGTTCCTCGACCACCAGGTAATCCCGGAAAATCAGGAAACTCTCAAGCAGGGTCTCGGCGCGGTGCGGAATGACTTCTGTCCAATGCTCACTGCCCGTAGCTGCTTCGGGCGTTTTCATCAGTTTGAAGTTTTCGGCTTTGTCTTTATTGGTACGGATGTAAAACGCATCGCCATAATGGGAAATCTCATATTCCACACCACGCACCCGAGGCTGGAATACGCGAAACGTGCCTTCCGGATGATCGGCTTCCAAAATGCGGTACTCGCTCGTGAGCGTACTGCCCGATTCGATCATTAGGTATTTTCGCGATTTCGACTTCGCAATGTCAAGTGCGAAGGTTTCGTCTTTTTCCTGGTAGACCATCACCTCCTCGTTCGTGTCGAGTCGGTAACGGAAAACGCGGTCCGAGCGAAGGGTTTGTTCGTCCTGCCGCGTAAAGAAAATGGTGTTGTTGTCGTTTGCCCAAACGGCACTGCCCGTCGTGTTGGTGATGGTTTGAGGCAGGATGGCACCCGTCTCGAGGTTTTTGAAACGGACGGTGTAAATCCGGCGTCCGACAATATCGGTGGCAAAACAGGCCGTTTTGTTATCCGGACTCACGGTCATTACGCCCATTTGGAAAAAACTATGCCCTTTGGCCAGTTCGTTGCAGTCGAAGATAATTTCCTCAGGTGCGTCGAGCGTTTCCTTTTTCCGTGCGTAAATCGGGTAGTCTTTTCCTTTTTCGAAACGCGTCATATACCAATAACCATTATAAAAATACGGAACGGACGCGTCGTCTTCCTTTATACGCGCTTTCATTTCTTCAAAAAGGTGTTGCTGGAACTCTTTGGTAAGAGCGGTTTCAGCTTCGTAGTAGGCGTTTTCCTGTTGGAGGTACGCGATCACATCGGGATTCTCGCGGTCATTAAGCCAATAGTACTCATCGATTCGGACATCTCCGTGTTTTTCAAGCCGGTGCGCGATGCGTTTTGCGACCGGTGCTGGGATTTTTTGTGGCATGTAAGTGGTTATTTGTTGCGCCTGACACGGGACGAAAATACACAAAAGAAGGAAGTAATGTAAAAGACGACGCATATGCTTCAGGCTAAAGGCGCAATTTAGTAATTTTGGAAGCAAAACAACGTACCATGTTCGGCGACCTTATGGGAATGATGGGCAGGCTGCAGGACGCCCAAAAGAAAGTAGAGGCAACCAAAAAACGCCTTGACACCGTGTTGTTAGAGGAAAGGAGCAGCGACGGACTTCTCAGCGTCACGCTCACAGCCAACCGTGAAATACGGTCGGTGTCGGTTGATGATTCGTTGTTGGGAGACAAAGAACAACTCGAAGACTACCTCGTGCTGGTGCTCAACAAGGCCATCACCAAAGCCTCAGCCATTCATGAAGCCGAGGTGGCCGCTGCTGCAAAAGAAGGCTTACCTCCTATTCCGGGTTTGTTTTAAGCGGGATTGGAACGGATGGATATCCGTTTAAATGTCTCTAGCACATAATCGTGCATAACCTGTTTGTAATCAAGGTGTGTCACGATGCGTAATTTCCCTTTTCCCAATGAGCTGATGTGGATGTTCCGCTCTTTCAGGAGTTGCAGGAATTTCGCTTCGTCGAGTCCGTTTGCCAACGAGAAGATGACGATGTTGGTTTCCACCGGCTCCACCTTCCCTACCCAATCTACGGTGCCCAGCAAGGTCGCAATTTCACGCGCCCGCCGGTGGTCTTCCGCCAAACGCGCTACGTGATGGTCAAGGGCGTAGAGTCCGGCTGCGGCCAGATACCCTACCTGCCGCATCCCGCCACCGAGTACTTTCCGGATGCGAAGCGCCCGCTGAATGGTTTCCGCATCGGATACCAGCAATGAGCCTACCGGTGCGCCCAATCCTTTTGAAAGACAAACGGAAATGGTGTCGAATAAGGTGCCGTAGGTTTTGGGATTGTCGCGTTTCACCACGAGGGCGTTCCATAAACGGGCGCCGTCGAGGTGGAACTTCAGTTGATGTTCGTCGCATACCTGCCGTATCCGTGCGAGTTCCTGCATATCGTAACAGGCACCTCCGCCTTTGTTGGTGGTATTTTCCACACACACCAACCGCGTGAACGGACTGTGGTAAAAATCGGGTGGATTGATGGCTTCCCGCACCTGTTCGGCCGTGATCATTCCCCGGTGTCCGTCGACCAATCGGCACGAGACCCCGCTGTTGAACGCCACGCCACCCGCTTCGTAATTGAAGACGTGGGCGTATTTATCGGCGATTAGCTCATCACCCGGCTGCGTCAGGAGTTTGATGGCGGCCTGGTTGGCCATGGTGCCGGAGGGGAAAAAGAGCGCGGCTTCCATCCCAAAAATAGACGCTACACGTGCCTCCAGTTCATTGACGGTCGGATCTTGTTTGTATACGTCATCCCCTACCTTCGCCCGAAACATGGCTTGCAGCATGTCGGGAGTAGGCCTTGTTACGGTGTCGCTTACGAGGTTGATTTCCATTTAGGGGTCAATCGTCCGATTATCCTCTACAACGCCGTCGGTTTGGGAAAAACACGCGGGCGCCTGTCGGATAATCGCCTTATTAGTGCTATTTTTGCACCCACAAAAGTACGTGAATTTATGACAAATACCGAACAAGTCAAAGGTATTGTAGAGCGCCTTGGAGCGCTGAGGAGGTATCTTTGACGTTGATGCCAAACGCATCGAAATCGCCAACGAAGAAGAAAAAACGCTGGCACCCGATTTCTGGAACAACCCTAAACAGGCGGAACTTCACGTCAAAACCCTGAGATCGAAGAAACAATGGGTTGACGACTATGAAAAGGCGGTCATGTTGGCCGACGAGTTGCAACTGGCTTACGATTTCTTCAAAGAAGGCGAACTGTCGGAAGAGGAACTTGACGCCACGTATGACGCCGCCAATTCCCATATTGAAAACATTGAGTTCCGGAACATGCTTTCGGATGAAGGCGACAGCATGAGCGCCGTGCTGCAAATCACAGCCGGAGCCGGTGGCACCGAAAGTTGCGATTGGGCGAGCATGCTCATGCGGATGTATATGATGTGGGCCGAGAAAAGCAACTATAAGGTAAAGGAACTCAACTACCAGGGAGGTGAAGTCGCCGGTGTCAAAACCGTGACACTCGAAATAGAAGGCGATTATTCGTTTGGTTACCTGAAAGGCGAAAATGGTGTGCATCGTCTGGTGCGAATCTCGCCGTTCGACAGCAACGCCAAACGTCACACGTCGTTCGTGTCGGTATATGTATACCCATTGGCCGACGATACGATTGAAATCGAAATCAACCCGTCGGATATCTCGTGGGAAACCATGCGTTCTTCGGGCGCGGGCGGACAAAACGTGAACAAGGTGGAAACCGCGGTGCGCCTCCGTCACCACCCTACCGGTATCATTATCGAGAACTCGGAAACGCGCTCGCAGCTTGACAACAAAACCAAGGCGATGCAGCTCCTGAAGTCGCAGCTCTATGAAATTGAGTTGAAGAAAAAGCAGGCGCTACGGGATGAAATCGAGGCCAATAAGAAGAAAATCGAGTGGGGCTCGCAGATACGGAACTACGTGTTGCATCCGTATAAACTGGTGAAAGACGTTCGTACGAGTTATGAAACCAGTGACACCGAAGGCGTGCTCAACGGTGAAATAGACGAATTCCTGAAGGCGTATCTCATGATGATGGGCCAAAAAGAAGAGGCGTAAACGTCTCTTCTGATGTATATAAGAACTCCGGCCACCATGCCGGAGTTTTTTTTAGGGTGCGAGTGTTCCCTGTATGGAATCATCGGAGGTTTGCCCGGTCAACGCCCCAAACGCAATCTTGGCAAAGGCCACGAGGCTGCCGTTTTGGGTATCCCAGTAATAGCCGTCGGTTGGCACGAATTCCAGCACCGTAATGCGTGGATCGTCTTTGCCGCCGGTAAACCAGTTCTTCATCGTGGCATCCCACAGGGCTTCGATACGGCTGCGCTCGGTGGAGATACGGGTGTGTCCGTAGAGGGTCATAAACGGTGTGTAGTCGCCGCCCTGAAAGAGCAATTGCGTTGCCGGATCGGCTTCGAGTTCGGCATTCTTGTGGCTATCAGAAGCACTCAGGAACCAGAGGTGTCCGTTTTCGTCAATCTCCTCCTGCCCCATCGGTCGAACCGAAAAGGCGTGTCCGGAACGGATGTTCGTACAGAAGAAACAAACGCCCGCTTTTTCGGCGAGTTCCCGGATTTTGTCACGGGCTTCTTTTCCGGCGAGGTGGTCAAATTGGGCGTCGGTAGTTTGGGCATCAATACTGTTCATAGGATACGTATTTTTCTGCAAATTACCCGAATAGCCACCACCGTCCTTTACAACTTCCCGCGTTGATCTTACATCTGCCGCGTCCCCCGGATGGAACCATCTCCTTGGATTGTATAACGTCTTTTGCGAATGACTGACGTACTTTCAAGGAAAAAAATGCCATGAACGCCACCTCTTTCAATTTTGCGCGCGACCAACTCTTCAACGACCTGCAACTGGCCTGCTTGCAAGGGTCGGGTGAACTGTACATTTTTCAGGATCGCGAAGACGGGGCCCTGCACTTCCTTTCCGATGACGATGACTTTCGGGAACGCATGCGGGACCTTGAATCGAATGGGGTGCATTTCAGTCGCGCCTTTTCAATCGATCCTGAGGTGTTAGAGGCCTATGGATTTCGGGCAGGTGTATTGATGGTTTTCGATATCGACAGCGACGAGTTGCGCACGGATGACGTGTTTACAAGTGGTTACGTATCAAGGTACTTCGACTACGAGCGGCTGCCGGATCAATTCGTCGTGGCAAAGGTCATGTTGTGATCTTACGGGCCACAAGGGCCATGTCGCTGGTCGTCGTGCCATCGCCGGCCGGATAGAAATCAAGCGTCTGGAACGTTACGGCGAAACCATACTCCTGGATCCAGTTGAGCAGGTCGGCCGCCCGATGGTAATACATATATATGGTATCTCCCTGTGAATTCGTCCGCTCGCCCGACTGCTGGGTGGCGTTGGCTACCATCCCGCTGACGTAGAGCGTACCGCCTGTTGGGAGTAACGCAGCGGCATTTTTGAGGAAGGCGCGGGTATCGGCTTCGTTGAGATACGGAATTACAAACCCAGACAGGATGCCTTCTACGGGTCGATCCCAGGTGGCGAGTTGGCAGACATCGAATACGCTTGCTTCACAGGACGGATTTGCCTCTTGGGCCAGCGCGACCATTTCGGGAGAAAAATCCGTCGCATAGATTGTAAAATCCGGGAACCGTTCGAGCAGGAAAGCCGTGACATTCCCAGGTCCGCAGCCCAGTTCGAGCACACGTGCGTTTTTAGGCAATGACGCTGCAAAATGCAACAATGAGCCCGCGTAACGCGATACGTCCCAGAAACGTTCACGGTAGAGTTGGGCGTGGGTGGAAAATATCCGCTTCGCTATCAAATAGTTGCCATTTGCCATAGCGCTAAAATACGGCTTCTTGGTCTTTGACGTTCGTTTTTCGTTATTTTTACATACCAAATCCATTAAAATGAAAACGCTCTTTTTCCGTATACTGCTGGTGTTTTGTGGCCTTTTCGCGCAGGCACAAGACATAAAAGTGATGACCTATAACCTCCGTCTTGACATTGCCTCAGACGGCGAAAACCGATGGGACCTTCGAAAGGA
>JAIXYI010000039.1 GCA_027490305.1 Flavobacteriaceae bacterium
GCAATCGCGATTACCTCTGAGTTGTCTGCCAACTGCAACGTGTTTTCCATGTTAAGGAATAGATACGGTAACTCTTTATAAAAGAGGCAGAATAAGAGGGCAAATACGATTTCAATCACAATGACGAGCAGGAACACCGACCGTGCAATACGTACGAGGTTTGGGATATCGCCCAACCCGCGCTGTTGGCTAACGCGGATCATCGACACCACACTGAGTCCCATGGCAAACATGAACGTAAGCGACGCCAGACTCAACGCGATCTGGTTCGCCGCCTGGCTTTTAGGGCCAAGGTTTCCGCTGAGCCAGATGGCCGCCGTGAACAAAACTACTTCAAATAACATCTGAAGCGCCGACGGGATACCTAACGAACAAATCTTCGACAGCACGTCTTTCTTTAAGTCTTTAAACCGCAGAGCAGCGAAATACGGTTTCAGCGTCTCTTTCCGTGCCAGGATCATGTGCATGAAAATCACCATCAGCGTGCGGGAAATGACCGTCCCGAGTCCGGCGCCGACGATGCCCATCTTCGGAAAAATCCAGATACCATATATAAGGAGGTAATTCAGGAGTACGTGTACGACATTGGCCATAACGATCGCATACATTGAGTACTTCGTCATAAAGAGTCCGTCGGCAAATTGCTTATACGCCTGATACACCACCAGCGGCACCAACGAAAGGGCCGCCCAGTCGACGAAAGGCTTGGCCAGCGCGATGACCTCCGGCGGTTGGTGCAGATACACCATCAAGGGTTTCGCCAGTAGCACCAGAAGGAAGAGCGACAGTCCCAATACGGCACAAAGGAAATACCCATGTCGGAACGCCGACGCCACACCTTCTTTATCTTTCTCTGCATCGGCCTGTGCAATCATGGGCGTGAGCGCGGTAGAAAATCCGATACCAATCGACATCGCCACGAAAATCATGCTGTTGCCAAGCGATACGGCGGCCAATTCGGTGCTACCCAACTTTCCGACCATGACATTGTCGACGATATTGATCAGCGTATGCCCCACCATTCCCAACACGACGGGATAAGCTAAGCGTATATTGTAAGCGAATTCTTTGGTATAAGAGGATAACACAACGGGTAATTTGGCGGCAAAGGTACGGAGAAGCCCCGTGTTTGCGAATTTTATAACACGGTATCGAAATTCTATAAGTCGAGCGAGTATCACGACACTAACTTTGTCACTGTCCTTATGAGGAAAAGGACGCACAAAACCCATGATCCCTAACATACCTATTATGAAAAAGACCACCCCTTTTTTCGCCCTTCTTGCCCTTACCTTTTCCCTACTTTCAAATGTGTCACTTCGCGCCCAAACCCCGGGCGGCACCCGGTATCGGTTATGCAACCCGTTCGATCGACCTGAGCGCCCGCTACGAGTATTTCCCTAACTGGGAAACCGGACCGGGAGAAAAAGGCGTGGGCTTTCTGGCCTTGCGACTGGCCTACGGGTTTAAATTGTAACGTAACCCTCTCTATATATCCACGAAAATACCTCCGTTAATCGGGGGTATTTTTTTTACTTTGTGCTATGCAACTCACGCTCGAAGCCTTTCGTCGTTTACCTGGGGTCGGGGCCGCATCCGGACTCTGTCTGGCAAACGGCTGGATCTACCTCATCTCAGACAATGCCACCTTTCTCTATGCCCATTCCCTTGAAGGGGAGGACTCGGTTCGGATACCGCTCGCAGCAGACCCGCAAGCCGACATCAGGAAAAAGGAGAAACCCGACTTCGAGGCCCTACTGATGCGCGACGGTCACCTTGAGGTGTATGGATCTGGGTCACGGCCCAATCGACAAACGAAGGCAGTCGTCGACCCAAATCGTCATACGGTGGAACATGAAGATTTGGCACCGTTGTATGAACGAATGCAGGCGGTTTCGGGTATCGACCCCGACGCGTTCAATATCGAAGGGGTCGTATCGAAGGGAAATAGCCTGTATTTTTTCCAAAGGGGAAATGGGGCAGGCGGACACAATGGGATTTTTTCCGTTTCCGGATCGACGCTTTCGTATCAACCCGTTGACTTGCCGACCATTGACGGCACGGCCGCGACCTTTACGGATGCGACCCTGGTGGACGACACCATCTACTTCCTGGCGGCGGCCGAAGCATCCGACTCGACCTACTATGACGGTGAAGTGACAGGAAGCCTGATCGGCACCTGGCATCCTGACACGGACGCTACGGTTGTGTTGGGGGTCCTTCCGGGAAAATACAAATTCGAAGGGCTTGCCTTTGAAGCGCGAACGGTGGGCAGAATGTCTTTCCTACTTTGTGAAGACGCCGATGTCGCGGCTCCCTTCACGACCCTCTACCGCCTGGTCATTTCGAACTGACCGTATTTTTTTTACGTACCTTCCCAACCATTTCCGGTTACGGCTTCTCTTAGTCTGTAAACATCCACAAAATGGAGGAACAACTCGTCAATGGCTGCAGGAAGGGGCAACGCGACGCGCAACGGCTGGTCTATGAACGGCTGGCGCCGCGGCTCTACCATACCTGCCGACGCTACCTGAAAAAGGAAGAGGAAATCGAGGAAGCATTGGCCGACTCGTTTTATATCATCTTCACCAAAATCGACCAACTCAAGGAAAACGCGGCCTTTGAAGGCTGGGCCCGACGCATCGCTATCAACGAATGCCTGCGGTATCTGCGAAAAAGCGTCAACTTCAACCTCTATGTCGACGACATGAAAGCGTCGCTGCAACCCGTGACGGATGCGGCTACCGACCTTGAGGAAGACGATTTGTTGCAGTTGCTCACCAAACTTCCGGCAGGGTGCCGCACCGTTTTCAGCCTGTACGCCATCGAAGGCTATGGCCATAAAGAGATTGCGGCCCTACTTGACATCACCGAAGGTACCTCCAAATCCCAATTGAACGCCGCCCGCACGAAGTTGAAAGACCTGGTGGGTGGACTCTATTACAAACAAGCGAAGTAACATGGAACAGCAGGATATTTTTGAAACGAAACTACGCGAAGCCGCACGAAAAGCGGAAACGCATGACTTCCCGGCCATGGAAAACGTCTGGAACCGGGTAACGGAAAAATTAGACGGAACCAAACGGAAGCGCCCGGTCATCTGGTGGAAACGCTTAGTGGTAGCGGCCTCCATCCTACTTTGTGGCGTCATAGCCTATGAGTTTGTCGATACGCGGCCAGTGCCCCGATACCCTACCCCGATACCTACACAACCCTTAGTGAAAGAACCGGCACAAAAAGCGCCTGCTGCCACAACCGTCGCTCCTCCTGCTACAGTATCGCCTGCGTCGGAACCCACACCCCAAGACATTCCGGAAGTAGTGGCCGACACGCCGATGGCTGAATCCGGCACCAATACCGAAATAGCCGCTGCAGTTGAACCGGCACCAGCCAAAGAGAAGGCTGTTGCCAAAGACATGACGCCGTTCCTATCGAATTCCGCCAGTGCCATGTCTTCTCCCGCACTGGCGTCTAACCGGTTTCCCGTTACGGTCGACTCGACGCAACAGGTGGTGATGGGCGAAAAACGGGTATTGAACCTGGTTGAAGGAACCTCGGGTGACACCTATTCGGGCGTGGTTAACGATGATTCCGGGCTACCGTTGCCAGGCGTCTCAATCGTCGTACAGGGTACCGATCGGGGCACGCAGACCGACTTCGACGGCAAGTTTTCAATCAAAGCGAAAAAAGGTGAACGCCTGGTGTTTAGTTATATTGGAATGGAGGCGCAAACAATACGTCTTAAAAATCCAAACCAGAAACTGACCGTTTCACTTACCCAATCGTCGCTAATGTTGGAAAGTGTCGCCGTCACTGGCTATAGCGATAAAGTCTCTAGAGCAAAGACTGTAACATCAGCATCCATTTCTTCCTCCGCCAGTAAAATAGAAGAAAGACCAAACGCATCTTTTATCAGCACCCTTCAAAGCAAGGTAGCAGGAGTCAAGATATCAACACAAGGAAGTGTTGGGGCGGCGGAAAAGATAAGCATTCGACGCAAGGACAATACCGAAAAAAGTAACGTCGTAATTCGAGGAGTTGCTTCGCTAAACCAAACTAACGAACCCCTCTTTGTGCTTAATGGAATCGTAGTGGAGCGAGGTGAAATAGCGAATTTGAATCCGGATACCATCGAATCCCTGACGGTACTCAAAGATGCCAGCGCCACTTCTCTGTACGGAAATCGGGGCTCTAATGGTGTTATCCTCATCAAAACGAAGGAAGCCACGAACCGAAAATCGAAACGGAAACTGCGAAGATGGCAGCGTCAACTTGAAAAACTACAGTCTAAACCTCAATCGCTGATAATACCAGCTGGTAATAACGAAGATTATAATCCTTTAGTCGAAAACTCCTTCGAAAGCGCCCGCAACCACCCACTTTCTACTTTCTCGATTGACGTTGATAATGCCGCTTATACCAATGTCCGGCGTTTTATCAACCAAGGGCAGGCCGTTCCACCCGACGCAGTGCGTATCGAAGAAATGGTGAACTTCTTTGATTACCAGTATGCCCCACCGGTCACAAAGGATCCGTTGGCGGTGCATGCCGAATACGCCGATTGCCCGTGGAACAGCCGCCACAAGCTGCTGCGTATCGGTCTCCAGGCCGCTTCCCTGCCGAGCGATCGACTACCGGCTTCGAACTTGGTGTTCCTGATTGATGTATCAGGCTCGATGGACAGCCCCGATAAACTGCCGTTGTTGAAGGAATCGTTCAAAGTGCTTGTAAACCGACTGCGGCACCAGGACCGGGTAGCGATTGTCGTGTATGCCGGTGCGGCGGGTGTGGTGCTGCCGTCTACTCCGGGCGACGAAAAAGATACCATCCTCAACGCATTGGACAAACTATCGGCAGGCGGTAGTACCGCGGGTGGACAGGGCATTGCGCTTGCCTATGACATTGCATCCGAATATTTCATCAAGGGTGGAAACAACCGGGTAATCCTGGCAACGGATGGTGATTTCAACGTGGGTCCGTCCTCTGACCAGGACATGGAAGAACTCATTGAAGAAAAACGGCAATCGGGGGTTTTCCTGACCTGCCTGGGCTTTGGCATGGGCAATTATAAGGATGCCAAAATGCAGGTGTTGGCCCAGAAAGGAAATGGGAACCACGCGTATATCGACAATTTACAGGAGGCCAACCGCTTTTTGGGGAAGGAATTCACGGGCACCATGTATGCGGTGGCCAAAGATGTAAAACTTCAGGTGGAGTTCAACCCGGCCCATGTCAATGCCTATCGCCTAATCGGATACGAAACGCGTAAACTCCGGGATGAAGACTTCCGAAATGATGCCATCGATGCCGGAGAACTAGGAAGCGGCCAAACGGTCACCGCCTTCTATGAAATCATTCCACCGGGTGTTGAGAGTACGTTCTTTGAAGGCAGCATTCCGTTGAAATATACCAAAACCACCTATGACGGCGGCTCGGAACTGGCGACGGTGAAATTCCGGTACAAACAACCCGACGGAAACAAAAGTCGCGAGTTAGCGGTCCCGATCAGCGACACGCCCGTTCCGCTGGACCGCTCGACGAGTGATTTCCGTTTTGCTGCTTCGGTGGCCTGGTTCGGATTAAAACTCCGGGATTCCCAATTCATCGAGAATAAATCGCGGGACGAAATCGAAGCGCTGGCACGTGGGGGCCTGAACCCAGATCCGGATGGTTACCGGGCCGAGTTTGTACGTCTGGTGGAATTGGCGCAGTAGTAGTTAAGACGTGTCTGAAAATGGACGGATGGATTACGCCTTCTCGATTTCCTTCAGGCTCTCCATCTTCTTATGGGCCAGGAAGCCTTTGATGTCTTCGAAGTGTTCTTTCACGCGTTTGTTGCCGAATTCGAACACTTTGGTTGCGAGTCCGTCAAGGAAATCACGGTCGTGCGATACCAGGATAAGCGTTCCGTCGAAATCGCGAAGGGCATCCTTGATGATGTCCTTCGTTTTCATATCGAGGTGGTTCGTCGGTTCGTCAAGGATGAGGATATTCACCGGTTCGAGCAGGAGTTTGATCATGGCGAGACGTGTTTTTTCGCCGCCTGACAGTACTTTTACTTTCTTCTGGATGTCGTCGCCACCGAACATAAACGCGCCGAGGAGGTTCTTGATCTGGGTACGGATGTCGCCTACCGCGATCCGGTCGATGGTTTCGAAAACGGTCAGGTCGCCGTCAAGCAAGGATGCCTGGTTTTGGGCAAAATACCCGATTTGTGCGTTATGGCCGACTTCCACCTTTCCGGCATCGGGCTTAATCTCGTTCATGATCGCCTTGATCATCGTCGACTTTCCTTCCCCATTCTTTCCGACGAACGCCACTTTCTGGCCGCGTTCGATAACGAGGTTAGCCTCGTGAAATACGACGTGATCGCCGTAGCGCTTCATCACATCCGTTACAATAACCGGATATTGCCCCGAACGTGGTGATGGCGGAAACTTCAGGCGTAACGCGGAATTGTCGACCTCATCCACTTCCACCAATTCCAGTTTTTCGAGCATCTTCACCCGCGATTGCACCTGGAGTGTTTTCGAGTAGGTACCTTTGAAGCGCTCGATGAACTCGGTTGTTTCGGCAATCATCTTCTGTTGCTCTTCGTAGGCTTTCATTTGGTGTGCCCGACGCTCTTTCCGGAGTTCGAGGTAATGCGAATATTTGGCCCGGTAGTCATAGATGCGGCCCATGGTGACTTCAATCGTGCGGTTGGTGATATTGTCGACGAAGGCGCGGTCGTGGGAGATGACGATAACGGCTTTGGCGGAATTGACAAGGAAGTCTTCCAGCCACTGTATCGACTCGATATCCATGTGGTTGGTGGGCTCATCCAGCAGGATCAGGTCGGGCTGTTGCAGGAGGATCTTCGCCAACTCGATTCGCATGCGCCAGCCGCCGGAGAATTCAGCCGTCGGACGTGTGAAGTCTTCGCGAAGGAATCCGAGTCCTTTAAGTACTTTCTCTACTTCCGCTTCATAATTCACCTCTTCGATCGAGTAGAATTTCTCGCTCAGTTCCGATACCTTCTCGATGAGTTTCATATAGTCATCGCTTTCGTAATCGGTGCGGATGGTCAACTGTTCGTTGATCTGGTCGATTTCCGCCTTCATTTGGAAAATGGTGGCGAATGCTTTCGACGCTTCCTCAAAAACCGTGGCATTGTCTTGCGTGAGCAGGTGCTGCGGCAGGTAGGCGATGACCGCTTCTTTCGGGGCCGATATAGTTCCGGTGGTCGGTTTGTTTACGCCGGCAATGAGCTTCAGTAGCGTCGATTTGCCTGCGCCGTTCTTCCCCATAAGGGCAATCTTATCGTTTTCGTTGATAGAAAAGGTGACGTCACTGAAAAGTGTGGTGCCGCCGAACTGTACGGAAAGGTCGTTTACGGTAATCATGATGTGGTTTGAGCGCGCAAAGGTAGGAAGAAGTTAGGGAGATTGAGAACGCGGGAACCGGGAAATTAGGCTGTTGTCGTAGCTCGAAGTCAATCGCAACCTGCCTCAATCAACAGGTCATTACAGAAAGTCTACTGTAAAAGGAGGTTGATCTCCGCTTTCAATGGTTCGATATGTCGTTTCAGAATCAGCCAAATCATCGAATTATCAAGGCTGTCATATGCGTGCACCAATCTATTCCGGAACGCGATTATCTGCTTGTCATGTTCGATTCGCAGGTCAGGCTGTAACTTTTGAAACTGGTTCAAAGCTTCACCTATAATGGCCAACTGACGTTCAACAGCGCTTTGGGTCTTTCGGTCGGAATCGTAAATAGAGAAGTCGCCTACTCCAATTGTAAACTCTTCGATCAACTCAATAGCAAGAAGAACATCAAATAGATACTTTCTGCTCTTTTCCGTCATAAATAAGCACTTTTGATGTATCAATACTGTTTCGAAGTATTGGATTCCGAATTGAAGCGTTGGTCAGCAAATCCACTTTGCGTTGAAAGAACGACTCGAACTTCTCCCATAAGTCAGTGAGATACTCCCCTCTTTGAAGTGGATCTTTCGTTTCAAGTTCAACCAATAAATCAATATCACTGGATGCATCGTTGAATCGACCGGAAACAGACGAACCGAAGGCATACAACTCTTTTACCTCATGCGTTTTGCATAAAGCCAGAAACTCGTTTTGGTTCGCCGATATCGCTTCTCTCAAATTCACAATGGCTAAGATAGTCATTTTTAGGGTAGAAACCGGTTGAGAAAAAAGGGGTTTATGCTACCTTTAAACTAACAATCTAAAGGAGTTCCCCTCTAATTCCCCAAAAAATGCGACGTTCGGCCGGCCTGCTTTTATTTCGAAGGGATGTGGATACCATCCGTTTCCTGCTGGTGCATCCGGGCGGACCTTTTTGGAAAAACAAGGATGCAGGCGCGTGGTCGATCCCGAAAGGGGAAATCGGTGAGGGCGAGGACGAGCGCTCTGCTGCCCTCCGCGAATTTGAAGAAGAAACCGGACACAAGGTATCCGGCGATTTCATCCCATTGCCCCCGCTTCGGATGCCATCCGGAAAGTGGCTTTCTATTTGGGCGATTGAGCACGATTTTGACACCGGTTCCCTTCACAGCAACACTTTCGAAATGGAATGGCCGCCACGCTCCGGACGCATGATTACCGTACCCGAAGTCGATCAGGCGGCATGGATGACGACCGACGAAGCACAACTCAAATTGCATGCTGGGCAAATGGGGTTCATCAACCAATTGCAGGCATTACTAAAGGCGGCCTCCAAAAGTAATTAACCGAAAACGATTGCAGTCGTCGAGTTATTCACACTTCGTGAAAGGTTAACAATCAATTTGTTATATTTGGCCATGCCCCTTATCGACTACAGTTTCCTTCGTAATATCCTGCCCAAAGGGCGTTTCAAAAAACAGTTCCGGCACGCGCGCCGCTCGTACCTTCGTCGGGTACGAATTGCCGTGTCACTTTTCTATTTCGGGATGGGATTCTGTTTTGCAAGCTGGGCGAGCCGTATTCCGGATATCAAGCAAACCTTAGGTCTTTCAGAGGGTGAGCTGGGTACATTGCTGTTTGCCCTGCCGAT
Source organism: Flavobacteriaceae bacterium (assembly GCA_027490305.1). Taxonomy (GTDB): domain Bacteria; phylum Bacteroidota; class Bacteroidia; order Flavobacteriales; family Flavobacteriaceae; genus Flavobacterium. The sequence continues at coordinate 9,040 of JAIXYI010000039.1, forward strand.
GGGGCAGTTGGTCGCGATGCCTTTTTCGGGTAAGACCGTCACGCGCTACGGAAGCAAGGCGGTCGTTATGGCAGCCCTGTGTTTTTATGCGATGGCCCTCTGCAGCATCGGTTTCGCCACCACCACCTGGCAGTTGGCGGTAGCGCTTTTCTTTTTTGGCCTGGGTGGCAATTTCAGCAATATTGCCGTGAATACCCAAGGTGTCTATGCCGAAGAATTGTATGGTAAGACTATTATGGGATCCTTTCACGGGTCGTGGAGTCTTGCCGGTTTCTGCGGCGCACTGTTTGGCCTTCTCATGATGGGACTTGAGGTTGACCCGTTCGAGCATTTTCTCTACTCGGGTGCAATCGTGTTATTCTTGATTTTATTCAATCATTCGTTTTTGGTACGCACCAAAAAGGCGAACCCGGCCGAGTTGCAGGATGCCGAAGTCCGTTCCCGGTTTTCCTTCCCTCCGGCGCCGCTGCTTTGGTTGGGATTGATCGGTTTTTGCTGTATGGCCAGCGAAGGCGTGATGTTTGACTGGAGCGGCGTCTACTTCCGAAAAATCGTAAAAGCACCCGGGGCCTTGGCTGCTCTGGGCTATACCTCATTTATGGTCATGATGGCAGCCGGTCGCTTTTTAAGTGACTTTGCCGTAGCCCGTTTTGGCCGGAAAGCCGTGTTGCAGGTCAGCGGCTGTGCTATTTCCATTGGATTATTGAGCGCTGTAGCCTTTCCGTACCTAATTCCGTGTGTGATCGCGTTTATGGTCGTAGGACTGGGTGTTGCCACTGTAGTGCCTTCGGTCTACAGTCTGGCGGGCAAAAACGGTAAGATCCCACCGGGCGAGGCGCTCACTGCGGTTTCGAGTGTCAGTTTCCTCGGATTTTTGTTAGGACCACCTTTTATAGGATATATCGCAGAAGCGTTTGGCCTGAAATGGTCGTTCGCCATTATCGGCACTTTTGGTTTCTTCATTACGCTAATGGTCTCGAAGCTACCGATGTTCCGGACGTCTCAGTCCTGATCGGATGCGTCGTCGTCGGCTTCGAAGAAGAGGGGCTCAATCATCCATTTTTCGGCCATTATCTCTACTTTTTCGGTGATGTCCGAGCAGTAAAACAGGCGTTGGGTGCGTTCGGCACTTGCCGACAAACGTGCAATCGCTGCATCCTGTCGGTTTCGGAAAAGGACATCGGCATCATCCACGGCAAAAACCCGTACCGTATTCAGGTTGAAGCCCGCGGTTGAGAACAACGCGCTTAACTTGACCGGCGTACCCACGAGGATGTCAAGTCCGAGCGAAATAAGGTTTTTATCATAGTCGGTATCGCCTTTTTCATGCACCCCATAAATCCGCAGTCCCATATACTGCCCCACTTTTTCAAAAAGCGCGACGGCTTCGGTCACCGCATCGCGATCGGATACAAACACCAGGGCACGCGTGCTTTCACCTTCCGGTTTACCCAACTTTTGCAGGATATTCAACACCATCGTAGTGGTTTTACCGGTTCCCGGACCCGATTGCACCACAACATCCACACCACTTTTAATGGCTGTAAAGGTCTCCACCTGCAGGTCATTGGCGTCGGTGAGACCCGCTTCAATCAGGCCTTGTTGTAATAGAGGATTAATTTTCTTGAGCTGCATGAAGGTTAGAGGTTAGGGGTTAGGAGTTGGGAGTTGGGAGTTGGGCGTCACGCGAGCTTGTGTCTTGCTACTTGAGCCTTGAGCCTTGCTACTTGCTACTTGCTACTAACTTCACTTACTCGCAAACAACTTCACATCCGTTTCTGAAATTTCGGTTCCTCCGAGGATGATGAGGCGTTCGACGACATTGCGAAGTTCACGGATGTTGCCCGTCCAATCGTATTCCTGTAACAATTGAATCGCTTCTTTCGAGAACGGTTTTCTGGCGCCGCCCTGTTCTTCGGCGATACGGTTCGAGAAGTGTTCGATGAGGGCGGGAATGTCATCCCGACGTTCATTCAGCGCCGGCACTTTGATCAGGATGACCGCCAACCGGTGGTAGAGGTCTTCGCGGAAGTTCCCTTCGGCAATCTCTTTCTTCAGGTCTTTGTTGGTGGCTGCCAGCACGCGAACGTTGACTTTTATGTCTTTTTCAGCACCGACCCGCGTCACCACGTTTTCCTGCAATGCGCGAAGCACTTTGGCTTGGGCGGGAAGGCTCATATCCCCTACCTCATCCAGAAATAAAGTACCGCTATCGGCTACTTCAAACTTTCCGGCGCGGTCTTTTACGGCAGAGGTGAAGGCTCCTTTTACGTGGCCGAACAACTCGCTTTCAATTAATTCTGATGGAATTGCCGCGCAATTGACCTCCACGAAAGCGGCGCTCGCACGTTCGCTTTTATCGTGTAACTGACGGGCGACAAGCTCTTTACCGGTTCCGTTGGGGCCTGTTATTAATACGCGGGCATCGGTCGGAGCCACTTTATCAATCATCAGCCGAATATGTGACAAGGCTTCGCTTTCACCAATCATATCATAGGCGCGGCTGACTTTTTTTCGCAGGATTTTGTTCTCCACAACCAACTGCTTCTTGTCCAATGCATTCCGCACGGTATTCAACAGACGGTTCAAATCGGGTGGTTTCGAGATATAGTCGAACGCTCCGAGGCGCATGGTGTGAATCGCCGTTTCCATGTCGCCATGGCCGGAAATCATCACCATCGGAATCTCCGGTTTGATTTTCTTGACGGCTTCCAGCACCTCAACCCCATCCATCTTAGGCATTTTGATATCACAGAGGATCAGGTCGTAGTCCTGGTTTTTCACTTTTTCCATTCCGATGGCGCCATCTTCGGCTTCCTCTACAACATACGACGTATTCTCTTCTGAGAGAATGCGTGTGAGCACGCGGCGGATGGCGGCTTCATCTTCGATAATCAGGATTCTGGACATGCGATGCAATTCATGCGACGTGGCCGCCGCGGTCATGGGGCGAAGATACGGAATGGACCTTATATTCACATTACATAGCGTTAGGCGGAATTTTTCTTTTTCGCGACCTTTGTGCCATGCGTAACATCAAACTCATCTGGGATTTCCGCGGACCTGCCGCCGCGAAGACTGCGGAACATCACGACATCCACCTGCGGGAATTTGTGGAAGCGGAGCACGTGACGCCCGGACGTACCGGATGGGAAACGATAAGTGAGTTCCACGCGATTGCCTACCTTATAGTGGCGGAAAAAGACATGATAGCGATGCGGGATCGGTTGCGTCCGCATCGGGGTGTGGTTGACGAAGGCTAATCAGTTTGCTACCTCGCTGATAAAACGAATGCGCATCATTCGGAGTTCCTCAATGTCATAATCGCCGTCGAATTCCTTCAACGCCGTCTCGATACTGTCGGTTTCCGACTCCATAAAGTAGTCCTGGATTTCCTCCTGCTGCTCGTCATCCAGCATTTCATCAATCCAATACTTAATATTGAGTTTCGTGCCAGAATAGACGATTTGTTCCATTTCCTTAAGAAGTTGGTCCATCGTCATGCCTTTCGCCGATGCGATATCGTCGAGTGGCAGTTTCCGGTCGATGCTTTGGATGATGTAGAGTTTGTTGGTGGAATTGGCTCCGGTCGATTTTACGACGAGGTCATCCGGGCGGATAATGTCGTTGTCGTCGACGTATTTGGCGATCAAAGCGACAAACTCTTTGCCGTATTTCTTCGCCTTTCCTTCCCCTACTCCGTGTACATTGCTAAGTTCCTCCAGCGTAACCGGGTATTTCAGCGACATATCTTCCAGCGACGGATCCTGGAAAACCACGAACGGCGGAACACCCAACTTCTTGGCTACATTCTTTCGAAGGTCTTTTAACATATTCATCAGCGCCTCATCGGCGGTGCCAGTCGCTTTCGAAGACGTCACAATCGTATCGTCATCGACCTCATCGTAATCGTGGTCTTCCGACATCAGGAAGGAAACCGGATGGTCAATAAAATTGAGCCCTTTTTCCGTTACCTTGAGAATGCCGTATGTCTCGATGTCTTTTGACAGCAAGCCCTCCACCAAAACCTGGCGAATGAGGGCCATCCAATATTTTTCTTCCTGATGGCTGCCGTCGCCAAAGAACGCCTGCGAGTCGGTGCGATGGGCCTTGATGACCGCATTGACCTTACCAATCAGGGTGAAGATGACTTCTTTGGCTTTATATAGGTGTTTGGTATCGCGCACCACCTTTAGCAGGCGCACCACTTCGTCTTTCGCCTCGACCTTCGATTTCGGGTTCCGGACGTTATCGTCCATATCGGCACCTTCGCCCGTTTCCGAATCGAATTCTTCGCCGAAATAATGTAGCAGGAATTTCCGGCGGGACATAGAGGTTTCCGCGTAGGCGACCACTTCCTGCAAAAGGGCAAATCCGATCTCTTGCTCGGCGACCGGCTTGCCTGACATGAATTTCTCGAGTTTCTCGACGTCTTTATAAGCGTAGTAGGCCATACAATGTCCTTCTCCACCATCCCGTCCGGCGCGACCCGTTTCCTGGTAGTAACTTTCGAGCGATTTCGGGATGTCATGGTGGATGACGAACCGCACATCGGGCTTGTCTATTCCCATACCGAAAGCGATGGTGGCTACGACGACGTCTACATCTTCCATCAGGAACATATCCTGGTGTTTGGCCCGCGTGCGCGCGTCGAGTCCGGCGTGATAAGGCACCGCACGGATACCGTTTACCGTTAACAGCTCGGCAATCGCCTCTACCTTCTTACGGCTGAGGCAGTATATGATACCCGATTTTCCTTTGTTCTGTTTGATGAACCGGATGATATCGGTTTCGATGTTTTTGGTTTTCGGACGTACCTCATAAAACAGATTCGGTCGGTTGAACGATGCCTTGAACGCGTTGGCGTCGCCCATTTCGAGGTTTTTGAGGATGTCTTCCTGCACCTTCGGCGTGGCGGTGGCGGTCAATCCGATGATCGGAACCTGCCCGAGTTGCCGGATGATATGCCGCAGGTTGCGGTATTCCGGTCGAAAATCGTGTCCCCATTCCGAAATACAATGCGCTTCGTCGATAGCGACAAAGGAAATGGGGGTCGACTTGAGGAATTGCACATACTCGTCTTTCGTCAACGATTCGGGTGCTACATAGAGTAGTTTGGTGAGTCCGGCGGAGATGTCTTCTTTCACCTGGGCAATCTCCGTTTTCGTCAGGGACGAGTTCAGGACGTGTGCCACTCCCGCCTCTGACGACAGTCCTCGAATCGCATCGACCTGGTTCTTCATCAACGCAATAAGCGGCGATACGACGATGGCCGTACCGTCCTGGATGAGGGCCGGAAGCTGGTAACAGAGCGACTTCCCGCCGCCGGTGGGCATGATGACGAACGTGTTCTTCCCGCTGATAATGCTGCGTATAACCTGCTCCTGTAAGCCTTTGAACTGGCTGAAACCGAAATATTTCTTTAATTCCTTATGGATGTCTATTTCCGCTGGATCCATCCTCTTTTTATGGGTATATTATCGTAGTTTTGCAATTACTAAAGATACTATTAAATTTAGTTTTCGCAAACACAAGCTTTTTTCTTCGTTTTGAGCCAAAAAGATACTATACTGGCGTCGGCCAGGAAAACCATCCTCGCCGAAAGTGAGGCGATAAAAGGGCTTCACGACCGGCTGACCGACGACTTTGCCGAGGCCGTCACGCTCATCCTGAATGCGACCGGTCGCCTTGTGGTCACCGGCATCGGGAAAAGCGCCATCATCGGACAGAAAATCGTAGCAACAATGAACTCGACCGGCACGCCGTCGATGTTTTTGCATGCTTCCGAAGCCATACACGGCGATTTGGGGATGTTGCAACCCGGAGACGTGGTCATTTGCATCTCTAAAAGCGGCAACAGTCCGGAAATCAAGGTGCTGGCCCCCATCATCAACCGCTTTGGGAATACCCTTATCGGGATGACCGGGAATGTCGACTCGTTTTTGGCAAAATCCTCTGACCTGATACTTGACACGACCGTGCCCTATGAGGCCGATCCGATCGACCTGGCGCCCACGAACAGCACCACCGCGCAATTGGTGATGGGTGACGCGTTGGCGATTGCGCTCATGGAACTGCGTGGTTTCAGCAGCGATAACTTTGCCAAATACCATCCGGGCGGTGCACTCGGTAAGAAACTCCTGCTGCGCGTAAGCGATATGCTGGAATCCAACCATAAACCCATGGTGGCACCTGAGACGCCCATCCGACAGGCCATATTTGAAATTTCCGAAAAACGTCTTGGCGTGACGGCAGTCATTGAAAACGGCCGTATCGTGGGGATCATCACCGATGGCGATATCAGGAGGATGCTCAACGACCGCGACTCCATCGCCGGAGTCACGGCGCGTGATATCATGACCCGCAATCCGAAGACGATTCCGTCGTCGCACATGGTGACCGATGCCTTCCAGATGATGGAAAACTTTGCCATCACCCAACTGGTAGTGGCTGACGAGGGTGAATACAAAGGCATCCTGCACCTGCATGACATCCTAAAAGAAGGCATCGTATAATGGCTAAGAAAGAAAAAGGAGAAATGTCGTTTCTCGATCACCTCGAGGAACTGCGTTGGCTTTTGATACGCAGTACGGTGGCCATCCTGATTCTGTCGTGTGTGGCCTGGTACTTCATCGAGTTTATCTTCGACACACTGTTGTTTGGTCCGGCCGACCCGAATTTCGTCACCTATCAGTTCTTCTGTAAAGTGGCCACTTTTTTTGGTGAAGGGGAAAATGCCTGTACGACCGAATTCCATTTTGCCATACAAAACACCGACGTCGGGGGCCAGTTCTCATTGTTTATGTGGACGTGCATTACCGCTGGTTTCATCCTGGCCGTTCCTTATATTTTATGGGAAGTATGGAAATTCATCAGTCCAGCCTTATATGAAAAAGAACGCCGGATGGCCGCTTCGTTCGTGATCGTCTCGTCGCTCTTGTTTTTCCTGGGGGTGTTGTTCGGTTATTTCATCGTAATACCGCTCTCGGTCAATTTCTTTGGCACTTTCATTGCGAGCGCTATAATCAAGAACGATTTCAATGTCGAATCGTATACGGCTATGATCAAGACCTCTGCCATCGGATCAGGTATTGTGTTTGAACTTCCGGTGATTATCTATTTCCTCACGCGGATCGGACTTGTGGGCCCGGCTTTCCTGCGCAAACACCGCCGGATTGCGATTGTATTGATTCTGATCCTGGCTGCCATCGTAACGCCGCCCGAGATTTCAAGCCAGATTATCGTGTCGTTACCGATACTGGCCCTGTATGAAGTCAGCATCCTTATATCGGCCATTGTAGAACGAAATAAACTGAAGAATGAGCAACTTAGTCGATGATTTCAATGCCTATCGTTCGAAAATGAACGAAAAACTGCTTGCCGACAACAACAAGATCGTCAAGCGGATTTTTAACCTTGACACGAATGCGTATGCCGAAGGCGCGCTTGATGTGAAAACGAAAGAGCTTCTAGGACTTGTTGCATCGGCCGTGCTTCGCTGTGACGATTGCGTCAAGTACCATTTGGAAACGTCGTATAAAGAAGGTGTCACCCGCGAAGAAATGATGGAAGCCATGGGCATCGCCACACTGGTCGGCGGCACAATCGTCATTCCACACCTCCGGCGCGCCTACGAATTCTGGGAAGCACTGGAAGAAAGCCAGGAATAATCGAACCACCGCGGCCTATAGAATTTTGTTAAAACCACTTGTCGCAGCGGCCCGAAACGTTTTCTTTGTACCCTCTCTGACCACGAACCACTGCCTGCCAACTCCTAATCCCTAACTCCTAAATCCCTAATTTCCATGATCCTAAGAGCCGAAAATCTCGTCAAGACCTACAAGAAACGAACGGTCGTTAAAGGCGTTTCCGTTGAAGTACGACAGGGCGAAATCGTGGGCCTTCTGGGTCCGAATGGCGCGGGGAAGACGACGTCTTTTTATATGATCGTGGGATTGGTGAAGCCGAATGCCGGGCATATTTACCTTGACCAGACGGAAATCACTCAGTATCCGATGTATAAGCGGGCCCAAAATGGTATCGGCTATCTGGCACAGGAAGCGTCGGTATTCCGGAAGCTGAGTATCGAAGACAATATCATGAGCGTGTTGCAGCTCACGAAACTTACCAAACAGCAACAAGAAGAGAAGATGGAGTCGCTGATCGACGAGTTCTCTCTCGGCCACATCCGCACCAACCGCGGTGACCTCTTATCGGGCGGTGAACGACGCCGGACGGAGATCGCGCGCGCGCTGGCAACCGACCCTAAATTCATCTTGCTGGATGAGCCGTTTGCAGGCGTTGACCCGGTGGCGGTGGAAGACATACAGCGGATTGTGGCGCAGTTGAAAAACAAGAATATCGGTATCCTCATCACCGACCATAACGTGCAGGAAACCCTTGCCATCACTGATAAAACCTATCTGATGTTCGAAGGCGGCATCTTAAAAGCCGGCATGCCAGAAGAATTGGTGCAGGATGAGATGGTACGGAAAGTATACCTCGGACAGAATTTCGAGTTGCGGAAGAAAAAGTTGCATTTCGAGTAAGAACCAACGAATGCTGAAGATGTCATGGACGTTTTCGACGACCAAGCGACAGTAAAGGACGCCCTCGGGCACCTGTTCCAACAATATGGCATCCCATCCGATGCCTATACCGCTTCTCATTTTACGATTCCCGTTGGGCGCATCGAATTTCGGTTTCCTAATATTCCGGCGAGGGTCAAAGTCGCCCAGTTTCATGATTTGCATCATATTTTAACCGGATATCCGACTACCTGGCTCGGTGAAGCGGAAATTGGCGCATGGGAGTTAGCCACTGGTTGCCGGGGTTACTTTATCGCGTGGTTCTTGAACGGAGGTGCCGCTTTTGTTGGACTGTTCCTCAACCCGAAAGCCGTCATCCGTGCGTTTCGAAGAGGGTGGAAAACACCCACGAACCTCTACCACGACTTCGTGTATGCGGACTTACTCGACCTTACGTTGGGCGAATTGCGTAAAAAGACCGGGATTTACTGAGCCTCTGAGGCGGCAACGAACGGAATGAGAATCCGCACCAGAGCGGTAAGGAAAAAAGCCACCATTCCCAAACGGTAGATCAACACACCATGACGGCGGTCGGCCTCCTGATACAACGCTACCTTCCGTCCGTCGGGCAGTTTTTTCGTCAACTTAGCGAGCGAGAGTCCGATGAAAATGGCCGGAATGCCTCCCAGCAAAACGAAAAGATAACCCAGCGCCACCAGAAGGTGTTGCCTTTTCGAGGGTTGTGCCAGTTCTTCCAGGCGCTCTCGTTGTAGTTTTTCGATCACCGACGTGTCCATCAGATGCCCTCGTTCGGTGAGCAGGCGCTGCGCCAACGTATAATCGATATCACTCCATTCATCCTTTTTGCGTATGACGTCGAACAACTCATCATCAGTAAAATCCCGTAAATAATGGTCCTCGGCGATCGCACTGTCGGCGTCGGCTTCCTCCATAAGTCTCTGGGCGCGTTCAAGTTCGGAAGAGGGAACCCGTACCTGGTATTCGTACACCGCAGTTTGATTGGCAAAGCTGGCATCGAACCGGGGTGTCGTATCGGTCAGGATAGCCGAAATACCGTTACGTTCCAACCACTCCGCAAGTTCCCGCGCAGGTGCCGGATCAATAAAGGTTGTTATGACCGCATATTCTTCAGCGGCGTCGTTGTTATCATTACTCATATCCGTACACTTTTGTCCATTCTCTCTTTTCGTGTTCTCCGTCCGCTTTCTCCTTTCCTCTCTCCCCTCTCCTCTTTCTTCTTGCTCCTCGCTCCTCACTTCCCCAACAACCGCAACTCTTTCTTCGTTCCGTTAAAGATATTCAGATCGACCGTTCCGCTTATGCCGCTGACGTGGGCGCTCTCTGAAAACTGCCACATCAGCCAGTCGTCGTCTATTTCTTCCACAAAGAAATTGTAGTTGGCGATCCAGAAGGGATAGTCGGGAAAATCGTCGGCCAGGAAAGCGTCGTAGTATTTCTCGCCGGTGTAGATAATCGGCTTCATGTGGTAATGGGCCTCTACTTTATCCAGCCAGCGTTTCAGTCCTTTTTTCAGGCTGTCGACCGACTGGCTGGCGGGCACTTTCTCGATGTCGAGCACCGGTGGAAGGTCGCCTTTCCGCAAGGTTACGGTACGGATGAAAAGATCAGCCTGTTTGATGGAATTCTCATCCGGGCGGTAATAATGATAGGCGCCTTTCAGGAGTCCGGCTTTGGCCGCCCCTTTCCAATTCCGTTTGAAAGCCGCATCCGGACGATCGCTGCCGGCCGTTGCACGGATGAAAACATATTCAATCGGAAATTGTTCGGCCACGTTTCGAACGCTGTCCCAGACAATCCTCCCCTGGTATTCCGACACATCGATTCCAGCAGCGCGTGGTGCGTGTCGTTCGAGCACCTGGAACTCGCGGATACGCTGCAAACGCTTCTGTTCGGGCGTTTTGGCCTGTTTGTCGTTACGAAAGCTGAAGTAGTAGGCGATGGCATTCCGATAATGGAGAACACCTATTCCAAGCAGCAGTAAGAGAATGAGTATAGGCAGAAAGCGCCACCACCGCCTTTTCGACGGGGCACGACGAGACCGCCTGACCGACCGCCGTTTCATGCACCGGTAGCCTTATGATCGGATGCCAGTTTGTTTCGGGCTACCGATAACAGGATGTAAAAAAGGATGATGAGCGGTAGTGCCGTTACCTGTAACAGTAACAAAAGAAGTGCACATATCGCGAGAAAGAAAAATTGCAAGGCGTAGGCCTTAACATCAAATTTCTTGATTTTGAGCGAGAACAACGGCAATTCGGCATTCATGATCCAGGTGCTGAAGAGCGTGATGGCCAACAGCACATACGGATTAAGCAGCGCTTCGGTGACGACGATCGAATCGGATGTATTGCGCACGATCGGCAGGCTCACGATGAAAAGGCAGTTCGCGGGGGTGGGTAACCCGATGAACGAATCGGCCTGGCGCGTATCGATGTTGAACTTAGCAAGGCGGTAACAGGCACCCAATGTAATGAGGAAGGCCGAGAAACAAAACCACAGATAGGGATTCTCAAGTGACAGCACGTCTCCAAAATGCGTGTGTAACGCCGCCGTCATCATATAAAACATGGTAAGACCCGGTACGACGCCGCTGGTCACCATATCCGCAAGGGAATCGAGTTGCACACCCAGCGGTCCGGATACACGAAACAGCCGGGCGAGGAAGCCGTCGAAGAAATCGAAAAAAATGCCCAGGCCGACGAAGAACAAGGCCCAACCAAACTGGCGATCGAAGGCGAACAAAAGTGCTATACAGCCGCTTGCCAGGTTCAATAACGTCAGTAAATTGGGAATATAACGTCTGATATCCATTTCGGAGGTTTACGGGCAAATGTAGCACAATAACGCTATCGTTCCACCGTTTTGTATGTGTGATTTCGCCCGATACGGTGCGTCTTCCCTTTCGGAACCGCAAAAAAATGTACTTTTGTCGCGGCTCCGGGCCATAAAAAAATTGCCTTGAAAAGAACCCTGATTGCGGCCTTCCTGACTGCCTCCGCGCTGGCGTCTGCCCAGACGGTGCGTAAGTATTCGAACGAGTTCATGAATATTGGAGTCGATGCCGCCGCATTGGGTATGTCGAACGCCGTTGTGGCAAGTACCTCTGATGTCAATGCGGGCTATTGGAACCCGGCCGGACTCGTGCACCTCGAAGACCACCAGGCCACCTTCATGCATGCCAGTTACTTTGCCAACATCGCACAATACGATTATGCGGCGTATGCCCGTCCGATCGACGACCGCAGTGCGTGGGGCATTTCGATGATTCGTTTTGGGGTGGATGACATCCTCAATACGACGGAACTCATCGACAGCGAAGGCAATATCGACTACAACCGCATCAGCCTGTTTTCCACTGCCGATTATGGCGTGACGTTTTCGTATGCCCGGAAACTGAAAGTACCGGGATGGCAATACGGTGTAAATGCAAAAGTGATACGGCGTATCATCGGGAAATTCGCCACTTCATGGGGATTCGGAGTCGATGTCGGTGTTCAGTTCGAGCGCAACGACTGGAAGTTTGGCCTGATGCTCCGTGACATCACGACCACGTATAACATCTGGGCAATCGACGAAGAGGAATTCGCGAAGATAGCGGCGGCCATTCCCGACCAAAACCAAGAGCTGCCGGAAAGCACCGAAATCACGCTTCCCAAGGCGCAGGTCGGATTGTCGCGTAAGTTCGAATTCCATAACGATATGTCGCTGCAACCTGCCCTGAACCTTAACCTGCGGTTTGAGCAAACGAATGATATTTTCTCGACATCCGCGGTGAGCATCGATCCGGCATTAGGCTTCGAGTTTGGATATACCGATTTGGTATTCGTACGGGCCGGTGTTGGGAACTTCCAGAACATCCAACAGATTGACGGCACCGACCGGGTGGGCTTCCAACCCAATGTAGGTGTGGGTTTCCGTTACCGCGGCATCCAGGTGGATTATGCACTGACGGATCTCGGTGACCAGAGTGCGGCGCTTTATTCGAACATCTTCTCGGTTCGGGTGGATCTGGGCATATTCCGCCGATAGTCGTATCTTCGCACTAATGTCGCACCTTCGTTTCTTTTTACTCGTTTTCTTTGCGATGCTGTTGCCGCTGGGCGCGGCGCGGGCTGAAGCATTATCGCCCGATGCACGCGTTTCCGTACTTACCTGTGACACCGGTGACCAGTTGTATTCGCTTTTTGGCCACACGGCCATTCGGGTGTTCGATCCGCAGTTGGGCATCGATACCGTGTATAATTTTGGGGCTTTCGATTTCAGCACGCCGAACTTCTACCTGAAATTTGTAAAGGGCGACCTGCAGTATTTCGTTACGACGGCATCTTATGGGGAATTCCTCTATGAATATCAGTATTTGGGACGTTCGGTCTACGAGCAGTTGCTTAACCTTACGCCCGCTCAAAAACAGCAGATTTTTGACCGGCTCGAATCTATTTTAGGATCGAACGAACGTTATTACACCTACAAATTCATCGATCGGAACTGTACGACGATGGTAGCCGACATCATTACCGACGCGTTAGGGAAACCCTTGTCACTTGATGTTGCAGGAAAAGGAGAAACCAATCGCCGGATACTCTACGGCTACCTGCAACGACAGTTCTACGCGAATCTCGGCATCAGTATCATGTTTGGCGCGAAGACCGACCGCGAGATGTATAAAGTCTATCTTCCATTGCAGTTTATGGAGAGCATCTCGAAAACCCGAAACGGATCGCTGCCCCTCACCGACCGAACTGTAACGGTGTATGAGGCCCCGAAAACCGAAAGCGAAACCTCTTGGTGGGACAATGCCTACACCTATGCAGCGGTGATGCTGGTGCTAGCGCTGGTGCGAAACCGCACGGTCATGCTGACATGGTGGGTCGTAAGCGCTCTTTTGGGAACCTTTCTGGCTGTTGTGGGATTGTATTCGTTCCATGAGGAAGTGGCCTGGAATTACAATGCCTTCCTGTTTTCTCCGTTGTTCGGTGGCCTGGTCGTATCGTTGCTTTCAGTTGGAAAGAAAAACGTGCAGTTGTGGTGGTATGCAGCGGCGGGATGCCAGGTGTTCTATCTGCTATACATGCTAAATAAACCCCACCTATTGCTTTTGATGCCGGTTTTACTGGTAAACGGACTCTACCTTTTCAGGGTCTACAAAAGCAATCTTTTACTGCCCCCTGTAAAATAAGACGGTACTGAAGGTCTTGATGATGATATTAAGATCAAGGAAGATACTGCGGTGCTTGATGTAATACAAGTCGTATTGCAGTTTGATCAGGCTGTCGTCCATGGTTTGTCCGTAGGGATACTTGACCTGTGCCCAACCCGTAATGCCCGGTTTGATGACGTGCCGTGTTTCGTAGAAGGGCATCCGCCTCGATAACTCGTTGACAAACACCGGCCGTTCGGGGCGCGGACCTATAAACGCCATGTCCCCTTTCAATATGTTGATGAACTGTGGCATTTCGTCGAAGCGCGTCTTCCGTAAGAACTTCCCAAAGGGCGTCACACGCACATCGTTCGTAGAGGCGAAAACCGCACCTTGGTGTTCGGCGTTGCGTACCATCGTCCGGAATTTATAGATACGAAAGGCTTTTCCGTTCTTGCCCACGCGTTCCTGCACATAAAACAACTTACCCCGGTTTCCGAGTAGATTTCCCAGCAGTATAATCGGAAGCAGTATGCACAAGACAACCAGGCCGGCAAATGAGAAAATCACTTCCAGTGCCTTCACGATAAGGAGATACAGCTTGTTGTTGTTGCTTCGGCTGAACGGGAAGTAGCGATAGAAGTCGGTAGCGAAGTGCTCCATCGGAATGCGTTGCATCATCGATTCGTAGACCTGTGCGAAGTCGCGGATAATGACCCCATTCTCAAGCAGGTAGACGAGTTGGGTGTAGAGAAACACCGTCATCCGCTTGGCTTTTTTCGAGTCGACCACTACTTCCGATATACCGTTTTCGGTGACAAAAGAAGCGGCTTCCCCCACTCCGATTACCTGCACATCCGCTTTGACAGTTCCGTGATCCGATTCATCCGGATTGATGTATCCTACCACGCGATAGTGCGGATCGGCGTCTGCGAGGTACGCAATCAACGAGGGTAGTAATTCGCGGTCGCAAATCAAAACCACCTTTTTTTCAAATCGATGTGATGCCAGAAAGGCCTGATAGAAAAAGCGCCACACAAACAACCCGGCGAAAAGCCCGAGGAAGAAATACACGATCTGGATACGATTCAGCGGCAGGAAAGGCGTGAAAAATGGGGTCAACAGGTAAAAAATACCGGTTGCGGTGGCTGTAAAGAGGATACTTCGGATAACCTGCAACTGGTTACTGGCTACCTGTAAGTTGTACATCTCGAAGACCGTACCGAGGACGTTGATGTAGAGTGCCAGTATCGTCAACTCGTAGTAGTCACCCCGTTGAAAGCTAAAATAATCGAAGTCGACTAACTTATCGAGAAGAAATAAAGCGCCGAAAACAGAAGCCACATCGAAAGTCCGGAGGAGTATTTTCCTCTCGGAAATTTCAAAATGGATCTTACTCATAGAGTACATATTACTTCCTACGGGGTTTGCAGCCAAATTAACTAAAAATAGTGACTCTGCATCTTTTTCATCGCCCAACGGCATGACTTTTCTTTGTTTGACCGTTTTGGCGGTTTTGTAGCGAGTCGTATCGAAATCCGATCTGCGCCATCAAGCTTTCGAGTGGGTCGTCATACCGGGAAAACGACGGCTTTTTGGCACTATTGAAGCGGGAAACTGGATCTTCAAAAGCGAAAGGGAGTATACGAACGCCGATGCAGCTATTCGCATAGACGAGTGATTGATTGTCAGAAACCAGAAGACCAAGAGTGGAAACATCATGAAGTTCTCTTTATTGTCAAGACGAAGGAAAATAGGCGTGAAGAGCAGAATAAGCAACATCACGATACCCAATGCGCCGTGTTCCGCCAACATTCGGGTTATCTCGTCGTGAGAGGCCGTATTTACGCCCGATTCTTCTTCTCGCATATCAATTGTTTTTCCCACTCCAACCCCTAAAAACGGGTTTTCCAAAAAGGCATTAATCTCCATCTCGGCAATTTCCTCGCGTCCGGTCATACGGCTTTCCTTCACCCTGCCGGAAGCATCCTGATTAGCATATCGTTTACCAATCAAACCACCTGTCTGTATAAGTGAGTATGACCATACAAAGATTGCGACCATGACAATACCTCCAAAAGCATATAAAATACGGACACGTGTTATGCCGCGTACGCGTTGATAGAGCGCGTATAGTAAGACGAGTAGCATAACAGCCCCCGTAATCATTCCGCCGCGGGAAAACGTATTAATTCCCCTAAAGGCAGCTACGGCAGCGACAATGAGATTGACCAGCACAAACCTTATGTCGGGAGATTGTAGCAGCGCCCGTGAAACAAATATAAACGTGGCCAACCCTAAAATCGTCGAGACCTGGTTGGGACCAAAGCCGCCGGATGTAGCCGCAGTAGATCCGGTTCCGGTCAATACATCACGCAGATTCGGCGTAAATAAAATAACAAACACCGTCAGGGAAATCGCTGGGAGCGCCATTGCGAGAAGTATATCATAGAACTGTTGCAATGTGACTCTCCTCTGATAGGTATACAAGGTACAAAAACCCAGACACAGCGGGCCCGATATCACAAATGAAATAATCTTTCGGTTTTCTATAGAGCTGCTCAAAACGGAATTCCCAAGTATGACCCCGGGGATAAGTAATAGCAGGAAGATCCAATAGGGAGTGGCATTTTTTGAAAACCCTTTGAAATATAGTCCAAAACCGATTACCAACGCTACACAATATTTCCCATACTCATAAAAAGGCACGCCATGCGCTGCCCTTAGAAATACCTCAGCACCTGTGATATAGGCTGCTACAATCAGCGCTTCGTGTTGCTGATTTTGTTTTTTGACAATATAGATAAGGCCTGCTATAACAATCGCTACGCTAAACGCCATCGCCACTGCGGAAACGAAGTAACACACCATTCCGATGACGATATGCGCCACAACCATCCAAAAGTAGGCATTGAAACTACGCATCTTTTTCTGGTTTAATGAGACGAAAATAGGGTGTTATTGCATTCGCTTCCGAAAAACGCGCACAAATTCGGTGGTATAGTCTTTCCCCAAACTCCTTCGCTTCAATCGGGTTACCAAGCAGTCTAAGCATAGCGCTGGCAAATGCTACCGGATCGCCGGATACAGAGCACAGTCCATTTTTCTCGTGGTCTACCACGCTGGAAACGTCTCCTACATCGGTCACGACAACGGGCTTACTGCATATTCCATACTCAAGCAGCGCAACGGGCATCCCTTCGGAACGCGATGATAATACGGCTATGTCGGATTGTCTGATAAGTTGAAGACTGTCATAACAGTCTGTGTATATGAAAATGCTCGCAGAAAGTTTCTTGTCATTTTCGATTGTTTGACGAACTTTCATTGAATAGTCGTCTGAAAAGTCTTGACCCACCAGATGAAGGGTCGCCTCAGGATGCAATAGTAATACTCTTTCCATAGCATCTAAAAGCATAAAATGATCTTTTTGGGGCCTGAAGTTCGCGAGGCAGATGATACGGCTTCCAGGTTTTCCGCTTAAGGTAATGGAAGGGTTCGTGTGTTGAGAGGGTGGTGATGTAAAATTTGGCAGGAAGACCACGGATGTATGCCCCAAATCCCGCACCCATTGTTCTAATTTCTGGTTTACGGTAATGACCGACTTCACCAGCGGCAGGCATAGCCGTATAACCACTACCGATCGACGCTCGAGAAATTCGCTATCGCCGTAGTGGTCATGCCATACGATCGAAACGGAAGGTAGGGTTATTCTAATAAGGGTCGCGAGAAACAGTGATGTTGAATGGGCATGTAAAATCGTGATCTTTTCCTTTATGATAAAGCTGCGAAGGCGAAGGATAGCGCTGAGGTCTAGCGTATGTCTCCGCCCCAGATCTAATTGCTTTACGCCGGGTTCAAGGAGCGTGGCCAAGGGTCCGCTTCGACGTGTGGCAACAATAGCCGAGTAGCCCTCAGACCGAAAAATCGCGTTGGCATAACTTACTGCCATGCGTTCTGCTCCGCCTGGCGCCAGGGTATCGATTAGCTGCAAAATCCTCATTGCATCAATTTTTCAATTTCAGCTCCGAAACGATCCAGTGTAAACTGTTGTGACCATTGCGCGGCTTCTTCTGCCATTTTGCGGTAGTCGTCAGGGCTTGAACAAAGTGCCGACAAAACTGCAATATCACGATCTAGATCCCCTGAAAGAATGACACCGCGATTCCCTTCGTCCAGCATATAGGGAATACATGAAACAGGAAGGGCTGCGGGTACGCTTTTCCAAAACATCGCTTCCGCGACGGCTTTTGGCCAACCTTCACTTAGTGATGGAAGCAGGGTAAAGTGACTTTGCTGAAATGCGTCCATCATCTCGGAAGCTGACACGCTTCCTTTACAACACACCACATGCTGCAACCCTAGCTTCTCTATTTCGTGTTCGAGCAATACCTGGCAAGGGCCCGAGCCGTAAAAAGAGAGCGCTGCGTTAAAACCTCGGCTAATAAGTCCATGTACAATTTTCAACGCATAGAGCGGCTGTTTGCCTGGCACAAGTGCACCCGAAAACACGAACTGAATCGGCCCCAGAAACTCCCTAACGTCCAAATTGATAATATCGTCGTTGCGATAGGACGCGGTAAAAAACGGCACTATGTTGCTTGTATTACAGGGCCATGCGCCGTATACTAACACCTTCATGCGACGTGAAAACCACTCATTAGAAAGCAGGGCACGCTGGATCCTGTAGGAGCGCGGCTGCGGGGCATCAGGATCCCAATTGCCGGCGTATTTGGCTGTCTTTTGTTTTCCGGGGAAAAAAAACTGTGCTATACAACCCAAAAGCCCCACATTTCCGGGGCAACGAAGATGAAGATGATCGGCCTTCCGAAAAGCCGATAAGATGCCAAAAAAAGTGCGTGGAACCGCAGTAATGGCGACTACTGCAGCGCGAAGGCTTGTTAGGCTGAACGGAGGCACCGCACGAAAATCAATAGCGACTGCTTCGTACGGCACATCAAGCGCTGTAGGTTCGCCCTCTGCCAACGGTGCAACAATTACCAACTCTGACACATATCGTGACCAAACATTCATTTCTCGCACGTAGGGACCATACGCTAAATAACGGCCGTCTTTGAAAAAATGGGGAACATGTGTAACAATAGCAAACCTCATGATGCTACTCCCTGCTCTTTCTTCTTAAGACGCATGGTCAGGTGCATACAGGCGAACAGGGCACGGTCACTTACTCTTGACATTTCCCAGTCGTGGCGGTGCCAACGGCACCCCATACGAACTCGTTTTGCCTCCGAAACGGGCAGGAACCCGAGTAGGGCGACCCACTTTGCCCGACCCAGAATACCGTGATGCTCGATAAGTTCGAACGCGTCGCGATACTTCCTGAAAGTCTTACGGGAGAAGGGCCACTCCCATGCCGCATCGGACTGGAAAGGCCGGTACAGACTACGCAGTAACTTAAGTGGCGCACTGGTTTCGAGCGGATCATATGCAATGATCTCTCCTCCAGGGGCGAGCTTTTCCTCTAGACGGGCAATCAACAAGTCTGTGTTAGGAAAATGGTGCAGAACACCATAGGCATAAATAAGGTCAAACTCCGCATCTTTAAACTCCGGCGAAAGGAAATCGACCACGCGGGCCTCTGCATTCGGAAATGGGGCAAGGCGGGCGTCCAGGCGAGCAATACCTACATCGCTTAGGTCAATTCCGAGATATGACTTTGCATTTTCTGCCAGGTAAAGCGACCAATAGTTCCCGGCAAAACAACCAAGATCCAACACTTTTTTAGTCGTAATATCACCAATCCATCGCCGGTGTGTTTCGTATACTTCTTCCTGTATTCCAATCGCCTTACGTGTGCGGTTCAACAGCCCATTCCGAAGGCTCGCCCAGAGTCGTGTGGCTAGATTTTGCCGCGTTTGGTGGTTGTAAAACTCGCGCTGTTTTTTGTTGGTTTCAAGTATTTCTTCGGCTGTCTTCATGGAGGATAAAACGTTGGTTTCCCAATCAGCCGTAAATATAGCGCTAAAACCTTAACGTTCGAAATGTGGGGCACCCAGTACACAGCCGATGACGCGCTTCATATTGGTTGCGGGTTCGAGTACGTCATCGTAATAGCGTTCGTTCGCTTTGCCCATCGCTATTCGGGCCCGGTCATTGGCCAAAAGTTCGCCCACTTTATCAACACAATCCGAAACATTTCGATACGTAAGATAATGTACCCCCTCCTCGAAGCCTCCAGGAAGTGCATACTTTGAAATATCATTGGTAAGAAGCGCCGAACCATTCGCAACATACTCGGCAAACTTGAATCCGATTGAATCTTCAAGACCTGCATTTGCCACGCCCACACCGCAGCCCGCTAATACTTTTCGATAGTAAGCCTTATGTGATTGTCGGCGATCAATCAATACGTCGGGCGAAAGCATCTGTGATAGTTCATCTCGTCTTATGCCGCCTACAAAATCATCTCCCAAAGCCCGCCGAAGTTCGCGAACCAAATCGATACGTTCTTGGTTAATTTCTATCCGCTGTAACCTTTTCCCGGTGTCATTTACGTTTTCCGGCTGCCACAGCTTACTTGAAAAAATGACTTTACGATTCTGACCCGCGCTATGCCGAAAACGTGTATGATGGCCGGTATCGACATTATCCATCACTCCCATTAAGGCAGGGATTACAGGCCAATAACGCATAGAAAAAGGCAACAGTTTTCGGTCTTTTCTAAATACCGTAGCCAAAAAAAGATTGTGCGCAAAAACGGGATACGCCAATCCGAAAGGAATCAGTTTTTCTGAGCGCTCCAAATCGGCTCGAAGCAACATTCGCTTTACGTAGTAGTCGGCTTCATCAACATACGGTTTTGTCAAGGTGCTGCCATCTGCCATGTCGAAGACCACCCTTTTTCCGGCAATTTCGACTCGAAGCAAATGTGCAGGGATATTGCGTCGGTCGGTCACATACCGCAACCGTATCTCTCCCTGTTTTTCGAGCAGTGCAAAGCCACAATACAACTGATGCATATGTTCGAGTGTCGAATCAAAAAAGACAGTAACTTCAGTCTTTACCATAGTCGTTTATTTTGGGACGGTCATATAAAAGTGAGACCCAGCCAGAGAGTCGTCCGAGTGCTTCAGAAAAAGCGGCCACACGTTCCTTTGTAGTGAACACGTTGCCGAACCTAATAATCATAAGTAAAAGTGTAATTGCATGCCACTTATAGGCAGCATTTACAGAAGGTTTCGGATTGAATACCCTCCAGACATACCAACCATTACGTACGACCATACGCCCGTAGCCGAATTGATTTGGACGACCTGAAGGATGATGGTAATGTAACAGTGTCGCAGCTGTATTACAATACAACTTTCCGGTCTTTGCTACCCGGATAGTAAAGTCTGCATCCTCGTAAAGGCCGTAACCTTCAAAGTATGGAGAAAATCGAAAACGCGCGAACACTTCCTTTCGAAAGGAAGATACCCCCCCCATAAGCGTCCCGGTTTCATATATTTTCCCGCTGGGGGGGAGAAAACCTACACTTCGGCCGTGCGAAAAATGCGGCGTAAAGCCCGGCGGCACGTCGGCATCTAGTCTGAGCCTCTTTCTCAAAACGAATCGAGGACCATCCGTTCTTTTCCACCCATCGTATACATATTCATTCCGCTTGGCTATATAGTGAGCCGGAACGGGTGTGCTTTGAATCTCGTTTGTAATATATCCGCCAACGCCCAATGCATCGGGGAATGTATCGTAGGTAGAAATCAATTCCTCGAAGTACCGCTTGGTAAGCACCGTATCGTCATCTAGAAAACATACGATCTCACTATCAGAGTCTACGCGTTCAATACCGAAATTGCGTTGTCGTGTGAGCCCCCGGTGTTCGGGCGGCACCTTAAAGTAGGTAAGATTACGGTAGGCGTTCCGCGACAGCATATCGGCGGTTTCGTTATCAGGAGATCCGTCTATAATCAAGATTTGATCGGGATACGCTACTTGTTCCGATACTGATTCCAGCAGCGTCTGTAAGGGTAACGCCCTTTTATAGGTGCAGACAATCAGAGTAAATCGCTTCATGAAGCCTGTGGTTTTACGACTTCGAACCTTGCCTGTCCCAACAAGGCAGCATACCTACTGAAATCACTATTATACATGCGCGCTCCCAGTAGCAGGTAAACCGACTCTGCGCGGGATAGGAAATCAAAATCAATCCAGGTCTTTGTGAACGCCTCGTTGGGATCTGCCGTCCCGACAACGCCAACATGACCCGGCTCGCCTGGTAATATCCTAATCCCCTGCAATGCTTCGCAATGGGCAAGAAAGCGCTGGCTGTCAGACAACACATAGACCGGATATTGGTTTTCTGCCTTTATTTGCTCGATCATGTCAAGCACTTGGCGGATGAGGGTTTCTTTCTCTTTTTCTGTAAGAACCGCTTTTGTGGTGTCGCGGAAATCACCCATCAACGATGTAAAGCGGGCGTGGCAACAGATGTACCGCTCTTGGACGGAAAGCAAACGACCGGAAAGCATGGCTGTGGGCACGAACAACGTGTGGAAGGCACTTCGCCATTTTGCGTCTAGCGACTCCTTGTCAAGATCCGGATACCATCGTTTAAGAGCATTGATATTGTAGAAAAAACAGAACCGTCGCACCCTGCGTGACCTTACCACCTCCCGGAGGTCTGTGTTGAAGTCATCCATATAATAACAAACACGCGAATAGAAGGGGTTGAAGCCTTCCTTTGGTTGAGTCCAATCATGCGTTCCGGAAACAAAAAAATCGCCGAGGTCAACGGGTGATGTATAGACTATCCGAAAATCAAGTCCTTCAAGACGGGCGAGTTCGTAACAGGAAATAATTCCCTTCAGTCGATCTACCATTCCTCCATGAGGCACCACCCCATTGCAATAGAACACAATAGAGCGACCGATCGGGACCCGCAGGGTAGGGTGCTTCATAAAATGAAGCCACAGTCGGGCCTTTTTCTCGAACGAAGCCAACGAGCGTCGTATCCTTTTATGGATGGGACTATACATGGTGAGGGGTTTGACCTTGTTTCGTCATGAAATCTGTATAGACGCTATGAAAAAAACGAATATCGCAAAGTTTGTCCAGCCACAAACGACGATTTTCTTCCTGCATTAAGCGGAAGGCCTCTGGAGAAATGCGATGATGGAAATCAAGGAGTTCTTCTATTAGATTCTTCGCCGTTACTCTCACGCAATGACGTTCCCAACGGATCAAGCTTTCCAACGGAAGTCGTACGTCGGTATCGACCAAAACAGGAATGCGGCCCATTGCAAGCGCTTCATAAAAACGCACGGAAAAATTTCCATTTCCACGCATACAGAACGTATACGGGGAACCATACATATTGTGATAAAATTCCAACTGGGTACGACGGCGTTCTTCATCCGTACGGGCACCGGCACGATAGGTTTTCCGAAATACAAAATCCGTCTTTATTCTCCCATCACGCTGTATCCCCGTGAGTAATCGGTGCCGTACGATGCCCGAAGGAAAAAACGGCTGCCTGTCGGATGGCAGTTTTTTTGTCAATCGGTGCCAGGCATAAAACAGTTGAATGTAGTATTCTGTTACCCACTTTCGGACACCCGCGTCCGCATTACCGGTAAACGCAATCTTAGGGGAATCTTCTTTCTCTAAGGTAGTAAAATCAGCATCAAGTAGTGGATACGGGTCTACCGTATGGGCGGGAAGTATAACTGTATTTGAAGGGATTTTACTCGAGAACCCCCCAAAGCGAAATACCGTTACTTCGTTACCAAACGAAATTCCTAAATCGCCGGATGAGTATACCCAAACGTCTTTTCTGAGCGAAAGTGCACGATTGATGAACTGGTCCATCTCAGTCGAACGGGTGCTTATATAATATTCGGCACTGACGGGCAATACGTGTACGTCTGCCTCAACTGGGTCATCCACCAATGGATAGAGCCCCCTTAGCGCATCGTCTTTCTTATACCAGGTATGAAAAAGAAGCGGAAAAACAAACCTTCGATGAGATTCCGTTAAATAAGCCGCGTCTGTAAATAGTCTGATCATGATTCAAGCCGTGACGACCAAGTTACGGCAGCTCTCCACTTTTTCCAAAAATTAAACACCAAATACCCTTTTTCAGTAAGGGGTAGCGCGCTTAGCGACTTTAGGAACAACACGAGTTTGTATCCGCGCACTTGTTCAAGCGAACTATGCCTCCGCTTGACCAGCATAATGGTTGGCGATGGCTTGGGCTGTACCTTGTCACCTTCCCAAGGTTGGCGAAATCGCGTTCGAAATCCTCCGATAGGCGCGTTAAGATGCGTCAATACCGGACTCGGCACGTAAAGGATATCGACTCCCTTGTAGCGCAACTGCATCCCATAGTCGGTATCTTCCCCATAGCCGAACTCAAGCGCCATATCAAAACGCGGCATGGGATTCTGACGCTTTATGAAACTGCAGTTCGTGCCAAATATGGAGGTTTGGTGAACAGAATTGAACACGTTCCATGCACCCACCGACAAGCAGTTTAGCATAATGCCATCTGTTCCGTACCGACGGGCGCTGTTGAGCGCTCCCGATAGGGTATCCGGCGGCAGGCGAATATCATCATCCGCAAAGAAAATCCATTCTGACGATACCTGTTCCAGCGCCCTGTTACGGGCATTGCAGGCACCCGCCTGATGAATAAAGGAATGATGTATGCGGAAAGGCCAGCTTTCGGTATGGATATAGTCCAGCGCGGAGGTACTGCCCGGCTCGGGATTCTGCTCTACCAAGATGACGTTTTTGGGATGATAATCCTGAGCGGCGAGGTCCTTTAGCACATCATAGAGATACGTACGCCGTCCTATTGTAGGGATCACGACGTCTACGGTACCTTCGTGCACTACCTGACGTGTACTGTTCTGACGAGGCGTAAAACGCTCGCAGGAACCGGAGTGTTTTGGAACGCGCAGCGCCGACAAGAAAGCAAAAATCAATAGTCGATACTCGAAGAAAAGGAGGCACACCAAAAGAAACGAAGACCAGTAACGTCCATGATGACGGGATACAAACCGAAACAAGTCACGATACGTACCCCTGGAAGGCATTTTTACGTCATGGCTTACAAGCAAGCGCGGTTCTGAGAGACAGATCAGGCCATTTAACTGAGCGATCTTACATGTGGAGGCGAGAAATTCGTCGAAAGAGCTTACTTCGACCCCGACGGCTAAAAGCTGCTCCATCGTTTCGAAATGGACCGCCCCTATATAACTGCTCATCCGCCAGGTAGGAAAGGGCACATCCCGAGGAAACGATACAAAAGAGGCCCCTTCTACATAGCCCAACGCATCGGGCAAAAAAACACCTCCGGCATCGTAGGAAATAAGCATTGACCGATGGTGCAACAATTCCTCCATCCTATCGCGGTCAAAATAAGGCAACAAAGACTCGTGGCACCATACTATCGTACCCTTCGCTTTCTGGGTGGCTTCTCGTACGGCAGATAAGAGGGTTCCGTTGACGGCAATGCCATTACAGCCCTCGACTGCCACTACCCGGTCCGAATTATGAACGATTACTACCATTTGCCAGTGTCTGTTTATAAAAGGCGATATTAGCTTTGGCCACTTCATCACTGTCGAAATGGGTATCTACGAAAGCACGTGCCGCGGCACCGATCCGCAACGTGCGGTTTGCGTCGGTAAATAGGCCTACCACTGCCGATGCGAATGCCGACGCATCCCGTGGATTGACTAATAGGCCACTTTCTTCATCTACCATCAGTTCATTTGCCCAGCCTATATTACTGTTGACGACCGCTTTATTCATGGCCATACATTCAACCGTCACCATCCCAAAGGTCTCGGCGAACGTCGGGAACACACAAACATGAGCACGCCGAATTGCGTTTCGAACTTCGGCGTAGGGCATGATACCGGCATAGGTAACAAAAGGACGGTCATCGGGTTCGAGCATTTCAAACAGCATTTCCAGTGTAGAAGGCGCTCCGGTTAGCTGATCTGACGAGTCTCCACCGATAATCAACAAGCGTGACTGTGGTAACTGTTCGCGTGTAAGACGAAAGATTCGGGGTAATTCCAATACGCCTTTCTTTCGAATCACCGTTCCGAGATACAGCATGTTGTATGGCTCATAATCTGTGGGATCGGGATTCTGGAAATGGGCAAGGTCGAGGCCATAAGGAATTACTTTAACGGGATTCTTCAAACGGAACAGCTTCGACGACACTGCTCCTGCAAACGTGCTGGGCGCTATAAATGCAGTAGCATTGCGGGCAGCCAAAAACTCAAAGATCCGGTTCTTTATTTTCTGTTGACGACCTTCAATATGACAGAAATAGGTGTCACTCCCATGAAACCGCATTACGACAGGAACATCCAATTTCATGAAAGCCGAGATACCTGTCCAGTCCGGAACCTCAACCAAATCAATCCCTTTTTCCACTATCAATCTCCGTACTTCCTTCGCAATGTGAAGGCGGTGTAAGTACCATCCCGCCACTGGAAACCGCATGCTTCTAAGCGTGTGGATGGCAATACCGTTCTCCTCAAAATGAGCATCCGCAGCCTGGTCATATACGATCACGGACACCTGCACGTCACGGAGCGCCAATGCCGCGGCAAGATTACGCGTACTGGTACCTAACCCCCCACTGGGCCTAAGGCTATTGTGTGGATATTCGGGAAGGAGAAACGCTATGTGCACGGTTACAGTTTTTTTGAAAGCACGCTGTCGATACCATCCCATATGCGGGAGGACGCTTTTGTTGCATCGGGTCCTACAACAATATCAAACCACCGAAGTCCGTCGGGCACGTTGGTCGTTTTTCCATCCAGGATATCCGCCGTCAACTGTGCGAGGTCTTTCTTATTCCGGCACCAAAGTGCGGCATCGGGCGATGGCATCGAGCGAAAATGGATATACTTGTAATTCTGTCCGATATCGCGGATTCCTTTTTTCAACTGTGGCTGTTCGTAGTCGAAAAACACACAGGATTTATGGTGTGCCACAAAATCGAACACCATCGATGACGCCACGTTTGCTACAAATTCCGTGTGTTCACAAATAGTGGCCTGAAGGGCAAAATCTTCTTTCGACGGCATGATTTCATTCCAACTGGAACCCACCGGCCGCCACAGCGGGTCAATAGAGGTGATGACGTCTGAATAGGTTTCGAGGATGGACTGATACCGATCGGTAAAATCAACAGGGCATTTCCGATAGATAATACCCAACCGGCGACCCGACGCATTCAACTCGCGTACGGCAAGCGCGAGGTCTTCGAGGTAATATTGGTCGAGCGGAGAGGTTACGATATCATCCCCTGAAAAACAGATGTACTGTTTGGAGGTATCCAAGCTATGGCGCTCAAAGAAAGACGCCTTTGGTTCAATCAGATTTTTGTCGAAATGGCTCGCAAACTGCGGAGTGCCCGTTACGAAAACCTGTTCTTCTTTCACATACGGACAATAACGCAGCAGTTCCCGTTTCATGTGATCACTCCAGACGAAATAATAATCTGTTTCGATGACGGTCGTCGCCTTGGGTAGGTTGTCCCATGAAAAAATAAAGGTTCCAGTCGGTATCCCGAGGTCCTGGGCTGCCAAAATAGGCGCGATGGCCTGTGAAGGACGTTGGTTGGTGCAAAAAACGAAGGCGGGCTTTCCCTCCTGCAGTTGGCGGTGGCAATAGTTGTATTTGGGGCTTTTACGCTCACGCGCCCGAATCTGCTTCCGAATGCGTTCGACACCCCGGGGGCTCGACGATGTTGCGACCAGGAAATCCGACAGCAGACTTTTTGCCGCGTTTTTAAGCCCGTTATACGACTGCGGAAAATTGTAAGTGTTGTAGACGGTTTCGTTGAACTGTTTGTCGAATACGTTGAGTTCCGAACGCTTTCGCGCATTGGTCCAAAC
>JAIXYI010000070.1 GCA_027490305.1 Flavobacteriaceae bacterium
AGCACGGATGGCAACTGGGTCTTTGATGAATATTCCAACCACACCACCCCTTCCCGATCACTGCTGTATGACAAAAACGGAAAAGCGTCGGTGTTGCTTGAAAGCAAAAACAAGTACGAAGGTTACGAAATAGGTACAGCGGACATCCGTACCATCAAATCAGCCGATGGCACGACCGATCTCTATACCCGACTAATCAAGCCGAGTAACTTCGATGCTTCAAAAAAATACCCTGTGTTGGTGTATGTATACGGCGGGCCTCATGCCCAACTGATTACCAACTCATGGCTGGATGGCGCCAACCTGTGGATGTATTGGATGGCCGAACAAGGCTATCTGGTATTTACGGTTGACGGACGCGGCTCTGACAACCGCGGAAAAGCATTCGAGAGCGTCATCCACCGGCGCCTCGGACTAAACGAAATGGACGACCAGCTTGCGGGCGTCAACTACCTGAAATCGTTGCCTTTCGTAGATGGGAAGCGCCTGGCGGTACACGGCTGGAGCTATGGTGGCTTCATGACCACCAGCCTGATGCTTCGGAAGCCGGGCACCTTTACCACGGGCGTTGCCGGCGGACCGGTTACCGATTGGAAGTATTACGAAGTGATGTATGGCGAACGCTATATGGATACACCTGCGGAAAATCCGGAGGGATTTGCGGAAAACAGCACATTGGGGTATGTAAATGACCTGAAGGGAAAATTGCTGCTGATTCATGGCACGAGCGACGATGTGGTGGTGATGCAACAAAATTTTGCCTTGTTGAAAAAATTCATCGAAGCTGGGAAGCAGGTTGACTTTTTCGCCTATCCCATGCACAAGCACAATGTGTTAGGAAAAGACCGGGTGCACCTGATGGATAAAGTCCTGCATTATATCATTGACAACAACCAATAACATGCTACGTCACATGCTTACCGGGATGGTGTTTGTGGCCGTCGTTGGATGCGGCGCACGCCAGAACGAAAAAAACCTGCCCCAGGACGGCTCATCGATGGCGAGAGCGATCTACGTGACCTCGGCGGCGGAAGAAGCCGATGTGCTTAAAAAATGGTGCCCGGATTGTGAATTCATCAAGCGCAACATCATTCAGGATGACAACGGCAACCAATATGAGAAAGTAAGGATGAAAGAACCCAACGGCAAAGAACGCTGGTATTGGTTCGACATTAGCCAGATGCGATGACAAAAAACCTGATCGATGATCAGGTTTTTTGTTTTTTCTTGCGGGCCGCCGGAAACAGGACGTTATTGAGTATCAGTCGGTATCCGGGTGAAGTCGGATGCAGGTCAAGCACCGTTGGCGGATCGCCCACCTGGTGACGGTAATCTTCCGGGTCGTGGCCGCCGTAATACGTCCACATACCTTTTCCCATTTCACCGTGGATGTAACGCGCCTCGCCGTTCAGTTTGCATTCGCCCATTACCAACACATTGGTTTTGACAAGGTCGCGCTCGAAGGCCGTGGTTTGCCCCATGAACCCTTTGACAAGTTGGGTGTGGTTTTGGCATAGCATCGACGGGATCGGATCCCATTTAGCCGAGAAATCCATCAGGGTGAAATAGTCTTTTTCCATCGGGACGGCTGCCACACGCTTGTTGGTGGTGTCGATATCTGAGAACTCATACACGTTCGGATTGCGCTCAAGCGTAAAGTTCTTGAAGGCAAACGTACGGGTATAGTCGATTTGGGTCTGGTAATTCGGCGAGGAAGCGTCACCGTCGAACATGGCTTCGCAGATGTCAACCCCTTCCGCTGAAAGGGCGATATCAAAACTGTCGGTTGCCGAACACATGGCGAACATAAAACCGCCCCCGATAACAAAATCCCGGATTTTCTTCGCGACGGCGAGTTTTTCTTCAGACACTTTGGCGTATCCCAATTTGGTGGCCAGTGCCTCGGCATCTTTCTTTTGTTCGATATACCAGGGGGTGTTTTTATAACTTCCATAGAATCGCCCGTATTGACCGGTGAAATCCTCATGGTGCAGGTGCAGCCATTCATATTGGATCAACGCGTCTGACAGCACCTCTTCATCGTAGATCGCCGTGAAGGGAATTTCTGCATAGGTCAACACCATCGTAACAGCATCGTCCCATGGTTGCTTGCCCGGCGGGGTGTAGACGGCAATTTTAGGAGCCTTTTCGAGGATGACCGTCTCCATGTTTTGGGACGGACTGGCGATCTCTTCAAGTATGGCATTTGCTTCTGCATCTGACAGTACTTCAAAGCTGACACCGCGAATCTGGCATTCCTTCCGGATTTCGGCGGCATCCGGTAGCAGGAACGAGCCGCCGCGGTAATTGAGCAGCCAACTGGCCTTATATTGGCGCTCAAGACACCAATAGGTGATACCGTAGGCCTTGAGGTGGTTTTGCTGCGTGGTTTCGTCCATAGGAAGCAACACGAAACCGGCGCGGGCTGTCAGGGCCATGAACAGGACGAGAATGACGAGAATACGATAACGAGACGCCATTTATTGAATTTTTGCCGAAGATACATCATCCGCTATGACCGATGTGTACATTTTTTGTTAAATCCCCCCTGTCGAAACTCTCAAAAAAAGAGCGTTTTTGGACGTAAGTTATTAACAATGTGTATAAAATGCCACTCATTTTGGAGTGCAAAATCGCCAAAAACTGCTTTTTATGCCCTATCTTTGTGCCCCTTAAAAAGAGGTAAAATCTATTGTATGAAGAAACAGTTACTACTGAGTATTTTTGGAGTTGCGTTGGCGTTGTTCTCGCTTGAGAGCGTGGCGCAGGTCTCCATTACAACCGCTAATTCCGCCGTAACGCAGAATTTTGACGGAATGGGTGCCACTGGCACGACAACCCCTTCCGGTTGGTTTGTAGGTACCGCAACGAGTTCCAGCTCAACCACTGTCGTGTCCAATAATGGATCTTCCAACGGTGGTGGAAACTACAACTATGGTGTCGCGTCGGACGGCGAACGCGCCTTAGGTTCATTGGCTTCAAGTAGCACGATTAGAAACACCGAGGCTCGCTTCACCAACAACACGGGGGTGACAATCACATCGATTACCGTTTCTTACGACGGAGAACAGTGGCGCCTTGGACAAAACGGAAGTTTGGAAACAGGCCTTGTTTTGCAGTACAGTACCAATGGTTCGACTTACACGAACATGGGAACGTCTTACAACTTTGTCCCTCCGATTACCTCGGGAACAGCTGGGCAGTTGGTGGGTAACACTGGGGCCAACCGCGTAGCAGGCATTGGAGGTACATATACACCTGCTTCCGCTATTCCAAATGGTACGACTATATATCTAAGATGGGTTGATTCCGATAATACCGGCGCGGACGCTGGTATGGCAGTTGACAACTTCAGTATAACCTTGAATGCTTCCAGTAACAATGTTCCTGTAGCATCAAGCGTAAGTTTTTCCGGTTCATTGATAACCGGTAGCACGCTTACGGGTTCTTATACCTATTCTGACACCGAGAGCGATC
Organism: Flavobacteriaceae bacterium; assembly: GCA_027490305.1. Taxonomy (GTDB): domain Bacteria; phylum Bacteroidota; class Bacteroidia; order Flavobacteriales; family Flavobacteriaceae; genus Flavobacterium. The sequence goes on from JAIXYI010000070.1 coordinate 3,478, forward strand.
CGGAGGGTACATCAACCTTCCGTTGGTTCCGGTCGGCAAACGCATCTGGCACGGGCGCCGTTGCGATTGGAAGTGCTACGTCTATAACATATGTGCCGGGTTCAAGTGATGTTGGGCAGTACCTGTCCTTTCGCGTAACGCCAGTCGCCACATCGGGTTCATTAACCGGCACTGAAGTCGCAAGTGCGTTTCAGGGTCCTATCGCCTCGGCTACTAATTCCGTTTCTACTATTACGGCTGACGGCACGTTTACGCCTGCTACCAATGTTGATTACCTAACGTCACTGGGTACGGATGTAACGGCTACGAGCTTCGAGATTGCGCGCTTTTCACTCAACGATGTGACCGGTACACCGACAGACGATGGTCTCGCTACGATATTGACCGATCTGGCATTTACGGTAACAGGGTCGTCTAACCTTGAGAAAATTGCTTTATACGACGGCACGACCGAATTGGCAGAAGCCACGGCGGCTGCTACAACAGCCCTTTCTGGTTTCAGCCTCTCTGCTGCTTCCGGAACAGCTAAAATTTTCTCGGTTCGTGTGACCTTTAAAACAACGGTAACCGACAACGCGCAACCCCAGTTGACGATTTCGTCTGCTACTGCAAATCCGAGTGGATCGCTCTTTGCTGCTGCCAACGCAGGAGGCGCATCTTCATCAATTGCTGGGGATAATAACCGGATTGAGGTTACAGCTACTAAGCTGTCGTTTACTACTACTCCAACACAGACCGTAGTAAACGTAGCGATGGCAACGACGCAAACGGTAGAAGCTACTGACGTAAACAACCGTCGCGACCTCGATTTCGTGTCAGTTGTCAGCCTTACGTCAAGCGGTACATTGACTACAACCCCGCTTACGGCAACCGCTACGAGTGGTGTTGCTTCCTTCACGACCATCACGCACACGGCAATTGGAACCGGATTGACCCTTACCGCTTCATTTGGCGCGCTTACGCCTGCTGTGAGTGCTGCTTTCAATATCGTGCCTGCGCCGATTTTTGCTAACCCCATCACCGGAACCAATCCGGGGCTTTCAAACCCCTATACTAACGGACAAACATTTGACGCCAATATTTCCGTTTCTGGTATCGGCCGTGGTTCGGGTGTAACCGGAACCAACGCAAATGATCGATACAATGGCAGTTCATGGGATACGGCTAGTCTTGACCCTACGGCATACTTCGAATTCACACTGACGCCGGTTGCTGGTTACCAGATGGACTTTACCAACTTCATATACACCGCCCAGTTCTCAGCATCAAATGCGGTAACATCGGCGGCGTTACGTTCAAGCGTAGATAATTTTACCGCAAATATCGGGACAGCAACGCTCACCGGAACAACCATTTCGCTGACAGACACATCGTTCCAAAACGTATCGGGTCCGATCACATTCCGTCTCTATGCATGGGGCGCTACTAACTCGGGTGCGACATTCAGCGTGAACAGTTTTGAATTCAACGGTATTGTAGAAGCGAGCCCGGTTCCGCAAATTTCTGCCGCTCCGTCTACGATCACCGGACTGAACTATTTCGACGGTTCTGGTCCGTCTACTTCTCAAACCATTGGTATCACGGGTGCTAATCTTACGCCTGCATCCGGTAACCTAACCGCCAGCGCTACAACTGGATTTGAGGTTTCTACGGATAATACAAACTTCTCTTCTTCCGTAAACGTGGCGTACACCAGCGGCACGCTTACAAATGCTCCATTGTATGTTCGCCAGGCAGCCGGAACTACGGCCGGCGATTATTCAGGAACGGTAACTATCTCGGGCGGAAATGCGCCTGCAAATGCTACAGTTGCTGTCAGCGGAAAAGTGGTCGTACCCTTTACCATTCCGTACTTCAATAGTTTCGGCACACAATCTACTGTTGACGCGGCCCTGGTCCAAGGCTTTGTAGCCAGCGGCGCTGCTTTCAACACCTCGTACCTGCGCTTTAATAGCATCGGCGCATATCTCGATACACCTGTAATCGATTTCACACAGGAAAGTGATTTCCGCGTGCAGTTCGAAACAGCCACTTTCGGCGGAAATAACGGCCAGACACTTGAGCTACAAATTTCAACAGACGGTGGTGCCAACTATACGACTTTAACGAGTATTGCTCCACCATCGGCTACATACAGCACCTTGACCTACGATATTAACGTAGCCTCCTACCCAAGCACAAATGGTAAACTCCGTGTGCTGATGACCGCCGGAACATCGCAAACGCGTCTCCGTAACTTCTACCTTCTGGGCCGTACGACCTGGGACGGAACAAGCTGGTCAGCCGGCGCGCCGAACAGCCTGGTAGCGGCGACTATTGCTGGTGATTACACCACCAGTGCAGAGCCTTCTATCAACGCGTACTCGCTTGACGTAAACAGTGGTACCCTGACCGTTACAACGGGTGAATCGGTCACTCTTCAAAACGCGTTGACAGTGAACACGGGGGCAACTGCTGAATTTGAAAGTAACGCCAACCTGATTCAGGTCAACAACGTTGCGAACACAGGTAACATCTCGATCAGCCGTACGGCGAACATGAGAAGACAAGACTATATCTATTGGTCGTCTCCGGTTACGGGCCAGAACCTGTTCAATTTCTCTGACCAGACACTTTCAAACCGTTTTTATGTGCTGGACGAAGACACCAACAGCTTCAAAGGTGTGTTCACCGCAACGCCGACCGGTTTGGGCGAAAACGCCACCACATACAATTTCCTTCCTACTAAAGGGTATATGGTGCGGGCTCCGAACAACCATCCTTCAACCGTAGCGCCTTGGACCGGTACCTTTACAGGTGTGCCTAACAACGGCACGTATACGTTCCAGGCAACAAACGGAGTGGCTACTGCTGCCGTGGGTAACAACCTAATCGGCAACCCGTATCCGTCACCGATCAACGCGAACTCCTTCCTGACTGCCAATCCAACTGTGGGTACGCTCTATTTCTGGGCGCACATCACGCAAACCGCGCCGGGTGCAGCGAACTACGCTTCCTTTAACGGAACAGGTGCCGCTGCCGCTGCAGGTGGTGAAGTGCCAAATGGTACTATCCAGGTGGGCCAGGGCTTCCTGGTTACCGTCCCTGCGGCTGTGTCGATTGTGTTCAACAACGGTATGCGTGTTAACAACCACCAGAACCAGTTCTTCCGTTCGTCTGAGTTCGGCGTAACAGGTCCGGAGCGCCACCGTATCTGGTTTGACCTGAAAAAAGACGGTGCCGTAATGAGCCAGTCGCTTGTGGGCTACGTTTCAGAAGCAACCAATGGTATCGAACCGCTGTATGACGGTGCCATGATCCCGGAAAATGCACCACAATTGTATTCTGTGATTGACAACCAGGCCTATAGCATCCAGGGTCGTGCCCTTCCGTTCGCTGACAGCGACACCGTGCCAATGGGTATCAAAACGCCAACAGCCGGTAACTATGCGATCGCAATGAACAGCTTCGATGGTCTTTTCGGAAGTCAGGCTGTATACCTTAAAGACAATGCTACCAACGTGTTGCACGACATCAAATCAGGTGACTATACCTTCGCTACTGACGCCGGAACGTTCAATGACCGCTTCCAGATCGTATTTAACACAACGACATTGAGTATAGATCAACCCGTGTTGACCGACAATGCCGTAACCGTCTACAAAAACGGGACGTCGCTTGAAATTAATTCCGGAACGGTTGACATGCAATCGGTGAAAATCTTCGACATCCGCGGACGTCTGGTAGCTTCACGCGAAAGCATCAATGCTACCGCTACGTCTTTTGCGAACCTTTCAGCTACACAACAAGTACTTTTGGTGCAGATCGTATCGAAAGACGGTGTAACTGTGACGAAGAAAGTGATTTTCTAATCGCACACAAAAACAATACGAAAGGAGCCGCCCACAAGCGGCTCTTTTTTTTAACCTTACCGTAATGTGTTGCGGCTAATAGTAACGGTGGGGTAATGTGTTGCTAACGTTGTGCTTAGGTGATACGCTTACTTTTGGTGAAAGTTTCCGCATGAGGCTACACTACCTGCTGGCGTTCGTACCCGCCTTTTTACTTTCCTGTACAACTGATCGTGACCTGGCCGACACCACCGTAATTCCGGATCCGGAAGCGGTTGTGGTGCATTACTGGAACTTTAACTCCCTGCCTTCCGGCACGCTCACAACGGTGCAACCCGACGCCTCTCTGGTGACGGGTGCCGCAATCACATATGACGGTGAGGGAGCAGGATATATGGATGCCTTCGATCCGGGATATGATACGAATGCGCAAAACGGCGACGTTGCCGGACAAGGCCTTCGCGCCCGCAATCCCAGCGATACACGAACCCTGCGATTTGCCCTTCCCACGACCGGTTTTCGGAATATCGTATTGCGCTTTGCCACCGCCCGAACGGGTTCAGGCGCGACACAGCAGTCGTATGCCTATACGTTAGATGGTGTTAACTATACGTCGGACGGACTGGTTTTAGCGGGATTTACGACGAAGGAGGATCCGACGAACGACCTCGTTGTTTTAGATTTTTCGGGCATTGCAGGTGCGAACGACAATCCGAATTTCCGCTTTGCCATCACCTTTAGCGGTGATACAGCGGCGGGGACAAGCGGCAACAACCGATTTGACAACGTAACCGTAGAAGGCGTGCCACTTGTTCCGATCACGGCCCCTTCTAACCTCGTCTATCCGACGCCCCAAACCTGGCCGGTGGGTTCTGCCATCACGCCGATTCAGCCGACCGTTACCGGAAGCGGCATCCACTACAACATCAATCCGGCGCTACCAGACGGACTTACACTTGACGCGACCACGGGTAGCATCAGCGGCACGCCTACAATCGAAACGCCCGCTGCTTCATATACCGTAACCGCCACCAACGCGGGTGGCAGCACAACAGCCGCGATCCAGATTACCATCGCAGCGGCCTCACCCCTCTTTCTCGTGCACTATTGGAATTTCAACGCATTGCCTACCGGCATCCTGACCGCGGTTGCCCCTGATAGTTCCTTGTTAGCGGGCGGTGCTGCCTCTATTACCTATCCCGGAACCGGCGCCGGCTACCTCGACCAGGTGAACCCCGGTTCCGACCTAAACGCGCAGGAAAACGCAACGGCAGGATTGGCGCTTCGAATTCGCAACCCATCCGATACGAGGGCGTTGCTCATCAAAGCATCAACCTCAGGATACAAAGACATCGTCGTCTCTTTTGCCACCACCCGCACCTCATCCGGGGCAAGCGAACAAGTGTATTCCTACACAATTGACGGCGTGAACTTCATCACGACCTCCCTTCCTGTCACGACGTTCAGTCCGGGTATTGATCCCAGTTACAGCGTCGTCACGTTAGACTTTGGCGCTATCACCGGCGCAGATAACAACCCCAACTTCGCGTTGCGCATCGGTTTCGGCGGTACTACGGCAAGTGGCACGAGCGGAAACAACCGGATCGACAATGTGGCTATAAGCGGTAGATCCCTATGAGAACATTCCTGATAGCATTGTGGCTGCTGATCACATGGATCGCAGGCGCCCAAAAGACCCGTTTGACCCCTACCCAACACTATGATCTTTCGATACCGGAACCCTCTGATATCTGCGTAGCGCCAGATGGCACCTATTATATCGTAAGCGACCAGGGCTTCTTGTTTGAAACGCAGGCAGACGGAACCATCGTTCGAAAGACGGACTATCGCGGAATGGACGATGAAGCCGTCTTTGCCGATGACCGTTTCGTATATGTGGTGGAAGAATCGCTTCGGAAATTACTGTTGTTCGACCGCGCGACACTCAGCCTACAGCGAACCGTTACGCTGCCGTATGCCGGTGGACGCAACAAGGGGTATGAGGCGCTGACTTACAACCCATCGACCCAAAAGTTCCTGTTGATTACTGAAAAAGATCCCACAGTGGTTTTTGAGGTAGATCGTGACTTTCGGGTGACCAATGAAACCACGTTGAAATTGTCCCGCGATATTTCCGCCGCCACCTTCCATGACGGTTTTTTATGGGTGTTAAGCGACGAAGACCGAACCGTTTTCAAACTCGATCCGGTGACCTATCAACCGCTGGCGCAGTGGGTGCTGCCGGTGCTCAACCCTGAAGGCCTGACGTTTTCACCCGATAACACGTTGCGCATCCTTTCCGATGACAGGCGCCGTTTGTATGTATTCGATCTCCCAGTTGCTCCTTAAGATGAAAAAAATATACTATTTGGTCGCCGGTATGATCGTCGCAGTAAGCGGTCACGCCCAACTGTCGATTACCAACGGACAACACGTTCTGGAAATCTCTGGGATGGTGTCGTCGTATTACAATATGCGCTCCCTGAAACCAGGGGAAGACGACCACAAGAAAGATCGTTTCCGCCTGCGCGATGCCCAACTTCAATTAGAAGGACGAATTGGAAATACGTGGGAATATGAACTCCAAATGGACTTTGCCGATCAGGCAGCGAGTTCAAACGGCGCCGATTTCGATCCGGAGAACCCCGGATTGATGGACGCCTATCTGGTGTATAAGGGATTGGGATTTGTGGATGTACAGGCGGGCTATGGGAAACTCTTCTACTCGCGCAACTCCATGGTGCCCTTTATCTACTCCGCCTATTGGCAACGACCCGAACTGACACGCGGCAGCCTGTTCAGCCAACGCGATGTGGGCGTTACCCTGATGAAAGATTTCTGGAACCAACGCCTCCACGCCTACGTCGGTATTTACACGGGCTTGGGGGAACTTTCGCTCAACGGCGATAACGACGCAAGCGGCCAGCCGGAATATGCCGCGCGGTTTGAATTTTCGTATCCGTCCCGCGTCCGTTACCGTGAAATCGATGCGAATGTAAGTCCAACACCGCTTTTCACCATCGGTATCAACGGACGCTACGCCAACAAGGTACTGCCTGACGGCGAGGAATTTCCGGTGAATGCCCAAGGCGAATACGGACTGAAAGTGCTAAATGGGAAAAAATATGTGTACGGATTTGACGCGGCCTTCCACTATATGGGATTCTCTGCCCAATTCGAGATGCATCAGATAAAAGGTCTTCCGAATCTGCCGGATGACCCCCTGCTTCAAAATCTGCCAGCGAGCCAGACCAAAGGGTATTTTTTGGCCGGCGGTTATGTGGCACAGGCCAATTACTTCATCAAAGACTGGCACACGGTTCTTTCCGCCCGCTATGAAGAACTCGATCTTAGTGATCTCGTACCCGGCAATTCCCAGCGTTTTTCACCGGCCATAGCCTATCAGATCAATGGTTTTGATGCCATGGTAAAATTCCAGTACTTTCGTATATGGAAAGAAGAAGCGATTGACCCGTTGAAATGGGACGAACAGTTTCGACTCGGACTACAACTGACGTTTAAATAACAACGATATGCTACAAAAAGTACGTTTCCTCATAATTCTTCTAGTATCGGCTGCCGCCACGGCGCAGATTGCCACTTTTCCTGCGACGCAGAGTTTCGACGACCCCTTCACTGAAGGAACCGACATCGCCTTTCTTCCTGATTGGCAGGGAAATACCGTAGCGGCTACGAACCGCATCTTCCGCGATGTCACCGATTTTAGCTCCGACCCGGCGGCGATGAGCATCATCCCCACCAGTTCGTTTTCAGGGGATGCCCGTGTGCATCTCAATCTGGCCGGACAATCTGGCATGTCGGTTTCATTTGTGGCGAAGTCGATGCTGAACGGCGATGGCACCCGCGATGCTGTCTTGACGATGGAAACTTCCGTCGACGGCGGCACGACCTGGATCGGCACACAACTAATGGGGTCCTTCCCTAACACCAACCAAGCGGCCTTCGGATCGTATACCTACACCCTACCCGCTGCGGCCAACGGCCAATCCGATGTATGGGTTCGCTTTTACGTTACGCGCAGCACGACAGGCACTTCCACCGCCGCCAAACTGGTAATTGACGACGTGACAATTGCAACCGGGGGAATAGCCGTTCCGACACTGGCAGTCGTCCCGACGTCGTTGTCGTTCGCACAGGTAGTCGGTACGCCGTCTGCCGCACAGGCGATTACGGTATCCGGCAACAACCTGACCGAAGATGTCGTGATTACGGCCCCTACTGATTACGAAGTATCTCTATCGGAAACAAGCGGCTTTGGCCCGTCTGTGACACTGACTCCGACTGGCGGTACCTTTCCTTCGGGAACTGTAGTGTATGTGCGGATGAATGCATCCGACGAAGGCACAACCAATGGCACGCTTACACTGACGTCCTCTACTGCATCCGCCTCGGTCGCCCTTTCCGGCAGTGCACTTATTACGACATTGACCAATCCGGAGGCTTTCATCGTAACGGCCAACAGCGAACAGTCGATTTTTTCGGAATGGGATGCGGCGTCGCCTGCGGGTAGCCGACCTTCCAATATGGCATTCTGGACGCACGCAACGACCGATCCCGACCTGACGGTGCAATTTGTGGAAGATTACAACTGTTTGTACAACCTCACCAGCCGCTCGCGCTTCAACGGGCAAGGCACGAACGGTATTTCCTTTGTCAACACCGGTAATTCCCAATTTACGGGTGTGTGTGACGGAAGCGACCCGACGCAGGCAACAGGCAGCATGATGGCCAATGACCGCGTCGGCGCTGTGGTGGTGTCACTGAATACAGCATCTGTGGCTACCGCAACTGAGATAACACTTTCGTGGACGGGACGCACCATCCTTAAAAACAATCGCGTATATGGCCTGCGGATGCAATACCGCATCGGAAATGGCGGCGGGCTTCCTAACGCCGGATGGACCGAGTTTCCGGAAACAGCAGAATACGTCAGCGGTGAGGACAATACATCGCAAACCTTCAACACACCACTGCCTGCTGAGACCTTTGGGCAACCGCTGGTTCAGGTACGTTGGGTGTATTATTTCATAAGCGGCACGGGAAGTCGCGCGCAACTGGGACTTGATGACATCATGGTTGCTGCGACGGTACTATCGACACCGGACTTCGAAGTACCATCCTTCCGTTTGTATCCAAATCCCGCCACAGCAGGTCGTGTGTTTTTCGGACAACCGGAAACCGTAACCGTATATGATGTAGCGGGTAAATCCATCCTAAAGGCTAAAGACGTCACCGAGCTTGACGTCACAGCCCTGATACCGGGCCTTTACCTGGTGCGAAATGCGAACGGTCAAACTGCGAAACTGGTGCGATAAGACATTTACTGTAACGAACTGTAAAGGCTGTCCTACAGGGACGGCCTTTTCTGTTTACAATCCGGTAATATACCGTTGGATTTCTTAAACTTAACATAATTACGTCCTGTAAATCAGATGCTTGTTTACGAGCTAATTTTGTTGCAAACCTAATGTGCAAAAAACGATTCTCATGAAAGGAACACTATGCGAAACATCGCACGTAGCCAAACCGGTCAGCCTGACGCGGTTTCTTCTCTATGTGACGGTCTTCTTATTCGCCGGACTATTGCCCGCCACAGCCCAATTATGGACCAGTGGTAGCGGATCGGCCTGGCTCACCGGAAGCAACTGGGGAGGAACTGTGCCTACCAGCACCAGTATCGCACAATTTGGTGCCAACCCTACCGGCGCAGCCGGAGTTGGTATTAACTTCTCGAACGCGACCAACGCGGGAACTCAAACGAACGGCAGCCGTATTCAGGAAGTAGGTGCTGTTGAGATTACCAGTGCGCGTGCGGCAGCCTTCCTGATTGGAAATAGCTCAGGTACTGCGGGTGCTACTGGCACGTTCCGGCCGATGGGTGCTACCGTAAACGGAGTCGACAACACCATTTTGCGAAATGCCAGTAGTCAGACCTTTACCATCCAAAACACACAGGGAAGCGGCAGCCAAACCATGTCGTTAGCGCTGGGTAATGCAACCAATAACGTAATTGGCGTAGATGGCACCGGGAATATCGTCATCTCAAGCGGTATCACGGGCGCCAGCCGACGGATAACGCTGAACCTAACGGGTACTGGCGACCTCCGCCTCTCCGGAACAAACTCTTTTGACGGAGGTATCACCGTAAACGGCTCTTCAACCGGACGCCTTCGTATCGACAATACAAACGCACTTCCTACATCGGGTACAGTGCGTATCAACACCGCCGGTTCTATCCGGTTCAATGCTGCCGGTACCTACGGTGGCACGACGCAATCGCTCGAATTCAATCCTAATCAAACCACCACACCGTCTATCGACATTAATACCGGAACGGTGGTATGGCAGGGACTTGTGAACCTTCTTGCCAACACGCGGATTGAACCCTCAGGTGCTGCCAACCAGCTCACCTTCTCGGGTAACATGAGCGGATCAGGCGACCTTATCAAACAGGCAGCCGGTACCCTTTTAGTATCGGGTACGGGAAATACACTCACGGGCGGCACGCAAATCGGTAACGGCACCCTGACGGTAGCCACCGGTTCATCTATAGGAACAGGCGCATTGCTACTGGCCCAGACAGGAGCCAATAGCACAACGATTAACCTGAACAACTCCGCTCAAACGGTCAGCAGTCTCGCAAGCACGTTTACCGCTACAAGCGGAACGATTGCCCAAACCGTTAACCTGGCATCGGGTCATACACTGACTATTAACCAATCGGTTAACACGACTTTTGGTTCAGGTGCAGTCAATACGCTTACGTCACAACTTGCAGGCGCCGGTAACGTTACCAAAACCGGCACCGGTACCTTGGCATTCACCAGTGGGAACACCTACACCGGTACGACCACCGTTACCGCCGGCAAACTCGATCTGGGCATTGCCAATGCCCTTTCTGCCAGCTCCCCGATTGTGTTGAACGGCGGAACTCTTGGAACCGCTACAGGATTTGCACAATCACTGGGCACTCTTAACCTGAATGCCAGCTCGTCAATTGACCTTGGCAGTGCATCACATAGCATCACTTTCGCAGCCAGCGATGCGCTCACTTGGAACGGAACGACCCTAACCGTCAACGGATGGACGGGCGTCGCAGGACAAGCGGGCACAGGAGGACGTATTTTTGTTGGCACGACAGCCTCCGGACTCACCCCGGCCCAACTGGCGAAAATCGTTTTTACAGGATATACCGGCCACGGTGTGATCCTTTCTACGGGTGAAATCGTACCGGAAGACCTTACTCCTACCATTACCATAACCGGCACGTTGAGCGCTTTGACAACGACCTACGGCAGTGCATCCTCTTCCACTAGCTACAGCGTTTCAGCCGTCAACCTCACGGAGGGTGTGGTGGTAACGCCTCCAGTTGGTATTGAAGTATCAACCGCCTCCGACTTCCTATCAAATGTCGGAACTAATGCGAGTCCGCTGACACTTGGCACAACAGGCACTTTAGGGGCTACCACCGTCTATATCCGTCTTGCTGCCACCGCCACACCGGGCACTTATTCCGGACAGATACAACACACCAGCAATGGCGCGATTACCAAAACCCTCGCGTTGGCGGGTGGTACGACAGTCAATACAAAAACGCTTGTCATCACGGGCGCTGCCGCACAAGACAAAACGTTTGACGGGAACACCAACGCCGTTATCACCGGCACCCTTTCCGGCATTTTGGGAACAGACGACGTCTCGTTAGTAGGCACCGGAACCTTTGCAACCGCTGCCGTAGGTTCAGGGATTGCCGTAACGTCAACATCGACGCTGGCCGGTGCCCAGGCATCTTATTATAACCTGCAACAACCAACAGGCCTCACCGCCTCTATCCTGGCAGGTACTCTTACCCCACAGACTATTTCGTTCGCTGCGCTATCCAATCGCACCTATGGCGACAGTGACTTCAATCTGTCGGCCACAGCCACTTCTGGCCTGACGGTGTCGTTCAGTAGTTCAAACCCTGCCGTTGCGACGGTCTCGGGAACAACTGTGACGATTGTCGGCGCCGGTACGACTACCATCACCGCCTCGCAGGCCGGCGACAGCCAATACGATGCAGCACCATCTGTAAACCGTGAGCTTGTAATCGATCCTAAAACGCTTACCATCACAGGTGCGGTAGCGGCTGGAAAAGTATACGATGGTACTACGGGGACTACCTTTACAGGTACGTTACAAGGTATTGTCAACAGCGATCTGGTTTCTTTTAATGGCACCGCGGCTTTCGAAACAGCGGCCGTCGCCAATGGAAAAACTGTAATCGCTTCGGCAGCACTGACCGGAAGCGCCATTGTTACCGCTAATTATGTCCTGCAACAACCGACAGGCCTTACGGCTGATGTCACCGCCCGTCCGTTGACGTTATCAGCAGCGACTGCGAGCTCGAAAATCTATGATGGAACGACTGTAGCAACGATCTCCGGCACGCTAAACAATGTCGTTTCAGGAGATGACGTCAACTACGATGGCGTTGGCCTATTCGATACGGCAAACGTGGGAACTGCAATTCCGGTGACGGCTGCTATCGGCCTTACCGGGTCTTCAGCAGGTAATTACAGCCTTACGCAGCCTACGGGACTTTCCGCCGACATCACCATTCGCACGCTTACTATTGGAGGTCTTACTGCCAACAATAAAAGCTATGACCAGACTACAAATGCTACATTAAGCGGAACCGCTGTACTTAATACGGTAGTGTCTGGCGAAGACGTGACGTTGGTTGGTACGCCCGTTGCCACCTTTGACACACCTGACGCGGGAACTGCAAAAACCGTAACGATTACGGGATATTCGTTGTCAGGAACCGCGATTGGAAACTACTTCCTTACCCCGCTGACCCTTACTGCAAACATCGACAAGGCGAATCAAACCATTACGTTTGCCGCCTTGCCTTCAAAAGAAACGGTGGACGCGCCCTTCACTATCACCGCGACGTCTGACGCCGGCTTACCAGTGAGTTTTGCCAGTTCGCTTACAACCGTAGCGACCGTTTCGGGTACTACTGTCACCATCACCGGTTCTGGAACCACCAACATCACGGCTTCACAGGCCGGCAACGCCAACTACAACGCCGCTTCGAACGTGGTGCAACCACTGGTGGTGAACGCACCGCTGTTGACACAGGCCAACTTCACGGGTGTAACGGTACCGCGCTTTATGGGATCGGGAACGTCTACGCGCCTTCCTGTGATGTTCCGTGCGACGGTCAGCGGACTCGCTCCGAATACACAATATCGTTACTTCATCAACGGCGCCACTTCGGCGGATCTCGGAACCACCAATCCGGGTGCCGGTAACCCGTTATTGCTCAACGCAGCAGGTACGACCTTTACTTACAGTACCGGCGCAAGCATCAGCAGTCCGGGTAACTATGAAACGCTTACCACCGATGCCACCGGAAGCTATACCGGATGGTTCGGATTCGTCAATACCGGAAATGCCCGCTTTACGGCCGGCAACACCATCTTCCCGACGATTGTCATCGGGAACGCCACCGGTACCCTTACGTTCTACCGTCGGGCGCTTGACCTTGGTATGACTGTTCTGTCTTTTGGCACATCGGCTACCGCTACGAATGGTACGTTTATCAAGAGTACCGCCAGTGCCACCGCCAAGAACTTCGTCCAATTATACGATAATACAACAGGAACAGGCCGTCCACTGGCTTCTACCGTAGTAGAGAGCACGGGTGTAACCGTTGCGAGCCTTGTGGCCGGTTATGCTACCGCGGCGGGAAGCTGGAATACCATCATCCCGAACAGCAATACCAACGGCGTCAAGCGGATTGAACAACGCGACAACCTCAACACACTGGTAGGATGTGCCTTCGACACCGATGGCCTATGGACCGCCGTCAACACCGTGAATCCAACAGGTGGAACGACTGCCCTGGTCATCAGTGCGGCTGATGCGCCACTGAACGTTTGTCCGAGTGCTCCGGTCATCAACAGTGCCTTAACGGCCACTGGCGAAGTCGGGAACACGTTCTCGTATACGATCACCGCTCAGAATAGCCCGACGTCGTTTAGTGCGTCTACACTGTCAAACGGACTTTCCCTTGATACCCTAAGCGGTATCATAAGCGGCACGCCGGTAAACGCCGGTACCTTTAACGTATCGATCACCGCTACCAACGGATTGGGAAGTGATACAAAGACACTAACGATTACTATCGACAAAGGTGCGCAGGTGATTACCTTCAACGCACTTCCTGCCAAACAGGTTGGCGATCCTGACTTCGTGCTTACCGCGACTTCGGCTACTTCGGCCATCAATCCTATCTCATACACAAGTTCGGATCTTTCCGTTGCAACAATCAGTGGTTCTACTGTCACCATCGTCGGTGCCGGTACTACGACAATTACTGCTTCACAGGACGAATCGGCCGATTATTACGCCACTTCGGTTGACCGAACGCTGAACGTCTCGGCGGCCACCAACCTCAACCAAACCATCACCTTTGGGGCGTTGCCTTCCAAAACCTATGGTGATGCTACCTTTACGCTGACCGCAACGGCATCTTCGGGCCTTCCGGTAACCTACAGTAGTTCGAACCTGTCAGTCGCTACGATTGCCGGCGATGTCGTTACGATCGTAGGGGCAGGAAGCGCCACCATTACCGCTTCGCAGTCAGGTGGATCCGGATACAACCCGGCTCCTGATGTGGCACAAAACCTCTCGGTGGCTACGAAGGAACTTACCGTAACCGGTGCCGTCGTCGCAACCAAAACGTATGATGGTACTACAGCAGCAACCATTAGCGGTGCCACGTTGTCGGGTGTAATCAACGCTGACGATGTGTCCCTGACCAACGTGACATCCGGTGTGTTCGCCTCTTCGAACGCTGCGTCCGGCATTGCCGTCACAACCAGCTTCGGTTTGCAGGGAACGCGCAGTGGCAACTACTTCGTCACGCAACCTGCCTTGACGGGTACCATTACGAAAGCGAACCAAACGATTTCATTTGGTGCCCTTCCCTCAAAAACGACCGCAAGCGCTCCGTTCGCTTTAACCGCTACGGCCACGTCAAACCTTGCTGTTACATATGCGAGTTCCAACCCGTCGGTTGCGACGGTTTCGGGCAGCACCGTAACGATTGTTGGCATCGGCACCTCGACTATTACAGCCTCACAGGCCGGTGACGGAAACTACGAGGCCGCGTCTGACGTGCCACAACTTCTGACCGTAACGGCTTCGACCTTTACCAATGGCAACATCGCCGTATTGGTGACGAACCCGTCATCGGTGTCAACCAACACCACCGCTTCCATCGTCGAGTTAAGTCCGACCACCGCAGGTGCTGTCACGACTACCGCCATTCCGGGTACAGGTGCAAACGCGCTTCGTTTCTCAGGCAGCGCCACGTCAACCTGTTATCTTACAACGAGTAATGATGGCACCCGCTTGTATTTCACCGGCGCGAACAACACCGATACGGCGGCCAACGTCAATGCGTTGAACCCGAGAGGCGTAGGTTCACTTGATTATACGGCAACGTATGCTATCGGCACAACATATACGGGTTCAACCGGCCAGCAAACACGTAGTGCTACCAGCCTGAACAATACGACCTTCTTCATTGGTGACCAGGGTGGTTTCTATACCAACAGCGCCACGACCCCAAGTCCGAGCGGAAACTTCCGCGGCGTAAAAGCCTTCGGCGGCACTGTGTACGCGCAAAGCAGCACCATCGCCGTTGGTACGATTGCCGCGCCAAGCGGAAGCACCCTCACCGTTCTCTCTGGATTGGGCGCTTCGGTAACCAGCCTGCAGGATTTCTACCTTATTTCATCGGGAACCAACGGTACGACATTCGATATCCTTTATCTGATGTACGCGACGTCCAATACAGCCGGTACCATTGCGAAATACTCGCTGGTAGGCGGCACATGGACCGCTAACGGTACCTACACAACGAACTTTGGTGGCTTCTCGATCGCAGCCAAACCGCAGGGGGGAGGCGCGTATCTCTTCGTTTCGACGGGCCAGGGAGCGCTTACCGCTAACAACGTAGTGCGTTTGACTGATACAGCGGGCCACAACGCGACCCTTAGCATCACCACTGCCAACAATTTGGTGCTGTATACGGCTCCGGCCGGATCGATTGCGAAAGGTATTGCCATGGCACCGAAACTCATCGCGCCCGACGTGACGAACACCACGCTGACGGCTTCGGCTACAGTTGGAACTGTCTTTACAGGCTATACCATCACCGCTGTCAATGCGCCGGTCAGCTATGGCGCAACAGGGCTGCCATCTGGCTTGACCGTCGATTCTAATTCGGGGATCATCTCTGGCACACCGACACAAGCGGGCACATTCAATGTGACGATTTCTGCGACCAATGCCGCCGGAACCGGCACAAAAGTATTGGTATTGACAGTGGCAAAAGGCACGCAGTCGATCACCTTCGATCCGTTAGCTGATAAGGATGTTTCTGATCCTGATTTTACGTTGGTAGCGACGTCGGCGACCTCAGCCCTCAATCCGATTACCTTCACCAGTTCAAACCCTTCCGTCGCTACGGTTTCGGGTACGACCGTACACATCGTGGGTGTTGGAACAACCACAATTACCGCCTCACAGGCCGGAAATGCCGACTATTTCGCCGCTGTAGATGTGGCGCGACTATTAAATGTAGCTGATACGTCATTGGTTGACCAAACGATCCAGTTCGATCCGTTGGCCAACCGCACGTATGGTGACATTCCGTTTGTGCTCAATGCCACGGCGACTTCCGGATTGCCGGTAAGCTATATCAGTTCGAACCCAGCGGTTGCGACCGTATCGGGTGCTACTGTAACCATCATAGGCGTGGGTACGACCACGATTACGGCTTCACAAACGGGAGGTTCGGGTTACAACCCTGCCAACCCAGTGGCCCAGTCGCTTACGATTGATCCGAAACAACTGACGGTTGTGAACGCTGTCGTCACCACGAAAACGTACGATGGTACGACGACCGCTACGATTACCAACGCACAGCTTTCAGGCATTGTGGGATCCGACAACGTGAGCCTGACGGGTGGCGGTGTTTTTGTAGACGCCAATGCCGGAACTGATAAACCGGTTACGACTTCGTACTCCCTTACCGGATCGAACGCCGGTAACTACACCCTGGCCCAACCGACATTGACAGGTACCATCAATAAAGCCTTACAAACGATTGTATTCGGTGCCTTTACAACGAAAACCGACCTCGAACCGGTCTTTGACCTGACGGCTACGTCAGCCACATCGGCACTTAACCCTATTACGTATGCGTCATCCGACACGAGCGTGGCTACTGTTACCAATGTGGCCGGTATCTGGAAACTGCAGGTCGTGGGCACGGGCGCTGCCACTATCACCGCGTCGCAGGCTGAAAGCACCAATTACAGCAGTGCCGCAACGCCTCAGACGCTGACGGTGTTGAGCGGACTTTACCTCAACCAATTCACCGGCGTATCTGCCTGTCCGACCAACGGAAACGTACCGGTCACACCGGCCAATGCCAATGGTGCGGCCCTTACACGCAATACCATAACGTGTAACTCGACCGCGAACGTATTCAACTCGACGACACTTAACGCTACCGCTGCGGTCGTTACGACATCGTATATTGAATTTTCGATTTCGGCAGCCAGTGGGTATAAACTCAACCTGACCGGACTTTCGTTCTTCCGTCAGGCGAGTAACAGTGCGCCGAACCGTCTTGCCGTTCGCTATAGTACGGATAACTTCGCTACGTTCACTGACTGGAGTGCCGCTCCCCTTTCGGCTCCGACAGGCACGGTGGCAACGTGGGACTTTACCGACTTTGCGACCGCAGCGGGAGGAACCGTTACCTTCCGGGTATATCCTTACGGTACGCAGCGCGCTGACCTTACCGGTACGGCGGCTTCGTCAACCGGTACCTTCCGTCTTGACGATGTATCCCTTTACGGAACCGTGATTCCGGCCAGCGTAACCTGGGATGGCACCGCATGGTCAAACGTAACCGGGCCGACCGCACAGATCGACGCCGTAATCGACGGAACGTTCGCTACGGCTACAAACGGTACATTCACCGCTGCCAACCTGACCGTTACACCTTCGGGCTCGGTTAACGTTGCATCCGGACAGACACTGACCGTTCAGGGTGCCGTTGTGAATAACAACACCACCGACAACAGTTTCGTATTGGAAAACAACGGGCTCCTGCTCCAGAACCCACTTGCGACCACCAACGCCAACTCCGGATCCGTTTCGGTACGCCGTACGGCCAACATGAAACGCCAGGACTACATCTATTGGTCGGCGCCGGTAGCGGGACAGAACCTGTTCGGCTTCTCGAACCAGACGCTGTCAAACCGCTTCTACATCCTGAATGAAGACACCAACGGTTTCGAGGCGCTGTTTACCGCTTCGCCAAACGGCCTGGGTGAAAACACCGCTACCTACAACTTCCTGCCTACGAAGGGCTATATGGTGCGGGCGCCGAATAACCATCCGTCTACCGTTGCACCTTGGACGGGTACGTTTAAAGGCGTACCAAACAACGGTACGTATACCTTCCAGGCAACAAATGGCGTGGCTCCTACGGCAGTGGGCAATAACCTGATTGGCAACCCGTATCCGTCACCGATTAGTGCAGATGCCTTCCTTTCTGCCAACCCATCGATCGGAACGCTGTATTTCTGGACGCACATCACGCAGACCGCGCCGGGTGCCTCGAACTATGCTTCCTATAACGGCACCGGTGCTGCTGCCGCTGCGGGTGGTGAAGTACCGAATGGTACGATCCAGGTCGGACAAGGCTTCCTTGTAACTGTTCCGTCTTCCGTAACCGTAACCTTTACCAATGCCATGCGGGCCAACAACCACCAGAACCAGTTCTTCCGTTCGTCCGAAAGCGCAACCGATACCCCAGAACGCCACCGCATCTGGCTTGACCTGAAAAAAGACGGGGCCGTCATGAGCCAGTCACTCGTAGGCTACGTTTCAGAAGCAACCAATGCTATCGAGCCGTTGTATGACGGTGCCATGATCCCAGAAAACGCACCTCAATTGTACTCAGTAGTTGGCGACCAGGCATATAGCATCCAGGGTCGTGCGCTTCCGTTCGCGGACAGTGACATGGTGCCAATGGGTATCAAGACACCTACAGCGGGCAACTACACCATCACACTGAACAGTTTCGATGGCCTTTTCGGAAGTCAAGCGGTTTACCTTAAAGATAATGTGACCAACGTATTGCACGATATCAAAGCGGGTGACTACACCTTCGCAACCGAAGCCGGAACGTTCAATGACCGCTTCCAGATTGTGTATAACACTACCACACTCGGTACCGACCAACCTGTGCTGACTGATAACACGGTAACCGTTTACAAAAACGGAACGTCGCTGGAAGTCAACGCAGGAACGGTCGACATTGAGTCGGTGAAGATCTTTGATATCCGCGGTCGTTTGGTGGCTAGCCGAAATGCGATCAACGCGACCCACGCAACCTTTGCACTGAACGTTGAGCATCAAGTGCTTATTGTTCAGGTGGAAGCGCAAAACGGATCGACGATCACCAAAAAAGTAGCCTATTAAAAACCTGTGTATAATGAGAAAAGGCTGTCCGTTTGGGCAGCCTTTTTTGTTTATCTGAAACTATTTTAAAACGGCACGTCACCATCGTCATCCGGACGGTTCATGTTGCTGCCGAAGGCTTCGTTAGCCGACGGGAAGCGCTTGGTGGCAAACGGGTGTTCGTCGCTGTTCATCTTAGAAGGCAGGTCATCGAAACCGCCGCCGTATTCGTCGAGGTTGTCGAATTTACCGAGGTTGCCAATGAACTTGAGGCGGATGTTCTCGAGACTTCCGTTACGGTGCTTCGCGATGATGAACTCGGCCTGACCTTCCGTCGGTGAATGCTCATCGTCGTCCCATTCGTCGATTTTATAATACTCCGGACGGTAGATGAACGAAACGATATCGGCATCCTGTTCGATCGCACCCGATTCCCGAAGGTCGGAAAGCAACGGTCGCTTGCTGGATCCGCGTGTTTCGACGGCACGTGACAACTGCGAGAGTGCGATGACCGGAACGTTAAGTTCCTTCGCCAGCGCCTTTAGGTTACGGGAAATGGTGGAAATCTCCTGTTCGCGGTTCCCTCCTCCTTTTCCACTGCCGCCGGCCGTCATCAACTGCAGGTAGTCGACAATGATGAGTTTGATGCCATATTGGGACGATAGACGACGTGCTTTGGCCCGAAGGTCGAAGATCGAAAGCGAAGGCGTATCATCGATAAACAAAGGCGCTTTCTCGAGGTCTTTTACTTTGACCGTAAGTTGCTCCCACTCGTGTTTTTCGAGTTTTCCGGTTCGGAGTTTCTCGGAAGACAAACCCGTTTCGGAGGAAATAAGACGCGTAATGAGCTGTACGGATGACATCTCAAGCGAAAAAACCGCAACAGGCTGTTGGAAATCAATGGCGATGTTTCGCGCCATCGACAACACGAACGCCGTCTTACCCATACCCGGACGGGCAGCAATGATGATCAGGTCGCTCGGCTGCCATCCGGAGGTGACCTTATCGAGTTTCTCGAATCCGGTAGCGACGCCGGAAAGCCCTTCGCGGGACGCGATTTCCTCGATCCGTTTCTTTGCCTGGATGACGAGGCTTTGGGCTGTTTCCGAACTGCGTTTGATGTTCCCCTGTGTCACTTCGTATAAACGGGATTCGGCCTTATCGAGCAGGTCGAACACGTCGGTGGTTTCATCGTAGGATTCCTCGATGATTTCGGAGGAAATACGGATCAGGCTTCGCTGGATATATTTCTGGAGGATGATCCTCGAGTGGAATTCGATGTGGGCCGACGAGGAAATTTTCTGCGTCAGCTGGATGAGATAGAAGTCGCCACCTGCCATCTCGAGTTTTCCGTTTTTCTTCAATTGGGCCGACACCGTCAGGAGGTCGATTGGCTGCGTATCGGTGAAAAGCTGTACGATCGCTTCGAAGATGAAGCGGTGGGCCTCTTTATAGAACGCGTCGGGCTGCAGGATATCGATGACTTCATCCACCCCTTTCTTATCGATCATCATCGCCCCAAGCACCGCTTCCTCGAGATCCACGGCCTGCGGTTGCAGTTTGCCTTTTTCGAGGTTGATGAGGGTCGATTTGTCGACGCGCACCGGACTTATGTTCCTTAAATTTTCCATAGGACGAATGTAGCGAAATCAGCGCTCCGGATTTGGGGAAGTAATACACCCGGAACTGTTGAAAAGTTTATTTTATTGTTCATAACCAACAAAAAATCCGGAAGAACACACTTCCGGATTCTGTTACGTTATCGTTACCGCAACGTTTATTCTTTGTATTCCCCCATCCGGCTGTATTTGTCCATTCGTTGGTGCACCAGTTCTTCTGTTGATAAGTCTTTGATCTCGGCGAATGCCTTCAGGATGTGGTCCTGTACGATTGTATACGCCGCTTCCTTATCGTAATGGGCACCTCCCAATGGTTCGGGTATCACGCCGTCGACCAATTTCTGTTTGGTCATATCGGCAGAGGTCAGTTTCAATGCTTCGGCTGCCTGTTCTTTAAATTCCCAACTTTTCCATAGGATCGACGAACACGACTCTGGAGAAATTACCGAATACCAGGTATTTTCCATCATCAGTACTCGGTCGCCGACGCCGATGCCCAAGGCACCTCCTGATGCTCCTTCCCCGATAATCACACAGATAATCGGTGTTTTGAGGCGCGTCATCTCGAAGATGTTTCGTGCGATGGCTTCGCCTTGTCCGCGCTCTTCCGCTTCCAGTCCGGGATAAGCTCCGGGGGTATCGATAAATGTCACTACCGGCAGGTTGAATTTCTCCGCCATTTTCATCAGGCGAAGTGCCTTGCGGTACCCTTCCGGGTTGGCCATACCGAAATTGCGGTATTGCCGCGTTTTGGTATTGTATCCTTTCTGTTGCCCGATGAGCATGAATGACTGGTCGCCGATTTTCCCGAGTCCGCCCACCATCGCCTTATCATCTTTAAAAGAGCGGTCGCCAAATAGTTCCAGCCATGAATCGCCACACATCGCCTTGATATAATCGAGGGTATACGGGCGGTTTGGATGACGCGACAACTGCACCCGTTGCCAGGCTGTAAGGTTTTTATAGATTGTCTTGCGGGTTTCCTGCAGTCTTTTTTCGATCTGTTGGCAGGTATCGGTGACGTCTACATTTGACTCTTTTCCGATGACCTGGCATTTGTCGAGCTGGTCGACGAGTTCCTTGATGGGAAGCTCAAAATCGAGGTATTCCATTATTTTTTATTTTGGAAACACAAAGATAACAGTATTTGGGTTACGATTCAATTCCGTTTCCGTCCGAATCGGAGGTCGCGGCGATCCGCTTGGCCCGCGTCTTCAAAATACCGTTCATCACGACGGTTGCGAGGATAACCGCAGCACCCAGGTAAAATTCCCATCGCATCTTTTCATCCCCTTTCAACCAAATGATTGCCAAAAGGATACCATATACGGGCTCAAGGTTGATCGTCAACATGACCGTATACGGCGTAAGGTGCCGCATCACCTGCACCGATGCGATAAAGGCGTAGGCGGTGCACACCGAACTCAGTATCGCAAGATATGTCCAGTCGGACAATGACAATTCAAAAAAGCCCGGACCGAAACCACCGGTAACGGCGAGCCAGACCGTCAAAAGAAGGATCCCGCCCATTATTTCGTAGACGGATATGACGGCAGCATCAAACCGCGACGCGAAGGTTCCGTTGACGATGGCGAAGGTAGCCGAGAGAAAAGCCGAGGTCAGCGCGAGAAGTATTCCTTCCCAAAAACGCGACTCCACCTGAAAGATGATGCAGAGTCCGCCTATGACCAACAGTCCAAACACGATTTCATACCACACGACCTTTCGCTTCATGAAAATCGGTTCGAGAAAGGCGGTGAAGAAAGCGCCGGTAGACAAGCACGCCAGTGTAACCGATACGTTCGATACTTTGATGGCCTGGAAAAAAGTCAACCAATGCAGGGCAATCACGAAACCTGCCACCAAAAACGCGACGACGGTCTGAAGCGGTACCCGCATCCGGATACGCATAAGGGCGACATAGACCAACATGAACAATACGGCAAGCGACATCCGGAACCACACCAACGACAAGGCAGGCAATGATATCTTCTTCCCGAGGACGGCGGTGAAGCCCCACACGAAAACAATGAAATGAAGATGGAGGTAGCTTTTGACCTTATCGTTTGGCATTCCGCAGCAGGTAAAACGCTAAGATACCAAAAACGACGTTCGGTATCCACACCGCGACCAACGGAGGCATAGACGATTTCTCGGCCAGTACGCCAAATACCTTATCAAAGAAGATGTAGGTGAAGGCCAGGAGGATGCCGATGGCGAGGTTCATACCCATTCCGCCCCGGCGTTTCATCGACGATACGGCTACAGCGATAATGGTCAAGATGAAGGCTGAGATCGGAATACTGTACTTTTTATACAATACCACCAAATACACGTTGATGGCTGCCGAGCCCCGTTCGCGTTCCCTGTTGATAAACTTATAAAGATCGCTCAAGGCCAGTGTTTCTGCTACGTAAACCGTCGGTGTCAGGTCTTCTGCCTTAAAATTGAAAATCGTATCCTTTTTCTCGGCGGTTTCAATACGGTCATTGAACGGCCCGATGGTGCGTTTGCGGTAATTGCTGAGGATGTATTTCTCACGCGTCTCGCTCCATTTGATGCGTTCGGCGGTGATTTTGACCTGGAGTTTCAGGTGGCCCGGGTCGCCGGTGAACTTCTCATAGGTAAAATTACTTCCGAGTTTGGATACTTGGTTGAACGAGGAGACATGAATGAACTCGTTGTCCGACAATTGTTGGTAGACGTCGGTTGTCTTTCGCATTTCGCTACGACCACCTCCCCTGAGGTACATATACCGGAAATTGTTAAACCCTTCACTTGCTTTTGGCACGATAAAGAAGCCCATCAACAAGGCGATGACACATACGATGCCAGCGCCGAGCAAGTAGGGTCGCAGAAACCGCGTGAAGGAAATACCAGAACTGAGAATCGCAATGATTTCGGTATTATTCGCCAGCTTCGACGTGAACCAAATGACGGAAAGAAACAGGAAGATGGGAAAGAGGAGGTTGGCAAAGTATACCGTAAAATCGTAGTAGTATATGGCCACTTCCTTAAACGGCACCTTATTCTGGATCATCCGTCCGACCTTTTCGGATACGTCGATTACGATACCGATAGGAATAAACATACCCAGCATCACCACGAAGGTGGCGAGATAGCGCTTGAGAAGGTATTTATCGATGATGCTCATATCGTGTGGCTGGCGTAGTCTTGCAGGCGGATGAACCGGGATATCCCGATACCATCACCCAACACTACAATCGTTTGTCCATTTGTTTGACCATTTTGTCTTTCCATTCCCGGAAGTCTCCCGCTAAGATATGCTTTCTGGCTTCCCGTACCAACCACAAATAAAATCCCAGGTTGTGGATGGTCGCAATCTGCTTGCCCAGGTATTCGTCGGCGACGAATAAGTGACGCAGGTACGCCTTTGTATACTCGGTGTCGACAAAAGTGTGCCCCATTTCGTCGACCGGCGAAAAATCGTCGGCCCATTTACGGTTCTTGATATTAATGGTGCCGTGGGCCGTAAATAACATGCCGTTTCGGGCATTCCGGGTGGGCATTACGCAGTCGAACATATCAATGCCGAGCGCGATGTTTTCTAGGATATTGATCGGTGTGCCAACGCCCATCAGGTAACGGGGTTTATCTTCCGGAAGGATGCCGCACACGACTTCCGTCATGGCATACATCTCCTCTGCCGGCTCCCCTACCGAGAGGCCGCCGATGGCATTCCCCTGTTGTTGGGTATTGGCGATATACTCCGCGGATTGTGCCCGCAGGTCTTTGTAGGTACTGCCCTGTACGATGGGGAACAACACCTGTTCGTATCCATATTTTACCGGGGTTTCCGCCAGTCGCGATATACAGCGCTCCAGCCAGCGGTGCGTCATGTGCATCGATCGTTGGGCGTATCGGTAGTCGCATGGATAGGGTGTGCATTCATCGAACGCCATAATGATGTCGGCTCCGATTGAACGCTGTATGTCCATTACATTCTCTGGAGTGAACACATGATAGGACCCGTCAATATGGGATTTGAACTTCACCCCTTCTTCCTTGATCTTCCGATTCGACGAAAGCGAATAGACCTGGTAGCCGCCCGAATCGGTCAGGATATTTCGGTCCCAGTTCATGAACTTGTGGAGTCCGCCCGCTGCCTCCAATATAGCCGTTTGGGGCCGGAGATAGAGGTGATAGGTATTGCCGAGGATGATGTCGGGGTTGATGTCGTTCTTAAGTTCGCGCTGGTGCACGCCTTTCACCGAAGCGACGGTGCCCACAGGCATGAAGATTGGCGTCTCGATGGTGCCGTGATCGGTGGTGATGCGGCCCGCGCGCGCTTTCGATAACGGATCTGTCTGTAGAAGTTCGAATTGCATTCGTTGGAAATAACGCGCAAAGATAGGGATTTGGTATGGAACGGGCGTGTTGGGGTGTGGTTGATAGTTGGGGGTTGACGGTTGAGGGTTCAGAGGTCAGAGGTCAGGGTTCGGGGTTCGGGGTTGAGATCGGATGATTTACTAGCAACCTCCGACTATCAACTATCAACTATCAACCCTGAACCCTCAACTTTTAACAAAAGACGCGGTTTTCCCGTACTTCCATGTCACCGGGAAAGGGTATTTTGGATTCGGGGAGGGGCGCATGCGTCCCTTAACGAAAGTAGCCGAGTCGGCATTACGGAAAAACCGCATCTTTTGTTAAATATGAGGGTGTTTCTTGCCGGATGCGATACGTACACTCTTGGGGGCTATAAATCAACGTGAGTTCGATATAACTACAAAGGCAAATACAATTGTTTAGTATCAACGAAGTTGATTTTCAGGGATGGCTTTTTGTCGTTGAAGTTGTAGGCAATCAATGCTGCGAATAGGTTGTTGAAGAAGTTTTTCGGACTTCTGTGTCTTGAGTGTTCAATCTGGCACACATTCTTGAGTTGATCGATTATGGTTTCGGCTATCGCTCGTTTTCTGAGCAATATGGCATCCATGACTGGTGTAAGGGAAGTGGATTTCATATTGCGTTTTAGTTTGGTGATCAGATGTATTCCCTTGCCGAACAATTCACTGAAAAGGGACTTTGAGATGTATCCCTTATCACCGAATAACTTGCCCCATAATTTAGAGATAAAAGAGGCGGACCTTAGGGGTTTTCGATCATCTACATTTCCAGGAGTAAACTGAACATCAATTAATTGCCCTTTGTCATTGCAAACCATATGCAATTTAAAGCCATAGAACCAACCCAGCGAACATTGGCCTCTTTGGGCAATTCCCTTAAAGGTTTTATGTTGGTGGATGCGTCTGTTGTCACATACCCTTAGCGGCGTGGAATCTACAAAACTAATTCCTGTACAGTCGCCTAATCCGAAGCTTTTCAAGTAGGCAAATAAGTGAAGCATACTTTGCGACGAAAGTTCGGTCATTCGGTTATAGCTTACCGTTTTGGGAAAGAGGTCCCGCAGATGAAGGCATACATAACCGAGATAAAAATCCTTGAAGGTTCTGAAGCCGGAATGATGAAAAATCACCTGTATAGTCATCACCTCAGAGATGGCTAATTTAGAGGGTTTATTCCTGAGTTTTCCCTTACCTAGCAGTTTTGCATCCAAGCCGGGGCCAAATTCCTGGCAAAAGTCATCGATTGATACGAAAATTTCAGTAATTTTATCTCTTGAAAGCATAGCGGATAATTTAGTTAAATATTTGAACTTTAGACACTTAAATATACTAAATTTCCGCTTTTCTTATGCTATATTATTTGGGTTTTTATATCGAACTCACGTTATTTATATCTCTTGTAAGTGTGAATATTTTACCGTTTCTACGTGTTTTGTATTCGTCATACTGTGGGTCGTTTATTTCAAAAAGTGTTGGTTGATAATTACTCTTGTAAAGTTTACTTTCAACCGCATAACTGGTGCTAATGAGTTTTTTAAGTCCAAAACGTTCATAATTTTGAGCAAAGAACTTTGTAAAATTGCTCCATTCGGGGTCGTCACAAGGCAACAGAACTGTCTTCCCACGAAATGCGTCTGGATTATACTCTAAGTATGCTTCCACTTCTTTTTCAATGTCGTGATATTGAGTATAAAACTCATCATTCTTTGCATTTCTTGCATTTGTCAGATTGCTATTTGCCATTTCCTAGTTGTCTCGTCTTTGTATTTTTAGTGTTGGTTTATGTTTTGCGGTGTCGTCTCTTTTACGCTTTCCTGTAACTCCCAAATATACGCATTTACCCACATCCTCTGTATTCGCGTGGCGTTAGTATCCGGATTGCTTTCTTACAATGGCCGACATTCAATATACTGGCTAAATATTCTACCCCAAAGACACCTAACCATCCATCCCAATTCCCAGCATTAGAAGCAAAGTCAACGAACTAGTTGGCCGTTTCAAGAGATCCTCATCCAACCCTATCCACCCTCCCCATAACCCAAAACGTTACGTCCGGAACCCAAAACATTACGTCCGGAACCTAAGACATTACGTCCCGAACCCAATGCATTACGTTCCCCAACCTAAAACATCACGTTTCGAACCTAATGCATTACGTTCCGAACCTAATGCATTACCCCGGCAGACGTAATACATTACGTCCGGAACCTAATGCATTACCCCCCTTGACGTAATCGATTAGGTTCCTAACCTAATGCATTACGGTTTCGTGTGCGAATTATGCAATCTGGTAGCCGTTTGGAGTTGTTTTATTGCGAAAAATGAAATTGTCGCAATTTGTGTCGGGTGGGGCGGGTATGAGAGGGGCAATGTGCGAAGATGTGCTAATGTCGTCACAAAGTTCTGGGGTTATTTTACGACAACGGCTTACTAACTTCTTATGACTGATACCGATAGGTCAACGACCGCCACCTCTCGGATTGTGAACGTTGCTAAATTTTTGTAAAGGCCTTCCGCGCCTCACGGGGCCGCCTTATACGTTTGCCGAAACGATTAAAACTTTTCAATCATGCCAATCACTAATTTGGGCCGCCTGCACCTTACCGCAGCGCAAATCACCGCAGTCGATAACGCATTGGGCGCTATCGAAACCGTATTGCTTACCGTTACGCAAAACCTTGACACCGACGAACGGGTGCGCTATGGCAGTATCAACGAAACCCACAAACTCCTGGTCAACAAGGTACGCGACTACCGCAACGTGCAGCCTTCCCTATCTACAGGCGACGTCGACTGGACAGAATTTGAAGCCGATTACCAGGATCGCGTGTTCGCCGACACCCGCCTCGAACGCTTCAATACCCTCGCGCGGATGTTGAGCGACTTCAAGATCATACACGATTTCGATAACTACCAGGACGCGCTCACCGACTATGACTATACCAAGTATAAGTCGGCCACCAAAGCACCGGGCTTCACAGAAAAAGCCGACGAGCTGAAGCAGTTCTTTCCCAAAACCGGTACCACGGTGGCGAAACCCAGTGCGGCCAAAGCCGACACCCCACCAACCGAATAACCATACTCCATTAGCAAGGAAAACCCCACGTAACGGTGGGGTTTTTTTGTTTTGAGTGTTGGGTTTTGAGTGGGGTGAAGCAGTTGAAACAGCAGGGGGAAATCCGGCGGGTATATACAGGCGGGATAGGGAGTGGAAAGGTGGAATGTGTATATTTGGATAGACGGTAATTTAATCCTCATTCAAAACACCCCGCCACAAGTGAAAATGCTACGTTTTTTGAAACGATTATTCACTTCCAAAACCAACAAGTCCTCATTCCCTAAGATTTCCTTAGGCTTCAGGGGAGAAGATCTGCTATATGAAACCGAAACGGAATCGTTGTACGTTGGCTCGACATGGATCAATGGGAGAAGAGTTTACCTCGATGGTATCCGGGAGTGGAGAAGCAAACGCATCATCCCAGACGCGGACAAAGGAATCATATTTGAAAATATCCTTGATTTTTTGAATAATGAAGGTAATGAAAGACCTATTATGGTTATCAATACCGACCACGACAAAGATCTTTGGGAGACCCTCTGTGAACAATATAAAGACCGGATTAGTTCGATAGAATATGAGTCTGACAATGAAAAAGACGACTTTTTTTTCCATCAGATACTCGACAGTATTCGAAGGGGCGGTTCCCTGGTTGAAGGCGGCAGGACCATTTCCACAGAAGAAGAGCTGTTGGACTATTGGGTCAACAGGCGAAGAAGTAAACGGTACGACAAATCTAATGATTCGGATTAAGTAGGATGAACGCGCAGGCATGAAGGTTGAAATGACAAGAAAGAGGACCCAATCTCGATGGTTTGGATTTCACTGATAAGAATCGATGTCAATGACTACTGCACCGGGCCGGCACTCTAGAAAACCATCATCTGGTTTATTTCATCGATGGCAATCACTCGGCAAGTTTTTGAAGTACGTCACTGTCCTCGGAAAGGATTTTTTTAAAATGGGCGGTGAGATTCGATCCGGGCTTATCCGAATGGACTTCCTTTAAAAAACCCAGGATATCGACAAGAATATTTTCAGGAACCTGATCCAGGACTTTGCTGATTTCGTTTTGGATTTGAATTCGTGTCATAACAACACAAATGTAACGAAATGTTCTTTACAAAGCATCCTATCACTTTTTGCGGGTCACCCGAGCAGGCGGAGTTAAAAAGCCGCATGTGTGGCGGGAATGGTTAGGAAATGTCACAAATCCTAGGTGGTATAAGCGGAATGAGTATAGCGCTTACGTCGAGTAATCCTCGATCCTGATGAGTTTCCACTTTCCGTTTATCTTTTCAAATGTATATTTTACCCATACGCCATTTTCAATGCCGCTAAAAAATAGATTCCTATAAGTAGATTGGGTTGGGACGGTTGATACAACCAGAAGATGATGGAGTTCGTCGGTCAGTTTCCAGTAGGTCCACTCGCTGCGTTGTATCGTCTTTGCCACCGTCCTGAAGTCTTGATCCGCGTCGGTAATGGAAGCCGCTAATGGAAAGGAGACACTGTTGACCTGAAACAGTGAATCGGCTGAAAACCGTATTAAGTAGTCGATAAATTCGTAGTCGGGTACATTTTTCAGAATCGTTGTGCCTGACTTTTTCAACGACCATTGTCTTTGATCTCTTCCAAATTCAAAATACGCGGCATCCTTCTTTTTGAAATCCACGATATAGAGCTTTGTGGCTTTTGCGTTGACGTCGTGTTCAAACAGAGTCAGGGTGTCTGACGCCAGGGTGGGGATGTATTCGCTTTCGGTGTAAAAGGGCAGGTAGTTCCAGTCGTCACGCGATTGGATGTCCGATTCGGTAAGCCGGATGGGATAGGACACCCGCGATCGTTGAAAGTCCTTATCCCACATGAATTTCTCAAAGAAGCTCCAAAAAGAAGTGTCTGCCTTGGTTTCCGGTTGTCCTGTTGTAATGTCGCGGGAGGGTTTCCCGGGCGTCTCGTTTCTGTACTTTTTATCTTGATTGCAAGACAGCAGCAAAAGGGTCAATAACAGAAGGAGGGTGTGTTTCATTATTGGATCACTGTATCTGTGCGCTATCATTCGCTGGGTTCCGCCTTCCTGTCACTCAAGTGTTTTTACGACATGGTCCAGGTCGTTCACTATTAACTTAACGATGATTTTATTGCGCGGGAACAAAGTCTGTAAGTCGGCCCTAAGGTCGGTAAACCACTGTAGGGCTTCGCTGTTATTCTCGATGCCTTCCACAACGGAAATGGAAATTTCATATTGGTCGTTTACCTTTTTTGCATACACATATTTTGTCACCGCTTCGTCAAAAAAAGTCGTTTCAGCGAGGGCGTGGGCAATTTCATCTACCTCCTTTTCTGAGATATTGTTTTTATCAAAAGCTATTTCGTGCTTCATTGTTCCATAGGTCTTCGAGGCGGTGGAAGTATCTTCGAGCCCGCCCGACAGGAAAAGGAGTCCGAAAATGACAATGACCGAAACGATAAGACCGATGAGCGCCACCATTGCCGTCCTCCACCATTTATATATAGGCCCGCCGGAATCTATATGTTCCGAAATACGTTGTCCCTGGAAATGTTTGACGAGATAGTAGACAACTAAAAGATAAATCAGTGGAATGACCTGGTTAGGGATTTTTATATTTTCAGGGATAAGGAGCACACAACCAAAAATCACAATGGTTGCCATGATGGTATAAATCCATGTCTTACGTGCTTTGTCCGCTTCATCGAATGCCTTGAAATTCTCGGCCATCAGGTAGCCGGCCACCAGGGGGCCACCCAGAAAGGTCCCGACGTAAATGGCCCTGTCGGTGTAAATTTTGTCAGTTGGTATTGCGATGTTGGATACCTGGTCCATGGTCGATATATATTTTAATGTACTTGTGTGAAGCAAAAATCGTTTAAATGGCTGTATTATGAAACCCTTTTTTTCAGACAGCGAACATATTTCGAAAACCGCTATAATCGGCAAGCTATAGGACTTTACAACAGGGGCCGCGCCTTATTGGTTGATAAATTTTATGCACGCCTAAGGTGCGAAACAACTAACCCTGAATTTTCCTTCCAACTCCCAACCCCTATTTCCTAATCCCCGACTC
This sequence comes from Flavobacteriaceae bacterium, assembly GCA_027490305.1. GTDB lineage: Bacteria > Bacteroidota > Bacteroidia > Flavobacteriales > Flavobacteriaceae > Flavobacterium. The sequence goes on from JAIXYI010000070.1 coordinate 35,002, forward strand.
CTTACTCCTAACCCCTAACTCCTAACCCCCAACTCCTTCTACTGCACATCCAAATCAAACGTCCGTCGCAGCAAATCCAAATTTGGGTTGATCTCGTTCAGGCGGTTGTATTTGTCCTGGGTGGTAAAGGCCCGGCGGTTGTCCATCTTTTCGTTGATGATAACGTCGATGGTGATGTCGTGGTTGTGGAGTTTCCCCCGCAAATATCCCAATAACTCGAGTTTGCCGTCTTCGAACTCCCCGGCGGCGCTGCCGTTCGGTAGTTCGTGGAGGATACGGGTGCCGTCGAGTTTCGGGTCGGCAATCAGCATCAGCGACTCCATAATTTTCTGGCCCTTGTCGCCCAATCGTTGGGCGTATTTGTTCCATTGCAGCATCAGGTCGGTCTCGTTGAACGGCTCGGTCGGTAATTGCTGGTCGCCGGTTGGGCGTGCGGCGTGCTGCTTTTCGAGTTCTTTACGGGCTTTGAGTCCAGACAGGGAAAATGCCGAAATCCGTGTCTCACCTGAAGGCGTCGTAGTCGCTTCAGGGCGCACCGGCAGGGAAGGAGCGGGCGCCGGAACCGGAACCGGAGGTAGCATTTCGACGGCCGTGTTTGTTTCAGCAGCCGACCCAATTTCCGATGTTGGATTTTCGATTTCCCCAGTTTCTGCCTGGCGATCTATTTCAAAATGGAGATTCACGTCAATCGAAGCCGTCACGTCACTTTCGACTTCTTCTTCGCGTTCGGGTTCTACTCCTTCGACCAACGTCGTACTATCCACCTCAAAATGAACATCCAAGCCAATTGAAGCAGCTACGTCACTGCCCACTGCCAACTCGCGACTGTCTACTTCTTTGCTGCCAACTTCTTCTTCCAACGCCACGCCATCCACCTCAAAATGAACATCCACGTCAATTGAAGTGGTTATGTCACTGCCTACCGCCGACTGCCCACTGCCAACTTCTTCGCTGCCTACTTCTTCCTCCAACGCCACGCCATCCACCTCAAAATGAACATCCACGCCAATTGAAGCAGCTACGTCACTGCCTACCGCCGACTGTACACTGCCGACTTCCTCACTGCCCACTGCCCACTGCCCACTGCCTACTTCTTCGCTGCCAACTTCTTCCAGCCTTTCCGCCGGAATTATATACCCGTCAACTTTTTTTTTTCTCCGTCAAACGTGACCGAGGCAAGTTGCATAAGGCAAAGTTCTACCAGCAGGCGCTGGTTTTGTGAGGTTTTGTATTTGAGATCGCAGTCGTTGGCGATATCGATGAAGGTCAGCCAGGTGCGCGCATCGGCTTTCTGGCATTGATTCGCATAAAGTCGTTGGGCCGCTTCCCCCGCTTCGAGTAACGGAAGGGTAGAAGGCGTCTGGCACACCAACAGGTCGCGGAAATGCGAGGCGAGTCCGGCGATGAAATGGTGCCCGTCAAACCCGCGCGCCAACACGTCGTTATAGGCGAGTAGCAGGTCGGGGATGCGGTTGGCCAGGATGAGGTCGGTGACCCGCACATAGGTTTCGTAATCGAGTACGTTGAGGTTTTCCGCTACCGCCTGGCGCGTCAGGTGGTTGCCGCAATACGATACGACCCGGTCAAAGATCGAAAGGGCATCGCGCATCGCACCGTCTGCCTTTTGGGCGATAATGTGCAGCGCATCGTCTTCAAAGGTCACGCCCTGGCTTTGCGCCACATCCGCCAGGTGTTCTTTGGCGTCCTGCACGGTGATGCGGCGGAAGTCAAAAATCTGGCAGCGCGACAAGATCGTCGGTAGTATCTTATGCTTTTCCGTCGTCGCCAGGATAAAGATGGCATGTTTCGGCGGTTCCTCCAGCGTTTTAAGAAAGGCGTTGAAGGCGGCCGACGACAGCATGTGCACCTCGTCGATGATATACACTTTATATTGTCCGGTCTGCGGCGGGATGCGCACTTGGTCGATCAGGTTCCGGATGTCATCGACCGAGTTGTTCGACGCGGCGTCGAGTTCGAATACGTTGAAGGTGAAATCTTCGTTCGGATCGTCATACCCGGGTTGGTTGATCTTCCGGGCCAGGATCCGCGCGCAGGTGGTTTTCCCTACGCCCCGTGGACCCGTAAACAACAGGGCCGAACCCAGGTGGTTGGTTTCGATGGCGTTCAGGAGGGTGTTCGTAATAGCCTGTTGTCCGACCACGTCCTTGAAGGTCTGCGGGCGGTATTTCCGGGCTGATACGATGAACTGTTCCATAGTGCTCGGCAAATATAACGAATCGGTTACGGCGGAGAAAGAGGTGGGAAGGAGAGATGGGGGAAAGTTATCGACAATTGGGGGAATTAGCGAATTAGGTAATTAGCGAATGAGCGAATGGGAATTAGATAATTAGAAAATGAGATAATTAGAAAATGAGAAGGAGGTAACTAGCGAATAGGGAAATTAGTGACGCGAGGCGATGGCCTACGGGCGAAGCAATTAGAGAATGGGAAGGGAGACAATTAGAGAATTAGACAATGGAGGAATAGCGTCTTAACAAGCCAATGGTAGCGCTATTGCTTGCGACCGCGCGGGTCGATGCCTGTGGCCTGCAGGTGGCTGTTCTCGAAATAGCGGAAAGCATAAGGAGTTCCCTTGCGGAAGATGCCCTGTTCATCACAACTGGCGTAGCGGAGTCCGACTGTGCGCGCCGTCAGCACTCCATCGCGCCCGATTTTCAGAAGTTGGGACGGCCGACGGTTCATGCACCCTCTTGTTGTGGACGGTTTTCGCGCCCCCGGATGGTGAGTTCATGTAGCACCCGTGACGCGCTTTTTTCGCCCATTGAGAGGTCGCCGGCCACAAAAACGCCGAGTTCGCCGTCATTGGACTTGATGCCATATACAGTTGCTTCATCACCTGGGTCGCTTTCGCCCTCGTAGCGGTAGATATGTACGATTTCAAATCCGTCAGGGTTGTTTTTGATGCGTTCCTCTTCGAGGTTGAAATCGGTGGTGAAACCTTTGTCGTTCAGCTCTTTCAATGCCGTTGAAACGGTGGCATAATGATACATTTGCGAGTCCATGGGTATGTGAATTTGATACCGAAAGTTACCGCCTGACCAGGACGATTGGCTTATAGAATTTGGTGCAAGTGTTGCGTTTTGGCCGGTTTATAGTCCATAGCCGAGGGGCATGGTTCATGATTAATAAGTTGATAGGTCACTCAAAACTCAACACTCAAAACTCAACACTTGCATCAAAACCCTATCTTTGCCCCGCAGGCCGCCTTATCGCCAGCTTCGGCTGGAGGAAAGTCCGGACACCAAAGGGCAGCATAGCGGGTAACGCCCGTCGGCCCCGGCAACGGGGCAAGGACCAGTGCAACAGAAAGGATGTACAGTTCGGCTGTAGTGAAATCAGGTAAACTCTATGCGGTGAAACTCCAAGTATACCGGCGCTAAGGGCGGCCCGTCCGAGCCGGAGGGTAGGAGGATGGAGCGTTCGGGTAACCGCTCGCCTAGATAAATGATAGGGGCCCGAAAGGGTACAGAATCCGGCTTATAGGCCTGCTTTTTTTAGGAGTTAGGGGTTAGGAGATAGGAGTTGGTTATTGGTAGTTGGTCGTTGGACATGGGTTCCAGCGACTCAATCTTTTCTCTTCCTCAGTTCCTCAATTACTCCGTTCCTCTTCTTCCTCCGATTCAAATTCGAAGAACGAAAACACTGTACTCCCATACTTCCGGCTGAAGGAAAAATGTTCCAGGTGTTCAAGCGACGTTTGTTTGGAATGTTCGAGGATGAACATCCCTTCCGCCGACAGTAGTTCGTTTTCAAAAATGAGACGGTGGATTTTCTCGAAGTCGTCCTGGGCCAGGTCGTAAAACGGATCGGCGAAGATCACATCGTATTCAACACGGCTTTTTTCCAGGAATTTAAAGGCATCGCCCTGCACCACCTCAATCGGCACATCCAGTTCGGTAGCCGTTTGCCGGATGAAACGTGTGCAGCCGGCGTTTTGGTCAACCGCCGTAATGCTTTCGGCACCGCGTGAGGCAAATTCGTAACTGACGCCCCCGGTGCCCGCAAAGAGGTCGAGTACGCGCAGGCCGGGAAAATCGTAATAATTGTTCAGGATATTGAACAAGGTCTCCCGGTTCATGTCGGTTGTCGGCCGCACAGGAAGGTTTTTCGGCACATTGAGTCGTCGGCCACGGTATTTTCCGGAAATGATCCTCATGCCTGGAAAACGATAAAATGACGACGGGCGCCCGCGGCGTCCACGCCGGTTAGGTCAGACAGGGCAGAGGTTTCGAGCAATGATACATTCCGCACATAACGGTAGGCGATTGAAAACAGGGGAGAGGCATCGGTCACATCTCCCAATAACCGCAGCGGGAATTCCTCAGGGTTCAGCGATAACTGCTCGGCCGCGAACAAGAGGTAATACAGAAAATCTTCGGGAGAGACAAAATCAAATACGTTGTAAAACAGCAATTGTCCGTTCTGCACCACGACGATCTCAACCACAGCCTCTGAAAAGTGGGCGAAGACCTGTCGGCTGTAGTCGTTGCGTGACAAGTCCAACAACCGCGGCACCAGCACGCTGGCAGAATGGCGGTAGTCGAACGACTCAAACTGATCGAGCAGGTAGTTGTTGATATGGGCGTAGGGGATGTAGACATTCACCATGCCCTGTGGTTGTAATAGGTCATGGGCGAAGGTGTCGCTCGCGAACACCCGGGTGCCGTATTGTAGGTAGCCGGCGGCCGCTTCTTCGTCGAAGAGTGGTTCGGGCACGAAGGTATTCAGCGGATTATCGTGCAGTACCACCACCTCGTCATACGGACGTACCAACTCCGGATGGCGCACAAATGCGTCCCAATAATGGCCTTCCGTCTTCTCAGGCGATCCGATAGCCGCTGAGGCAGGAAAGTCGACCCGCTCGAAGGCGGTCACCCGTCGCGAAAGGGTATCGGTCACCGCAAACGAAAAACCGTCGTTGCCTACACGCAGCGCGAGTTTCCGGTACGTCTTGGTGGTAATGTCAGACATGGGGCAAAGGTAGTAAAGTCGCAGTCACAGTCGCAGTCGCAGTTACAGTTTTTAGTCGTAGGTCCCGATCCCAGTGATATTTTTGAACTTCCAGTCTTCCCGACTTCCGAACTTCCGAACTTCCGAACTTCTCATCTTCCCAACTACATTTAACAAAAGATGCGGTTTTCCCACACCTCCATTTCAGCGGGAACCCGTACCTTGGAATTGGGGAGGGGCGGCTGCATCCCTTAACGAA
>JAIXYI010000054.1 GCA_027490305.1 Flavobacteriaceae bacterium
TCCATGGAACTGGCTGGGCCGCTCTTGTGAAATCGTACATCCTGAATATGAAGAAAATCCTGTTTTTGTTGTTGGCCTATTCATTTAACCTAACCGTATCGGGGCAATGTTGGCAAGAAATTAGTAACGGTCAGTATCATACCCTCGCAATTCGTGAAGACGGTACGCTTTGGGCCTGGGGTTTTAACCAGTACGGACAATTGGGAACCGGAGATTTCACGGATCAGGATTCTCCGGTCCAGATTGGGACGGAGACGGACTGGAAAGCGGTCAGCGCGGGCGCGATCCATTCGCTCGCCCTTAAGCAAGATGGTACCCTATGGTCATGGGGAAACAATGATTATGGGCAACTCGGACAAGGTACCAATGAAACGGTAAACGTGCCGCTGCAGATGGGTTCTGAAAATACATGGAACAAAATATTCGCCGGGATATGGGTCTCTTCAGCTATCAAGAATGATGGGACGCTCTGGGGTTGGGGCTCTAATAGTGGGCAACTGGCGCAGTTAACTTCAGAGACCTACTTTTCCTCCCCCATCCAGATCGGAACCGACAACAACTGGAAGGCCGTATGTTTCGGTGGCGCGTTTGTGTTCGGTCTGAAAACCGATGGTACATTGTGGTCTTGGGGAAACGGCGTTTATGGCGAACTTGGGAATGGCCAGCTAACCTCAACAAATTATTTTCCTACCCAAATCGGGAATGCCAATGACTGGCAGGAAATCTCAGCCGGCTTTTGGTATGGGATGGCTATTAAAAATAATGGAACTCTTTGGAGGTGGGGTCAGGGATATGGTTCTTCACCTACCGTGTATGGCGTCTCGAACAATTGGTCAAAGATTAACTGTTACTTTAACTTCAATCTTGCTATTAAGAATGACGGAACCCTTTGGTCGTGGGGTGATAATTCAAATGGCCAGTTAGGAAACGGCACTACTACAAATGTGAATAATCCCACGCAGATAAGCGATCAGGTTAATTGGACAAAAATTACAAATGGTTATAAATTTTCGACGGTTTTAAATTCCGTTGGCGAAATAAAGTCTTTTGGACAAAACAATTACGGTCAATTAGGTATTGGCTCCAATACCGACGTTAGTATTCCGTCCGACGTTAGCTGTGCCAGTTTAGCGAATGCTGGGTTACAAAATGGGCAGTTCGAAATATTTCCCAATCCTGTGCGAGATCGATTGGAAATAAGAAAAAGCAGCGGTGTAAAAATCTACCGTATCCGTATAATTGACATGACAGGCAAAACTGCATTAAAAGAGGAGGGTGACGCACCCACAATTTCGGTTGCCTCTTTGCCAAGCGGTGTATATTTACTTACTATCGAATCTACCACGGGAATCTACAGAGAGCGAATTGTAAAAGAATAAAACCTGCAGTTCCCAACCTGACGACTGCATGTGGCATGCACAACCTGCAAAACAACTTTATACCCTACCGACCGCAAAAGTGACCGAATGAATAGTTGGAAAAGCCATGTAAAAGGAGACGACACGCTTATTGTCTATCACAATACGACGATTTATAAAGGCAATCCCAAACCGGAAGCTGTCGATGCCATCTTAAGGGATCTTTCGCACGGGGTACAACGTCCCGAACTATTCAGCATTCCGCAGTCTTTACTGAAAAAGATCTGCCTTGAAGAAGGCAAATCATATCTTGAGGTCTATTTTGGGGACGCTTCTGAAGAACACCTCAAAGTAACAGATCCGGCGCGCCGGCAGGCAATATTCGATTTTTTTCGGGCGACGATTCCCCGCAGCAAGTACGAAGTAGAACACTATTCAAAAGCAAAGGCCGGTCGCAAACCGCTGGCTGCGATGGTCATTACTTCGCTCTTGTTTTTATGGTCACTCTATCTGGCTGTTCAAATGGAAAATGGTGCCCGGTACGAAATAATCGGAGATGGGAAATCCATCGTTACGGTGGTATTGGCGATTGCGGGACTGGGCTCTTTAAATGTGACGCTCTTGTTTAGCGCATTGCTGCTTATTGCCGGGGTTTCTTTTTACTTTAAAACCCGAAACCCTAAAGTGGTGCACACTATTTCCGTTGTACGATAGAAACGCTGCCATTAGCGGTTTCACGCAATTCGTTGGGTAAGGGTGTGATTGCATTTCCTTTTTTGTACTTTCATCTAATTGAAAATATACCATTTAACAACCTTTTAGACCCCGCTAGCTATGCATCGGCAACAGGTCGCGCTCAAAAGACAAAAAACCCAAAATGATCAGAACATTCGTCTTACTCGAACTTCTCCTTCTATTTAGTTGCAATTCAAAGACCACGAAAGAAGAGGTACAGAATCACGAAACTTCAGAAGATGAATTAGTGTACCCGGAACCGAAGATTACCGGTGACCGCTATTTTGATTTTGACGAACTTCTTCACTACCGAACCGATTTTGAAGAAAGCAGGATTCGGGAACTCTCTGAAAACGAACATAAGTCGGAATTAGATTCTTTGAAATCGGGTGTACTACTGGGAAGCATTCCTAATTCCCTTACGGACGTTACGTTTATCAAAAACCTGAGTGCGTTCGGTTATCGGAAATACCAAATAAATAAGGAAAAGTTTGCGGAAATCAATAGCATTTTCACTGAGAAGAAGCATGCTGAAGTAGTTGCATATGCGTGTGATTATGTTTATCGTGACATCCTAATTTTTAAGAAAAAATCAAAGATTGTTGGAATAGCAAAAATCTGTTTTGAGTGCGGTGGCAGTCGTATTGTGGGAACAAAAGCCAATACTGATGAATTCGGCCAAAGTGGTGATCTTGAACGTTTAAAGAAATTACTTAGCGGAGAATAGAACCTTTGCGGCTGCACTTAGACGCAATTTATGCTCAATGGCTTTCAAAAGAAAACGCAGAAAACTCCAAAAGTGGAAATTGAAAAAGCGTTGAGGCTAATGAACGATTATTACAACGAAAAAAGAAATGAAAATGGAAACGAAAAGCTGGAAAGAAATAAAAGATAATGTCTACGGCCTAAAAGGAACCGAAAGACGGGATAACCTTGAACGGGATTCTGAAGGTTTTAAAATCGGTCTCGCACTTAAAAAAGCGCGAGAAGAGAAACATCTAACGCAATCCGAGCTTGGAGAACGTGTAGATAAAAAGCGGGAGTATATTTCCCGAATAGAGAATAACGGAAGTAATCTGACGCTTAAAACGCTTTACGAGATTGTAGAAAAGGGCTTAGGTGGTAAAGTGCATATTCAAATCGAGTTATAGACACTGCCGACAACTGCTATTACATGCCATTGGCGGATGGTTTCTAAGACTCCGGTTTTTGTTTTTTTCACTACTTTAGTTCTGGCGGAGAGTACTTAGTTAGGTGACCCAACCAACTGCACGTGAGCCCCGAACCTCAAGCAATAATGCAATCAACACTTGTCTTACACATGAAAAAATTGAACGTGCCTCTACTAGTATTCCATTCCCTGGGGGCGCTATTCTTTATTTTTTCATTCCAAAAATTCCGGGGGCTCTATTATCTCGACGTTTTCGAGTTAGCTACGCGAGTGGGCATTTCAAACTTTGTGAACAATAGCTCGAAATACGGATACACAATAGCAGACGTAGCCCATTTTACATTGGTTACGGGTCTAACCAATCTGATAGCGATCTTGTTCGCTTTTGTTGTGTCGCTGTTTATATGCATTAAAAGAAAGTATTCGATTTTCAATAGTATAGTCGTACTCCTTCTAATGCTTGTACTCATTCGAATCGATATTTTGAAATGGATTATGATAGACCGAATTCCCGGCTATTTTATCCGAAACCTATTTGCCTTGTTTTTAGTAGGTGGCCTTGTATTCTTGTTTATGGGTATCGTCATGTTTACATCAAAGAGATTAAATCGAATTGTTGCGAAATACAATAAAAACGGGGCCAGTGGGTAGCCGCACTTTGTTGGTTGCGGTTATCATTGCATTTCGCTCTTTTTTGTACTTTCACCCCATAGCGGCGTACTGCGCTAAAAACCACCCGAATGTACCGTGATTCGCGAAACGTCAGCAGAAACACCATGTAATGAACCGCTTTAGAACATCCGTAGTAGTCAATTGGCTCAAAGAGCAGAAAATCAGGATTACGATGACATCTTGGTACGTAAGAAAAATAATATACTTTTACACCCAATTAAAGTATTTATTGTTACCTTAGGATTTAATACTAAAGTAGTTATGAAAAAAAACAAATCAACTTCAACCGTTTCAAAGGTTATTGCTGCATCAGCATCAACTAAAAAACGAATTGCTGCTGTTGCCGATAATCTGAAGGGAAAAGAACTGTTTTCTAATAAGGTAGAATTGGCTAGAAGAACGTTAAGTGATGTAAAGTCGCTCCCTATTTAATCATACTATTGGATGATACATACAGCGTCGGTTAGGTTTTGTCCTAACCGACTTTTTTTTCGCAACTACCTTCAACAATGGATAGCCGCCGTTGGATGGCACCATCACGTTATGTCTGTTTGTATCCAAAAATGAAACGGTTACGTCTGTCAGCCGGAAATTGAAACGAATAAAGCAGGTGCTGGGAGTGGCTATTCGCAATAGGCTGATTAATTGTTAATTGGACGGATATTTTTTGTACATTCGTTTCTCACAGCGGAGCGTACTCCGTTTCCTTTCCCTCCGAATTGCCGGATAAACTATAGAACAAAGCCTGAAAACGTTATACACACGTGTAACGGCACCGCCTTTCCGACGCCCGCACCGACGACTATGAGGTATAACGCCTATAGCATCCGTTGGCATCGTATAGCATGTAAACCTAAAATGGAGGCCAGCGACCATCAAAAACGGGGCGATACCGAAAAGCCAAACGAGTAGGAAAATTAAAACAAAACATTATGTGTACCTCCTTCCTTGCATTCCAAACAGGTAATTTTGGAATAACCGGTCGATCATTAGACTATGACCAACCCACCCAATTTTTGAGCAGCCAGTTTCCAAGTGGCACAACATTCAATTCCGTTTTAGATAATGGGGTTAGTTGGGTCTCCGTCTATGGCATTTTCACAATTGACTCCGTCGACGGGTATAATGTTCCTTTTGAAGGTATTAATTCGGCAGGGCTCTCCATTAGCGGAAATCTGGCCAACGCGAGTTATCCCCAAAACAACCCCGGACCTACGATTTCCAGTGATGACATTGTCAATTATGTCTTATCACAGGCAGGTGATGTATCGGAAGCTGCCGCCCTTCTGACATCCATCAATGTTCAAAGTCAATGGCAATACCACTATATTGTATTTGATGCCAGCGGGAACAGTTTGGTGGTGGAATTTGACGACGAAATGGCTGTTTGCTATAACAATGAGAGTCTTGTTTTGACCAATAATCCGAATTTGAACTACCAGCTTGAAAATCAAAACAATTATGCCAATATAAAAAACTGGTTTCCAGGTGCGGTGCTTCCTGACAGCGGTGATCAGTTTCACGGTCAGGGAATGTTGGGTTTGCCCGGAGACTGGATGTCGCCTTCGAGGTACACACGGGTTACGACCATGCTGGAATATTCGCTCCCGTACGTCAACGGTAATAATGATGCGATTTATTTGACGAAACGAATCCTGGACTCCGCCAGCCTTATCAAGGGAGTTGATTTGGGAGCAAGTGCCACGGGTCTTCCTATTTATACGCAGGTGCAGATTGTAAAAGACATCCTAAATAGCGTTGTTTACTGGCGTGAATACGATTCCGAAAGTTGGACCATCGTGAACATTACCTGGTGAGTCTCAAAATTCAGGCATTTCACCACCTGTGCCCACTCTTTTCAAGAGTGTAAAGAATAACGAATAGGAAAAAAAGCGTAACGTAAAGGCGATGGCTCCAACCGGTAGAAACGGAATTACCTGAAATGGCGGTATTTCCTTACGTCCGCTCTGTCTGGAAGGAACGCTCTTTTTCCTACCTTCGCTTTCCGGCATTCGATAGTTGGGTGAAAGCGCTGTCGACGTGGCCGCCTAATTTAAGGGCCTTATCTTTACGTGCAACTTCTATGACAAAAAGAACGGCGCTACTCCTTACCTTCCTTAGCCTCAAATTCGCGCTGCAGTATTTCCTTGTAGACAGCGCCTACGAGTTACACCGCGATGAATTTCTGCATCTTGACCAGGGGCGCCATCTGGCCTGGGGCTATCTTTCCGTTCCTCCTTTTACGTCATGGACGTCGTATGTGATCCTTTTGCTCGGCAACTCCGTTTTCTGGGTCAAGTTCTTCCCTGCTTTATATGGTGCCCTGACCCTGTGGATGGTGTGGAAAGCCATAGAGGTGCTCAAAGGGACACTTTTTGCGCAGGTCCTGGGTGCCAGTTGTGTGTTGCTTTCGGCGCTTTTGCGACTGAACATGCTCTACCAGCCGAACTCTTTCGATGTGTTAAGCTGGACAGCGCTCTACTTCATCCTGACACAATACATCGCCACCCAAAACCGGAAATGGTGGTTTGCCGCAGCATTCGTGTTTGCGTTGGGCTTCCTGAATAAATACAACATCGTCTTCCTGCTGATCGGGCTGTTTCCGGCGCTATTGCTGACCGAACAACGGCGTCTGTTCCGGACGTATCATGTGTATGTCGCAATGGGGGTTGCCTTGCTTCTAGTGTCACCCAACCTGGTGTGGCAGTATCACCATGGTTTTCCCGTTATCCATCACTTGCGGGAGTTGTCGGAAACGCAACTGGAACACGTGAACCGATTTGACTTTTTGAAAAACCAGTTGCTGTTTTTCCTGGGTGGTTTGGTGGTGCTATTCGCTTCGTGCTATGCGCTGTTGTTCTATCCGCCCTTCCGTCCGTATCGTCCTTTCCTCTTCTCGATTGTGTTTACGTTGTCGGCCTTCGTGTATTGTAAAGCGAAAGACTATTATGCCATCGGCGTCTACCCTATTTACATCGCCTTTGGTGCTGTGTACCTGGGACACGTTTTACGGGAAGGCTGGAAGAAAAAGTACCTGCAACCGCTTCTCCTGCTGCTACCCGTGTTGTTGTTTCTTCCGCTTTACAACGTGGCTTTTCCCAATACATCACCCGAGTATATCGTTCGGCACCCTGAGCAGTACAAACGACTCGGGATGCTTCGGTGGGAAGACGGAAAAGACCATGCCCTACCCCAGGATTTTGCCGATATGCTCGGCTGGAACGAACTGGCGCAGAAAGTCGACCGCGCGTATTCCAAACTACACGGTCACACACTGATCCTGTGTGATAACTACGGACAGGCCGGTGCGATAAATTATTATACCCAAAAACAGGTGCAGGCCGTTTCCTTTAATGCCGATTACCTCAACTGGTTTGATTTGTCGAAAAGATACGACAACGTGATACGGGTGAAAGAGGCAGGCAATACAGACACCGAACTGCAGGAAACAGGGCCTTTTTTCGAACATGCGGTTCTGGCGGATTCCATCACCAACCCCTATGCGCGGGAGTTCGGTACGTCGGTATTTGTTTTTACCGGGGCCAAAATCGATGTCCGTAAACGGATTGAAGAGGAGATTGAGGAAGTTTCGTGGGAGTGACCATCCGTTTGAAATTTTCTTTTTGAGGAAATGTATTGTTTTGTAATGGCTAACGCGCTTGAAAGTGGTAAGGAAAGTGGGGCAATACCGGTACGAATACCTCGTCCGACTGGAAACAGTTCAGGTATAGGTTCAAGGTCGTTAAGGAAGATGCAAAATGGAAGATTGCGTATATGGAGGGGTTCGACTTTGAAACGTTTATACGAAATAGTCCGTGAAATCGTTCCTATCCGTGGCAATAGCCTCTAACGCCACTCACGTGGTACCTTCGCTACTTACCCGACCCATGAAACATCTTCTTTTATTGCTCAGCCTCGTCGCCCTCGTGTCCTGCCAAAAGGATGGAAAGACGTCTTCCGGCCACACGGCGCGCACCATCATCGTGCAGCCGCTCGGCAATTTTGAGTCTTCTCTGGCAGAGGACATCGTGGTTGAAATACGGAAAGTACACCCAAAAGTGGAGCTAAACGCCGCCATTCCCCTCCCACCCGGTTCCTTTTATGCGCCGCGCAACCGCTACCGCGCCGATTCGATCATCCGGTACCTGGCGGGACGGGCAAAAGACGGCTCGGTGGTCATCGGACTGGCCCATACCGACATCAGCACTACCAAAAACAACGTAAGAGATTGGGGGGTGATGGGCCTCGGCTACCATCCGGGTGCGGCCTGCGTGGTTTCGGACTTCCGGCTGCGGAAGCGCCATCAGGAAAACCAGCTTTACAAAGTCGCGCTTCACGAACTGGGCCATACGGAAGGCTTACCGCATTGCCCGGATAGAAGTTGTATTATGCGAGATGCCGAAGGAAAAATACCGCTGCAGGAAGAAAAGGCGTTCTGTACAAATTGCGGGACATTCCTGAACAACAAACGTCATTGGAACATTAAAGACTAGCGCCATTCGTTATGAAGAGGCTTACCGAAAAAGCCGAAAAAAATCACCATTTCGTATCAATAGCCAACCTTGCCACACTCGCACAGTGTTTCTTGTTTATCCTCTTCGATTATATCTGGCGAATCAATACCAATCGCACCTTTCTGACTGACTGCGAAATCAATCATTACATCCTGGCACCTGTGAGCATAGGTACCGCTATCATTGCCATTTTTACTGCAATGCCATTAGTCAAAAACCCGAAGTACTTCAATGATTGGTTTGCATTTTAAGTACGGTAATTGTCTTATTCCATTTCCTCTTCCAGGCGGTTTACCTGACCATGGTATTGACCAGGTTTTGATGACACTAAAGCGGTTTTCTTACCTTTGGGCTCGAAAGGATGGGCCACAATAGCCCAATCCGATGTAAATGATTATGAAGAATAAGATTTTTTTTACCTCCGACCATCATTTCGGCCACGCGAACATCATCAGGTTTTGCAACAGGCCTTTCGAGACGGTCGAGGAAATGAACGAAGAGATGATCCGACGCTGGAATGAAAAGGTCGGAAAGGACGATGAAGTGTACCACCTGGGCGATATTGCCCTGTCGCACAATGAAGCGTTCGCAGAGATTGCAGAACGACTGAACGGAACGATTTACCTGATTTTGGGCAACCACGATGCAACCGCACGTAATTACCGGAAGCGCTTCAAGTGGATTAAGGAATATTATGAATTGAAGGTAAACGACCCCGAAGTGAAGAACGGGGTACAACGCATTGTGCTGCTGCATTATGCCATGCGAGTGTGGCGCAGCGACTTCCGGGGCACCTGGCATTTGTATGGGCATTCCCACAGTAACCTACCGGATAAGGAGGACTCACTATCGTTTGATGTGGGCGTCGACTGCCATGACTTCTACCCGTTGGAATACAGCGAAGTAAAGCACATCATGAAGGCCAAAAAATGGAGTCCACCGTTTGAGGCGGTTCGGATGTAGCAGGTTCACGACTTGCGCTGGACGTTTTTGATGGACGGTTCGTATTTTTGTATGAGTCCCTGACCTACTACAATTGGAAAAACTGGCTAAAATATGGCACCACTTCCGCCCCACCCAACCCGATTGGAACGAAGCGGAAGGAGTGGTGTATGAGGAAGTAGCACCTGAACCTGCCCTCCGGTCGGCAATTTGGTGCTATTGGCAGTTGGGCGCCTCCGATGCCACTACACACGTGACCTATCATGCCGTCGCCGACGGATGCATCGACCTGTTCTTCGACCTCGACCGTCCCGAAGAGGCGTTTGTAATGGGCTTTTGCGATGCATACGCGGCCTTCCCTCTGGAAACGCCGTTTCGCTATGTGGGCGTACGGTTCTTGCCGACGATGTTTCCCGTTTTTTTCCGTCTACCCGCGTCTTCCCTCACCGGACGCGTAGAGGCTTTGGCAGACGTCGCACCTTCAACCGCAGCATTCATACGAGACCACATACGTCCCGGAACCGATTTTGCGGAGGTGAAGCGCCTGCTGGATGACCATTTTGGCGCATTGTATCGAGGCCTGACGTGGAATCCGGATAACCGCCTGTATAATGCGCTTGAGAAAATCGTGCGCACACCCGAAGTCCGAATCGAGACTGAGATTGAAACAGGTGTGAGTCCACGACAACTGCGTCGCCTGTTTGACACGCACATCGGTGCCGGTGCCAAAACGTTCGCCAACGTCGTGCGTTTCCAACATTACATTAGGGAAGCCTCCATGCAGAAGGCATCAGCGACTACTCCCCATTTCTTTGATTACGGGTATTACGACCAGTCCCACTTCATAAAGGAATTCAAGCGGTTCTACGGGCGCACGCCATCTGCTGTGCGCTGAACGAACGGATTGTCCGATTTTTACAAGCGTCTGGAAAACCGGGCCGCTACCTTTGGTGTATTCAATGACACCGACGATGAAAACACTTTTCTTACTCGCGGGCCTTCTTTGCCTGAACACCGCCCGGTCGCAAACTGAATTAACCACCGAAACCAAACGTCCTATGAAACTAAACGCTGGCATCATCACCGAACGACTGGCCGAAACCAAACATTTTTACACCCAGTACCTGGGCTTCGGTGTCACTTTTGAAAACGAGTTTTACCTGCTGCTGCACACGCCGGATCATAAAGCAGAAATCAGCTTTCTGTTGCCGCATCATCCAAGCCAACAGCCGCTCTTCCAGCGGCCCTTTTCGGGAGACGGTGTTTACCTGACGATTGAAGTGGCCGATGTGGATGCGCTGTACGCGGAACTCATCGCTAAAAACCTTCCGATTGCCATTGAGTTACGCGACGAACCCTGGGGAGACCGTCATTTTGCAGTGACCGACCCCAACGGCATTGGCATTGATTTCGTCACCTACAACGAACCGACAAAACCCTGATTCCGACTAAAGCGGATCAAAACTGATGGCGCAACCGCCACCGGCTGCCAATATCAGGTTTAGTTTTGATTTGGCCGTCACTTCTACGGTGCGAATGCGATAGGCTTTCGGATTGCGGTCCCAGTGGGCGTCAGGCGCGTCTTCGTAAATCGTAGCGCGGTATTTTTTTCCTTTTGGGAGGAAGTCGAGTGTAAGGGTCGTCTTCCGCGCATTCTCATCGGTGATGGCACCAAGGAACCAGCGCTCCCCTCCTTTTTCCTTCCGGACTACGGTCAGGTAATCGCCGGGCTCGGCCTCCAGCCAACGGGTTTCGTCCCAATCAAGGGCGACATCGCGGATAAACCGGAAGGCATCCGGATAGCGTTCGTAGTTCTCGGGTAAATCGGCTGCCATCTGTAGGGGCGAATACATCGTAACATACAGGGCCAACTGCTTTGCGAGGGTTGTGTGAACGGCTTCGGTCTTCTTCGGATCATACATACTCATCTTGATTTCAAAGATGCCCGGTGTATAATCCATCGGACCGCCCAACAACCGCGTAAACGGCAAGAGGGTTTCGTGCATCGGCGGATTCCCTATCGACCAGGCATTGAACTCGTTGCCCCGCGCCGCTTCTGCCGCGATATAATTCGGCCAAGTACGCTGAAGACCCGTAGGACGGACGGACTCGTGTGAATCGACCAACACCTTGTATTCAGCGGCACGCTGGGCTACCCAGGCAAAGTGGTTGACCATCGCCTGCCCGTCGTGGAATTCACCCCGTGGTATGATCCTTCCTACGTAGCCGGTTTTAACCGCCGGATAGCCGTATTCTTTCATCACCGCATAGGCCCTGTCGAAACGACGTTCGTAATTGGCGACCGAACCCGACGTTTCATGGTGCATGATCATCTTTACGCCTTTTGCCTTCGCGTAGGCGCTGACTTCCTTAATGTCGAAATCCGGGTACGGCGTTACGAAGTCGAACACTTCTTCCTTCCAGTTGCCGAACCAATCTTCCCAGCCGATGTCCCAGCCTTCCACCAATACACCATCAAAGCCGTACTTAGCTGCAAAGTCGATATAGCGCTTCGTATTCGCCGTGGTGGCACCATGACGTCCGGTTGGGATTGGCGCCTGTGACGAGGCGTTCTGTGCGTTTTGCGAACCTGCATAATCCCAAGTCGACTTGCCCACGTGCATTTCCCACCATACGCCTACGAACTTCATTGGTTTGATCCAGGAAGTATCATCAATTTTGGAAGGCTCGTTCAGGTTCAATACCATCTTCGACCCGACGATATCCCGCGCATCGTCAGACACCATAATCGTGCGCCACGGTGTGACCGCCGGCGCAATCAGGTAGGCCGCATCGCCTGCCGCACTCGGTGCAAACTGTGTCGAGAGAGAATGCCGTGCCGGATCGACCCGCAGGTGCATGACCGGGTAATTGATACAGGCAGCCTCGAAGATATTCAGATAGAGTGCCTCGTTTGTTTTCATCATCAAAGGTGCCTGTACGACATAGCGTCCGGCAATCGATTTCAATCCGATACCGTTGTTTAGGTTGAGTTTGTCGTTATCGACTTCGGAAAGACGGGTTTCGTTATAGACATATTCCTGGCTATCGAAGTCGCCCGGAATCCAGAAGGTTTTCGGATCGTCGGCCAGGTTGAACTCGGTGGCTTCACCGGCTGTGATGAAATGGTTCAGGTGGGCTTGCTTTGGAAATTCGTAGCGGAAGGCCACTCCTTCATCAAACACGCGGAACACGATCACCAGACGAAGGTCGGCCTGTTGCACCAATGCCACCCGAAGCTCTTTGTGACGGTCGCGGATAGACGACTGTTCGCCCAGCACCGGTTTCCAGCTTTCATCGAATTCAGAGGTGTTGGTTGACTCGATACGGAAGCCTTTGGTGAGATCGCCTCCTTTAAACCCTGAAACGGGATCGCCTCCGTCCTTCAGGCGGATGCCCAAATGGCTGTCGTTGACGACCGCCCGGCCTTTAAAGGTTACGGAATAGAGCGGCGCCCCTTCTGCGCTGAGATGAAAATCGAGTGTGATCGCACCTGATGGCGACGTCAATTTTTGGGCATACAGCGAGCCCGCTACGAGCATCGCGAAGAAAAAGGCATATTGTTTCATAGTCGACTTTTTTAATAAAAGATACCCCCGCAACGAACGGAGGTATCAAACAAAACATGAAAAGTAAAACTAACGCGCTTATTTTGCAAGTAATTCGAAAGAACCTGACAACGAGGCCTCGGAACTTCCTCCGATAAAGACCTCAAAGAGTCCCGGTTCGGCGGCATAGTTCATGTCTAATGTCCAGAATGCCAGGTCTTCTTTCGAAAGCGTAAACGAAACGGTCTTTCGTTCTCCTGGCGCCAGAGACACCCGCTGTATTCCTTTCAACTCGCGCACCGGACGTGTAACCGACCCGGTAACATCTTTTACGTACAATTGTACGACTTCCGTTCCCTCTAGGGAACCGGTATTGCGTACCTCCGCTGAAATCGTAACGGTGCCATCAAACGGTACTTTTGCGTTCGAAACCCGCATGGCATCGTAGGCGAAGGTGGTATAGCTTAACCCAAAACCAAACGGAAACAGGGCCGCATTATCGACATCGAGGTAACGCGACTTGAAGCGTTGTTCGGGATCGGTTGGACCCAGATACGGACGGCCTGTGCTTTTGTGGTTGTAGTAAAGCGGAAGTTGTCCGACCGCTTTAGGAAAGGAAATCGGGAGCTTACCACTTGGGTTGTTCGCCCCAAACAGTGTCTGCGCAATGGCATCACCGCCACGGGTGCCGGGCCACCAGCATTCGAGGATAGCGTCCATATTGGCGGATTCCCATGTAAGGGTAAGCGGTCGGCCGTTGAGGAGGACCAAAACAATCGGCTTTCCGAGCTTTTTCAACTCGGCCAGAAACTCTTTTTGTATGCCGGGCAGGTCGAGATTTGTTCGGGATGCAGCTTCCCCGCTCATGTTCTCGCGTTCGCCCATTACGGCCACTATTACATCCGCGTTGGCGGCGGCGCGAAGTGCTTCCTTCATATCCGTGCGGACATCACTTTCGATATCAACTCCTTTTGAAAACGTAACATTGGATGTCGTTCCCAGCAGATTACGAACGCCTTCGGCTATACTCACCGCCTGTCCCTCGCGATCTCCATGTGCGGCCCACGAACCGATGATATGGAATTCGTCTGACGCCAACGGTCCGACAAAGGCAATCCGTTGTGTTTTTTTCAGAGGCAGTACCCCGCCATCGTTTTTCAACAACACCAGCGATTGTTTGGCGACATCAAGCGCCGCCTGCAGGAATTCCGGTTTGCCGATGGTTTCTTTCTCGCGTTTTGCGTCGGAATAGCGATACGGATCCTCGAAAAGGCCGAGGTCATACTTGACTTCCAAAATACGACGGCATGCATCGTCGATGGTCTGTATCGACACGCGTCCTTCGTCGTAAGATTGCTTTAGTGTATTCATGAAACTGGCACCGACCATGTCCATGTCGAGTCCGGCATTGATGGCCTTTATGGCCGCATCTTTCTCATCGCGGGCAAATCCATGGGCAATCATTTCATTGACGCCAGTGTAGTCCGACACGACCATTCCTGAAAATTTCCATTCGTCTTTAAGGATATCGCGCAACAGATGTCGGTTCGCGGTGGAGGGCACGCCGGATATTTCATTGAATGACGCCATAAACGTTCGTGCCCCTGCGTCTACAGCCGCTTTGAACGGAGGCAGGTAGACGTCGCGGAGTACGCGTTCGGACATATCGACGGTATTGTAGTCGCGACCCGATTCGGCAGCCCCGTAAGCAGCAAAGTGCTTCGCGCAGGCCAATATGGTATTGGTGGCGGCGAGATCGGTTCCCTGGAACCCGCGGACATTGGCAGCGGCGAGGAGCTTTCCGAGATACACATCCTCTCCGGATCCTTCCGACACGCGTCCCCAACGGGCATCGCGCGCAACGTCGACCATCGGCGCAAACGTCCAGTGCACACCGGCTGCTGCGGCTTCACTGGCCGCCACCCGTGCCGCTTTTTCAACGGCGTCCGGATTGAAGGAAGAGGCCATCCCGAGGTTGATGGGAAAAATGGTTTGGTATCCGTGGATCACATCGAAACCAAACAGCAACGGTATCTTCAGGCGTGACGCCTTCATATTGACTTCCTGGATCTTTCGCGTATCGGCAGCTCCGTAGGCGTTCAATACCGACCCGACTTTACCCTGTTCGATAAGAGTGATGTAGTTTTCACCTGACTTCGGTCCGGTAACCGTTCCGTCGGAGGAGAACTGTACCATTTGGTAAATTTTCTCCTCGACGGTCATTTTTGCCATCAGTTCGGCCACAAAAACCGCTTTGGGCTTCAGGGGCGTTTTCTGCTGGCCGCGAACAAAGGGAATTGCCAACGTGGCCAGCGCAATCGAAAGGAGCAGGTTCGTTCGTTTCATCTTCTTATTTTACCAATTCGAAGTCAGCTTCCAGACGGGCATTTGAATCGCCGCCCAGAAATACCTTGAACATACCCGGCTCGGCGACCCACTGTAATTCGCTGTTATAGAATTTGAGGTCGTTGGCGTCAATCGTGAACGTGACGGTTTTCTTTTCGCCTTTGCGGAATAGTACCTTCTGGAAATCTTTCAGTTCGCGCACCGGGCGTGTTACCGAACCCACCATGTCACGGATATACAATTGGATGACCTCAGCACCGTCGTAATCACCAGTGTTGGTGACATCGACCGATACTGTCAGTGACTCTCCTTCTTTCATCTTACCTGATGAAATCCGGATGTTATCATATTGGAAGCGGGAATAGCTGAGGCCATAACCGAAGGGATACAGCGGCTCATTGCGTTCGTCAATGTAATTGGAGCGGAACTTTTCGAATTTGCCTTCTTTGTTACCCAGCGGACGGCCGGTGTTCTTGGCAGCATAATAAATCGGCACCTGTCCGACACTTCTTGGGAATGTGACCGGGAGTTTACCGGATGGATTCACGTTGCCAAAGAGGACATCGCCGATTGCAAAGCCTGCTTCAGAACCGGCAAACCAAACATTCAGGATGGCCGGAACGGATTTGTCTTCTTCTGTAAGGACGAGCGCGCGACCGGTAAACAGTACTAGCACAACCGGCTTTCCGGTGGCGAGTAAGGCGTTTAGCAAATCTTGCTGTGCCTGCGGGATCTCAAGTTGGGTACGGCTGCTGCTCTCACCCGACATTTCGGCTGATTCACCCAATGCCGCTACGATAACATCCGCTGTTTTGGCAACGGAGAGCGCCTCGTCGAGCAGTTGCTTGTCGGTGCGGTTATCGCGGTGGAAGGTTTTGCCAAACATGGTGGCATTCGTCTCGAAATTAGCGTCGTAGTCGAGGTTACTGCCTTTAGCCGTTACGATTTTCGCGTTCGGACCGGCTACGGAACGCAGACCCGCCACGAGTGACGTAGCGTTTTCCATGCGCGCTGCTACACTCCAGGTCCCGCCCATATTTTCTTTATTATCGGCAAGTGGTCCGATGACGGCGATCGTGCCCGATTTTTTCAACGGCAGGAGTTGGCCCTGGTTTTTCAGCAGCACCATTGATTGGGCGGCAATTTTGCGGGCGATGTCACGGTGCGCCTGGCTGAACACTTCCGCTTTGGCGCGATTGAGATCACAATAACGGTAGGGATCCTGGAAAAGGCCCAAATCGTATTTTGCTTCCAGGATCAGACGCACGGCGCGGTCGATTTGTTCAATGGACACGCGTCCTTCGTCGAGTGATTTTTTGAGTGTGGTAAGAAATCCTTCCCCTACCATATCCATATCAACACCGGCGTTCAGGGCAAGTGCGGAGACATCCTGCAAATTACCCATGCCGTGGTCGATCATTTCATTGATTCCGGTATAATCGGTTACGACAAAACCTTTGAATCCCCATTGTTTACGGAGAAGGTCGGTGAGCAACCATTTGTTTCCCGTGGCGGGGATACCATCGATTTCATTGAAGGATGCCATAACAGAGCCTGCACCTGCATCAATAGCCGCTTTATACGGCGGCAAGTAGTCGTTGTACATCCGGATGCGGCTCATGTCGACGGTATTGTAATCGCGTCCCGACTCAGCGCCTCCGTAGAGTGCGAAATGTTTGACACATGACAGCATCGTATTGTTGCGCGACAGGTCATCGCCCTGGTAACCACGTACCATTGCCTCGGCAATCCGGCTTCCGAGGAAGGGGTCTTCGCCGGCACCTTCCGCACCACGGCCCCAACGGGCGTCGCGGCTAATGTCTACCATAGGAGAAAACGTCCAGTTGATGCCATCGGCTGTGGCTTCCTGTGCAGCCACACGGGCACTTTGCTCGATAGCCGCCATATCCCAGCTAGAGGCGAGTCCGAGCGGAATCGGGAATACCGTTTCGTAGCCGTGGATCACATCCATCCCAAAAATAAGTGGGATCTTGAGACGGCTTTTCTCGACGGCTAGCTTTTGTACTTCGCGAATCTTGGCTACGGATTTGATGTTAAATAATCCTCCTACTTTACCTTCCTGAATTTTGGATGCAATATCCCAACTGCCCGACTGTCCGGTTGTAATGTCGCCTGAGGTGGGCAGGTTCAACTGGCCGAGTTTTTCTTCGAATGTCATTTTCAACATCAACTCGGCGACGAATTCGGCCTTTGGCTTGATGGGTGCCTGTTTAACGGTTTTCTTTTGCGCGTGGCCCGCCAGGGAAAAAACGGCGAGCACCAAAATCAATGTGTGCTTCATCAGATGGTATTTGGGTTGTATATAAACTACGACTCGGCTTATCGCCTTACTTGGTGGCGGAAGATACGTCGGCGTATGCAAAGTTTCAAAAAACAGGCCTTAATCGATGAAGAAAAAGGCCTGATAACTAAAAAAATCAATAATAACTCTAACTTAAACCTATAGTATGAAATCTCAATTTAAATTCCGTGTTTCGATGACGAGAAGCCGAGGTTTTGCAAGCCTTGACGGACTTCCGGTGCGTTCATGAACAAATTCCACAACAGCCCGGAACGGTAGTTCTCGATCATCGGGGCAATGGTACCCTGGTCAATGGCGAGATAGCGCGGTGTTACCCAACTGTAATTGGGCGAAAACGCGTCGTATGGCCCCGCTACCCCGACATAACTGCTTTTCTTCTCTTCGTAGAGATACCGGAGGAACCGCATCGACTGCTCGGGTGTGTATGGGAATGACGACAGTGCTGCGGTCGGACTGATGACACCGCGGTCTTCCAATGGCTGGTGTGCAGCGTAACCGGTGGTACCATCATCGTTACGGGTATAGCTTGCCGTTAAGCCCCAGCATTTCTCCGAATAACCGAAATAGTTCCTTGGGTTGGCCTTACAATATTCATAGATAATCATCGAATGGTTTCGGTTCAGATCCCAATAGTTGGCGTATTGGTCGGTGAGCTGCGTCGGATCGAGTCCGAGGTACGAATAATGCGCCCAAAACATCGGTCCGACATTGCCGGTTGCACCGTTGTGATTGAGGATGACGGGATAACCGTATTGTTGTCCGTTGTGCACGATTCCCCCACTCCGTGCCCAGGCGGTGTGATAGGCGGCAGCGCCCACAGCATAGGTGGGAGACGAAGCGGCCAGCACGTAGGTTACCAGGCACTCGTTGTATCCTTCCAGTTTGAAATTCATTTGCCAGCCGTAGTTGGGCGACCAGTGCCAATAGAGGGCGTCTTCGCCTCCTTTGGTATACCAGTTCCATTCTACTCCTTTCCAAAGAACGTCGGCCTTTTGGGCCAGTTGCTGTTCGGCGGTCGTTCCGTTTTTGAAATACTCGCGTACGCAAATCAACGCCTCACATAAAAAAGCGGTTTCTACAAGGTCGCCGCCGTTGTCAACCGTTCCGAACGGAATGACATCGCCTGTATTACCGTTCATCCAATGCGGCCAGGCGCCGTGGAAACGGTCTGCGCTGGCGAGGAAATCCATTGCGGTAGTAAGCCTTGAAACAGCCTCTGCTCGAGGGACAAAGCCTCTTTCAATACCTACCAGCAACGTAAGGATCCCGAAGCCGGACCCGCCGGTCGTTACGATATCCTGGTCAAATGTCGGTTGGTCAACATGGTAGCGCTCGCGTGCCAGTTTCGATACGGGATGCGCGTAGTCCCAAAAATATTTGAGGGCGTCTTTCTGTACCATATCGAGAAGTTCCGTATCGGTATACGTCGGATTCTCGTTTGCGGGATTCGGTTTTGAATTGTCGTTGCTACAATTGAGGAACAACAGTAAAAGCGAACAAGGTATGTAGTGGATTAATTTCATTGGGGGCAATAAAAAAGCCTGCCAGGCCTTCACCTGGCAGGCTATGCAATTACTTTTTATTTGTGAAGAGATCCTGGATCTCAGCTTCGGTTAACACTGTGTTGTATAAACGGAATTGGTCAAGACCACCTTTCCAGTTCGAGTACAGCCAGTTGTCTCCTCCGCCATTCTGTGACTGTGGACCGTTTCCAATGCGGAAACCAGACACTTTCGTAGCGTCGAGGTTGAGCGGCCCGTGACCTGTCCATGTCTTGGTTCCTTTGTTGACACCGTCGATCCAAAGCGTGAAATCGGAGGTACTTGCGTTGTAAGTGAACACAAAATGGTGCCACTGATTGTCTACGATACCCTCGATCGAACCGCCGCCTTCCCATGTCATCCAGGTGTCGGCCATATTCTTGTCGACCATCACAAACTTAACAGCGGCTGCCGTTGTGGTAGGTGCTGCATCAAACAACAGGAACATCGTAGCGCCTGACCAGTGACCGTTGGATGACGGAATGCTGAACACGTGCTCGGCACCTGGATTTGCGCCATTCTTTGTCTGCCCGTTGTGCTTTTCCCAAAATGATACCGTGAAACTCTCGGCTGTGGCAGCCCAGTCGTTTGCACTTGAATACGTAATCATCTTGTCGGAAACGCCCCAGGCACCTTTGCCCGACACACCTTCTCCCTGTGTGAAGCTATTGTCACTAGGGAACTTGGCACGCGTTTCATCAACCGCCTGCATGAGCTTGTTGTCACTTTCGCGGTCAAAGGTTACATAAAATTTCAATGGTCCTCCCGCAGGATTTTCATCAATCGGATAATCGCCCAAAGCTGGTTGGTCCATCTGTTGGCAACCCGTAAATGCCAGTGCTCCCAGAAGCACAAGGCTCAAATTGGTAAACTTCATTCTTTTCATAGTCATGATATTTGTGGATTACACATTATTTATCAATAGTTAGGGTTCTGGATCAGCACGCCGTTGGACTGGTCGATCGCAAACTGCGGAATCGGGAACCATTTGTTCTTGTCAGCATAACCGTTCGGAGCCAATGCAGTTGTGGCATCTCCCCAACGAACGAGGTCGTAGAAGCGTTCGCCTTCCAGCGCCAGTTCAAGTCTTCTCTCGAGTTTGATGGCATTGCGTACTGTTGTTTGATCACCTGATGTAATGTCCGGCAACACGCTCGAGTTGTTAGCTCGGGCACGAGCACGAACCTGATTCAGATAGCCCGTTGCAACGGAAGTCTGTCCGAGTTCGTTTGCTGCTTCCGCAGCCATCAAAAGCACATCTGCGTAGCGAATGATGCGAATATTGGCCCAGTGGTTTTTGTTTTCCCCAAACGCCTCACGCTCGCTTTTCAATGTATAGGCTTTCTTATTCCAATACGGTTGATCGAGTGGCGGAGAGGAAGGAATTACATTTCCGTAACCATCATCCTGACCGGAGAAGAGCACCGTTTGGCCTAATCTCGGATCGCTTGAGCCGAAAGCGTCTATAAGGTTCTGTGTCGGAACATTGAAGCCCCAGCCCAAATCCCATACGGCGCTACCGCGGATACCTTGTGATTCCCAATAATTATTAGAGTAATTGGTAGACCCAACGCGGAGAAACTGAATCTCAAAAACGGATTCTGGAGAGTTATCTGCTTCTTTCAGGAACAGTTTGCTACGGTCTTGATACAATCCATAGGTACCGCTGTTGATTACATTTTCAAATTGCGCCAACGCCTGGGCCCAGTTACCTTCATAGAGGTAAACTTTTCCCAACAATGTCTGGGCGAATCCTTTGGTTGCACGACCCGGATAGGCGGGCCAACTTACTGGAAGATGCTCAGCCGCGAAGGTCAGGTCGGCGATGATTTGTTGGTCAACTTCCGCTACTGTCGATTTTGCCTTGATTTCATCCTGTGGCGTATCGACTACGTTTGTTACGAGTGGAATCTCTCCAAAATCGCGACGCAACTCAAAGAAACAGAAGGCGCGAATGGCACATGCCTCCGCTTTGTTTATCAACGAACCTGAATCGGGTGATGGAAGTGCATCAACTGCTGCAATCAGATCATTACATGAATAGATGATGCGGTAATGTCCTTTCCAGTTCGCTTCGGCAAAGCCATTGGCTGCCTGATATTGAAAGCTATCAAATACAGTACCCTGACTGGCCTGGTCACCTGTGTTACTTCCTTTCATGGCATCATCCGAACGGATGCTCTGGAACCAATAGCGTACCCAATTGGTTACGCCATCTTCCGTGCGCAACTGTCCGTATAAACCAAACGCCTTTTCCTCGAAGCCACCCGTATTCGACAGGTCACCTTCGGTTGCAAGACCTAATGGTTTGCGGTCAAGAAAATCGGAGTCGTTACAGGCGCTCAAACCTGCCAGCAACAACACACCGATCAGAGAAAATTTTAAAATTCTATTGTTTTTCATAAGTCATTTTTTTTAGAATGATGCATTGATGCCCAACGTTGTAATGGAAGGAACAGGATATCCGCCGCTATCGATGCTGAACTTGGTAGGACTTCCGCCAGCTTCAGGGCTGAATCCGGAGTTGTTTTTCCAAGTGAAAGGGTTTTGAGCGTTCAGGTAAATTTTAAGGCCTGAAATTTTAAGCTTGTCGAGGACCTTGCTGTCAAATGTGTACCCAATCTGGATGTTACGCACACGGAAGTAGCTTCCATCCTCAATCATATAAGTAGATGGCAAGGTATTGTAACCCGCCGCATCTGGGTTCACGCGAGGCTCCCAGTTTGAAGTACCAGGTCCGTTCCAGGCGTTGAGTCTGTCTGAACGGTAGTTAAATGGTGCATATGTTGCTCCGTTACCCCACGCACGCCATATTTCATTTCCATAAACACCTTGGAAATCTGCTGAAAGGCTAAATCCTTTCCAATTTACAGACGCGGAGATTCCATACGTAAAATCAGGTGTTGGGTTTCCGATAACGGTACGGTCAGCATCTGTAATTGATCCATCTCCGTTGACATCCTTGAATTTCAAGTCGCCCACGCCGCCACCGAGTGAGTTTGGTGGTGAATCGAGAAGGTCGGCTACCGATTGGTATACACCGTCTACCACATAACCGTAGAATGAGCCGATTGGGCTACCTTCTTTGAAAATGGTCATATCGTCAGTTACGTAATAGTTCGGAAGGTTGTTAGGGTTGTAAACCTCTGTAACCTCATTTTTCATGGTTGTAAGGTTTCCAGAAAGGGAGTACTCAATGTCGCCCACTTTATCTCTCCAACTAGCCATCAATTCAATACCGCGGTTTTCAATGCTACCCGCGTTGATGTAATAATCGTCGGTACCCGATACAGGGTTGATCAGGTTTGTCGTTTTCTTAGTATAATAGTTGGCTTCGAATGACAGACGATTATTGAATGTAGCCAATTCCACGCCTCCTTCCAGCGAACTTACAACCTCCCATTGAAGATTCGGGTTGTTTTGGAAAGCAAGAATGTAGGCAGGCACCAGTTGCTCTCCAAAGACCGCGCTCGCACCCGGCACGTAGTTCGGATAGCCTGGGTAGTGGATACTTGGGAATTGGTTACCCAGTTGACCAGTAGACGCTTTAACTTTCAGATAGTTGAGTTTAGAACCTTGCATAAATGCTTCTTTGCTCATGTCCCAAGCAATACCCGCGGCCCAGAAATTCTGCCACTTACGCAATTCTGAAGAACCATCCCGACGGAAAGATGCGTTGAAGATATATTTACCGTCATAGTTGTAGAGTACCCGGCCCAGATAGGACACGGTTGCACGATCCCATTGTTCACTTGAAACAGTACGGTTATCTTCGTCTTGTGAACCGGTTGGGAAGACATTCAACCACCACCAACGAGGATCATTTGGAATCGGATCACCTCCTGGCTCCTGCGTCACCTTACCTGACATGCTAGACAGGATTTCTTCATATCGCATGTAACCAAACAATGCGGTTACGTCGTGCTTACCGAAACTCTTTTTATACGTCAGGTTGACGTCTTGTTGTAACTTTTGGTAATCCGTCTTGGCCTGGTTGACCGAAGTAAGTGTGTTGCCACTGTATGGTGTGATACGAAGGTCTTCCGTTGGCGTCACGAGTGCATCCGCAGCCCATACATTAAATACAGGTGTATACCCCCTATTTCTGTTGAACCAAAGGTCACCCAGGTAAGAACCACGGAGTGAAAGACCGTCAATCAACTGAACTTCTGCAAACAGGCTACCCACGAAACGGGTGTCACGGCTCAACTGAGTGCCATTACGCATGATTTCAACATCCGCCAATGGGTTGCCAATCTGTGGTCCCCCAATTGCGTTTGGCAATTGATTGTAAAGTCCTTGATCTTGATTGAAGGCCTCTACAACCGGAGTGGCATTAAGCGCACCGATGAAATCGTGAAGCTGCGGATTTCGTGCATCATAACCATTCATTGCACCTCCCACTTTAATACGATCTCCGATTTTCAGTTCATCATTGAAGTTGAATGTGAACTTTTTGTAGAGTTCATTGCGAATCAGACCTTCTTCTTGCAAGTACCCCACACCCAAATAAACCTTATTCGTTTCGGTCGCATTTGAGATAGAAAGGTTATACTGGGAAATAATAGGAGAATCTTGCTTGATCGCATCCACCCAATCCGTGTTTCCTATATACAATGAGAAATCATAAGGTGCCGCTCCCTGTTGCGCTAACCCTTGGTTAAAGAGCGATTGGAATTGCGATGCATTCGTCATCTCAGGCTTACCTGTAATCGACTTGATACCTGCAGACGTGTTAAAAGTCACGGTGGTTTTGCCCGCTTTTGCACGTTTTGTTGTAACGATGATGACACCGTTCGCTCCTTTCGATCCAAAGACAGCGAGGGATGAAGGATCTTTCAAAATCTCAACTGACTCAATATCGTTCGGGTTAACGAAAGACATATTATCATTCCAAATTCCGTCAATAACATACAATGGTTTTGTGTTGAAACGGCTTACCGTTCCACGAATACGGATGTCTGGCTCACTGCCCGGTTGCCCATTGTTCACGACACTCAGACCGGCAACCCGACCTTGAAGTGATGCCAATGGGTTTGCGTTAGGCTTATCCGCAATCTCCGAGCCACTGATTTTAACAATCGAACCTGTCAAATCGCGCTTGCTCGCCGAGCCATAACCGATCTGAACGACCACGTCTTTGAGTTCGGTAGCTGACAACTGCATGTTAACTGTCATGCCGTCTGCCGCTGAAACGGTTTGCGTGGTGTAACCGACAAAAGAGAATTGAAGCTGGTCGCCCGCCTTGGCTTTGACGGAGAAGTTACCGTCGATGTCCGAAACGGTTCCCGTAGTGGTGCCGACCAACGAAACACTCACTCCCGGTAATGGCAGTCCACTCTCATCTACCACTTTTCCCTTAATCCCCTGAGCGGAGACGAAGGCGGGTAGACATATGAACGCCATAAGGCAAATAATAAAATTTTTCATATGTTAATATTTGTTAAAGTTAGCAACGCCAAATTAATCAATTATAACGTTATAGTGGTGCATGAAGACGGTACATCAACACTACATCAAAAAATGTTAAAATATTTTTATGATATTGATAATGAATAAAATAAGTGCGTCATTGTCAAAAATAAATGATTGTGTTTGATGTAATGATGATGTATGGGAAATCATCATAAAAAACGGGTAAAAAAAATGGGGAATTTATTTTTTTCCTGAATTCAAAGGGAATTCATAAACTTCGAAAGAGACGCTTCCTGCGGCAAATCGAGTTTCTTGCGAAGACGATACCGGTGCAGTTCGACCCCACGGAACGAAATATTCATCAACGGAGCAATCTCCTTCGACGACATATTCATTTTCAGGTAGACACACAAACGGATGTCTCGCGGCGTCAGCGAGGGAAAGCGTGTCGACAATGCCTTAATGAAATCACTGTGTACCTGGCTCAGGTTGGTTTCAAACGTTTCCCACTCGTGTTTGCTCACCGCGTTGGCTTTGAGTGTCTTGCGGATCTCTGACTTGAGTTTCGATACGTCTTTCTCTTCTTCGATGATGCGCTTGATGGTTTCAATCATTTCGCCGTGCTTGGCAATCGAAAGCGATTTCCCTGCTACTTCTGACGATTTGGCCTGCACTTCAAGTTCGAGGATGTGTTTCTCATAGCGCTGGATATACTGTTCGTTCTCCGACTTGAGTTGCAACTCAAGTATTTTCTTCTGGTGCCGCAGTTCCTCTTCCTTTAACTGCAATTTCTGACGGTAGCGGAATTTGTTCCATTGGTAATACAACAGGAAGACGGCGCACGCCAGCACCATATACACCAGGATCATCCATCCGGAGAAATACCATGGTCTGTCAACCGAAAATTCATAGTCTGCCACCTTAACATAGCCGTGACCGTCAAAGCGATAAAACGCAATTTCCTGCAATCCGCTGTCGAGGTTGTTCAAGATGACATGACCGTTTCGTGCCCGTTCGTACGTTCCTTCATCATTCACACGGTAATACAACTCCGGTCGCCCAAATCCGTAGTAGTCGGAAATGGCATTGATTTCGACCGGCTGGTTGTACAGGATATCGGTATCATCCGTAATCAAAGCACCCTGGTAGTAACCTTCGACCACAATTTTGGCCCGTTTGCCAGAGGCGCGATTCGGTGAATACAAAAGGAAACCGTCATCGAGATTCAGCAAGACACTTTGGCCGCGCGTGTATGCTTTGGTGTCATCCGAAATCAATTTACCGCCATAGTACTTTTCTGGCAACAGATCCCAATAGAACGCGTGTCTTTTCTGGGAAACCATATAGAGTACACCATCCCGAACCACCATAAAACGCTGGTCATCAACCGGAATGATGTCGGATATATGAGCGAAAGCCTCGTTGAACACGTCATCCTTTACCAATTTCCCTGTGATGGCTTTGTAGGTATACCAAACGCCGTCAATAAGAAAAAGAACTTCATTCTTATAGTTGAAAATCTTTACCCCAAAATCATTGGAAATCCCGTTTTGCTGGGAGACGTTTTCAATACTGGTCGTACGGAACTGGTTGTCATACTTAATCCGGTAGAGGCTACGGTAATTGTCGGCCGCCCATAACTCACCCGGTCGTTCCTGTGCCACATAGCGAATCGGTTTCGTGAATCCACCCAAAATCCGGGGATTCGAAAGATCGGCCAGTGATTTATAAACTGCAATACCGGTGTAATTGGCCTGGAAGTACGCATCGTCCCAAATACTGTGAAAAAACTCCCATCCACCGTTCACGTTATTCGCACGGAACAATTTCGAACCGTCGAATACAAAGGTACCGTCGTTGTGTCCTAATATAAAGGAGTTCTCATAGGGATAGATGTCCCACACCTGCCCTTGTGACCCCTGTAAAAGCGACAACTGCTCGTTTTGGTAGCGAAAGGCCCCGTGATTGGTCACGAACAAAAAGCCCTCCTGGAAAGACGCCATCGCATAGACCGATCCCAAAACACCGGAATTGTCGGTAAACAACTCAACGGGCGAATTGATTTCGACGTGTGCAACCCCATTGTCGAGTCCGAGCCACAAATCCTGCTCTTTGTCGACCGTAATACACAAAATGGCGTTGTTCCGGATGGCGTTCTGCCGATTGAGGTTCTTCCACCTTCCGGTTTCCATATCCACCAGATACAACCCTTGTTGCGCCGTACCGATGGCCAGGCGGTTCCCTACAAAACGGGCCGCGTTGATCGATTCCGACTTTAAGCGTTGGTTGAGCGGAGAATCCCACGGTACCAATCGGTCACCCTCCATCACGAACACGCCGTTGGCCCGGGTAAAAACATAAACTTTTCCTTTATACCCCTGTATATGGTGTATGATCGATCCTTCTACCGCCTCCCATCCGGGCCGTTTTACAAATTGCTCCCCTACCCGCCTGTAAATGCCTTTACGGACGGTTGCCATGAACAAGTCGCCGCCCACCTCATAGCAATAGGAAATCTGGTCGGGCAACATCTTTCTGGTAATCCGACCGGTTTTATCTATGGTAAGCAGCATGTTGAACGACTGGAAATAAAGCTGGTCACCAAAGCGAAAGATCTTCCATATCTCCTCATTCTCCGACTTGCCGCTGAAAAAGTCAGCCGATGCCGCCAGAGAGGTATACTGCATCTTTCCGGCTACCCGCTTCCAATAGCCAAATTCCTTGTAGGAGCCGCAGTAAATGCGATCTCCTTCCGCGTAAAGCGAACGGATGATTGTTTTGTTAGGTAATGTATACTTCTCCCATCGCACGCCATTATACCGAAGTAAAAAGCGGTTATTGGCAAAATACATCGCATGGTCAGCGCCCTGAACGATGTTCCAGTTCTGGTTATCGCCCTGGTAGTCGGACTTCGTAAAATTTTCGGTAAACGGAAGCGTTTGCTGCGACCACGTGGGGATGGTCGCCAGCAGGAGTACCCATAATGCCGGCAAGAACTTCTTCAAAAGCTTCCTATTTCTCCCAAAGATACGGGAAAGCAAAAAAAAGTCCCGTGGTTACGGGACGATCTCAAACTTTTTTTCGTGGACGTATCCTTCGAGATACCGGAAACGATCGGTCAATCGTCCGGCACGGGTAATCATGGCACGATCGAGTATACCGTCTTTATCACCATTGAAAAAGGCGGGGATGACATACTCGAGAAACATCTCACCAAATCCTTCACTTGCGTCTTTAGGAAGTTCGCACGGAAGGTTGTCGACCGCCATCACACCGATGGCACCCGGATGGTGAAAATCGGCCTCTTCGTGTGGGAACGGCAAATAACCATACAGCGGCTCTGCAATGGTCGACGGACGGACGGTGCACGCAATCGGACCATCTACGTCACAGGAAATATCGGCTACGATCTTGATACGGCACTTCGGATCCTTCAGCATTTCGCGGGTCAGGATCGATGGTGATTCAGCCGCATGGTAGTGACCGGCCATGAACACATCGGTTGCATTGGCGAACTTGCCAAAATCCGACGTGTACTGTTGCGGGTACTTATAAAAGTCAATGGTAGCACCTTCATTTCCGTCAAGGCGACGGTTGTAGTCGAGGGTGTCGAGTTGGCTGAAAACCGGCTCGGTATAGGTTTTATCAAGGAAAGCTGCGGGTGTCACTTCCTTGATTTTCATCGCCTCCAGTATTTCCTTCGCCCCCATGGCCACTTTGCCATGACCGGTCAGTACGATTTTGATTGGGGGAAGTGTGATGCGGCGAAGGCGTTCGATAAGCGCCTCCTTGCCTTCCAACACTTCGGCTTTCGGCAGTGCGAACAGTTCGTATTTGAGTCCGAACGCACGGATACCGTTGTAAGCGCCCACAATTCCTGCATATCGTCCGAAACCGATCAGGCGACGGAAATTCGCGTCGACAACGGTTTCATGGTCATACAGGTCAATTTCTTTGTCGATGATGGCCTGCATCATCTTTTGGTTGTGGGGTTGTTTCTTAATGGTGTGCGAAAAGAAAAAGTACTTCTTGTTCGGAATCAGGGCATCGGCCGGGACTTCCTTCACACCGATAAAGATGTCACAGTCGCTGACATCCTGGGTCACTTCAAAACCGGCGTTGCGGTACTCATCATCGGTAAAAAAGCGGACATCCGAACTTTCAACCTTGATCTCGACCGACGGAAACCGCTGTTTCAGCAACAGTAAGGCCGCAGGCGCGAAAACAACCCTCCGATCTGGTGGACTCTTTCGCTCCCTGATGATTGCAATTTTCATAGCGTAATCAGAAATTTAATAAAAACACCTTAGTGTTTTTACGAAAACGTTGTAGTTTGTTTGTAGTTATCCCGTAACGGTCGACAAAAATAAAAAATTTCACCAACTATATTAGAATTGTTACAAATATAACTCGATATTTCAAACACGCCATAGGGCACGCAAAATTTTAGCAAATTATAATCCCCAGTCTTTCAGCCGCGTGTAGCCGAACCCATTGACAACACACGGTTTGTCAGGCAGGAAGTTGCGAAAATCGGGGCCGGGTTTCCTATATTTGCGAAAGAGCCCCATCAGCATGAATCGTTCCCTTTTTAGCCTCTTTTTTGTTTTGTGCGCCCTGGGCTGCTCCAAAAAAGACCGCACACCGGCCGACCCGAAATCATCTCCCTCCCCTTTTGCGGTGCACATGCCGAAGGTGCCTGCTTCTTATAAAGAGGCGCATCTACCCCACATTGAAGAATTTTATAACCGCACCTGGGAGCGGAACCACACCAGCGGCGGCTTCCTCGTAGCGAAGAATGGCGAAATCCTGTTCGAGAAATACAGCGGGTATGGCCGTATCGAAACCGAAAGCAAAATCGACCGCGATACGCCCCTGCACATCGCTTCTATGAGCAAGGTGCTTACGGCTGCCGTTGTCTTGCGACTGGTAGACGAAGGCAAACTGCGCCTCGACCAGGACGTCAGCACCATCCTCAACCCCTTTCCCTACCCCGGTGTGACCGTCGAAATGCTGTTGTGCCACCGCAGCGGAATTCCGTATTATGCCTGGTTCGGCGACGACCAGAAGATATGGGATCACGCGAAACCGATGAAAAACCACGATGTGCTCGACCTCCTCAACCAACACAAATTCCCGCTGAATTTCTATTCAGGACGCCGGTTCGCCTACTGCAACACCAATTACGTATTGCTGGCGCTTATCATCGAAAAAATCACCGGAATGGACTACCCGACGGCCATGAAGAAGCTTCTCTTCGATCCCATCGGCATGACGCATACGTTCGTGTTCAATATTGACACCGATAAAGACAAGGTCTCCCAAAGCTATAAAGGCAACAAAATCCGCCTGGCCTTCGACTGGACCGACGGCACCTGCGGCGATAAGAACATCTACTCCACCCCGCGCGACCTGCTCAAATTCGATATCGCCACCTACGCACCCGGTTTTCTCAGCACCGCGCTGAAAGAAAAAGCATGGAGCGGCAAAAGCTACGAATCAAAAGGAAAACGCAATTACGGCTACGGCATGCGCATCTACGAATGGCAAACCGGCCAGAAGATGCTCTACCACAACGGATGGTGGCACGGCAACACCTCTTCTTACATCACCCTCAAGAAAGATACCGTCACCATCATCGGCATCGCCAACAAATACTCCTCTATGCCGTGGCAAGCCTGGAAACTGACGCCGTCGTTTGGGGATTATCCGTTTAAGGTGGGGGAGGAAGAAGGAAATTAACAATGGACGATGTACGATGAACAATGTTCGATGAACGATGTAGAATGAACAACGGACAGCGTAGCTTGGAATGACTGCGGCGGTGTGGTGGGTAGCCAACCTAAATTGCTGTACTAACAACTTTCGCGAAATCACTACACTACGAACCATCTTCCTTGCGAGGCGTAGCCGAAGCAACCCTCCTTACAACACTATTCATAGCGCGGAACGCGTCCTTGCGAGGCGCAGCCGAAGCAACCCTCCTTACAACACTATTCATAGCGCGGAACACGTCCTTGCGAGGCGCAGCCGAAGCAAACCAAAAATTGTACATTGTTCATTGTACATTCCCCATTGCAACCTATCTTTGCCCTCCCGGGGTCGACTGGTTTTGACAGCGGGTCGAATGCGACGATAAGCACGTCGGGAACGGAAACATCTCCCGTTATCCAATGTTTCAACACTTTACACGGCGAATCTAATTACGCTCTGGCTGCTTAATCTGAATTACAGTAGGATTTAGCCGCGCTCCTGCAAGGCAGGAGGGCCGGATTCTCCCGGGAAGCCCTGGTCTGTGGCGTTCCATCAGGGGGAACCGTAAAAACGGACCTACGGATCGCTCCGCCTCGTGGCGGTCCGGACACCTAAGAGGATAAGCGGAAGGCGGCGGTCCCTGGCCACACCTTCTGACGAAAACCCAATCAGGGACTAAGCGCGTAGAAAGTCCTCGTATTGCCTGTTTGGACGGGAGTTCGATTCTCCCCGACTCCACAAGCCCGTTTCGACGGGCTTTTTTTTTAGGAGCAAGGCGCAAGTATCAAGGAGCAAGGTTTCAGTAGTTGGCAGTAGGCAGTCGCAGTAGGCAGTTTAATGTCCTAAACTGGAACTTTCTTCTTTACATCAAACGTACCTAAGTAGTCACCGTCCTTCCGAGCGCAGCGAAGGAATCCCGTTTAGCAGGCCGTTGCACGTTCTGGTGGATTTTGGCGTGCCGGCGCCCACTGCCAACTGCCACTGCCCACTGCCTACTGAAAAGGCGCCGTCGGGTCGTCCGCTATAGCCCCTCCTGTCGTCGGGGGCTGCCGCTACCACCCCTCACGCAAACTCCTTCTCCGCCACACCATCCGTGCAGCATCGCGGCCACTTTGCAACGCTCCCTCCACCGTGGCGGTATGTTCAGGATGCCAGGCTTCCCCGGCGATAAAAATCGTATCCCCAAACCCTTCCGCCACCTGTTCTAATATTGCGTAACTCTCGGGCTTCAGCCAGGAATAAGCACCTCCGGTCGGTGAGGCTGTCGTGTATCGAAATACCGTCGATGCCCGCAATCGCTCCCCGATTGATTCCTTCGGAAAGGCAATCGCCAGTTTGGCCAACGTGCGGGCTACTAAATCGCGGTCGGCGACTTCTGCATAGTGGGGCGCGTAATCGTTACCGATCCAACCGGTCAAAACGGGTTTTTGTAACGATAACTGGGTCCAGAAGGTAAAGCCTTCATCTGCAAACAAAAAGCCGAGATCGGGATAGTCTTCCTCCCAAAATGGGGTGTCAAATTCAAGCGCTACTTTAATGACTTCTCCCCACCCCACGCCTTCCGCCCGTTTTGAAAGACCTATATCGGGTATGATTTCGGGGTGGTTACGTCGCAGGGCGGGCAACGGTACCGTAACGATTACGGCATCCGCAGAGAAGGTTCGGTTGTCGGCAAACGCCGTTACCTTTCCGTCTTCCCACTCAATACGGGTCACTACCGTTTGTACTTCCAACCGGAACCCATCGCCTAAACAGGCTTGCAGCATACGGTCACATAAAGGACCATAACCGTTTACGGGGCGAAACTCTGTTTCTTCCGATGCCCATTCCTCCCGAATGCAAAACACACTGAGTTCGTCGATATCGGCCAGGTCGAGTCCCTGCGCGCGGTCGTGGACTTCCTGTCGCAACGCCGCATAGTGTGGAGCGGCAAAATCGCGTTGCAGCAAAGCCCCTACAGTCATATCCGTTTCCAATGCGCACATCGCCGACACGAAGGCGTCCCATTCGTCCGAAACCTCGTCTATTTGCTGTAGGCCGTCTTCCGTACCAAAATAAAATGACCCGGTGATCGGAACAGTCGGAAGTCCGAAACGCGCCATCAGCGCCATCGTCAGCGGCAAATCCCCGTGGATGAACTCGGCACCTCCCTCCACCTCCATCGAAAAACCATCCGGCCGCAAGGTATGGATACGTCCCCCTATCCGATCAGACGCCTCCAGTAACGTCACCGCAACGCCTTTCGAGCGAAGTTCAAGAGCGGCGGAAAGGCCGGTGGCACCGGCGCCGATGACGAGTACTTTCATAGGTCGGGAGGGAAAAGGTTAATTTGGGAATTTGAAGATTTGAAGATTTGGAAATTTGGAAATGGGAGTGCGTTCTTACAACCATTCTTACGGAAAATTGGAATAAGGCTTCTCAACCGGTAAAACCGGAATTGTAGTCTTCAGAATAGAATCGTACTGCCACTAAAGCCGTGGGAAGTCTCTTTACGCATACTGACCGCACACTTATATCGAACGCACGTTAATTTAGTTGATAAATGTCGTCGTAGGCAACGAAATCTTTTCTGCCTATCGTAAACATTTGTTGCCCATTCTCATCCCTAATCAAACCCACACTTTCATCTTTTGTCGGAAAGTACAGTTGATAACCTCTCCCGTCTTCCAGCTTCAAAGTATACGTATAGACGGAATTTTCATACTGGATGCCTGTTTGCGTATACTTGTATTTTTTAGTCGTCCCCACACTGTCCATAATTGAAATGACAGACGGAGAAAAAGAGATCTCGAATTTGTTCCCTTCTTTATCCAGCGCTTTCCATTTACCCTGAAAGGTATCAGATCCACTGCAGCTTACAAATACTAACGGAAGTAGCAAAAGTAGGATTAACGTACCTCGTATTTTCATCGTAAAAAGACTTTAAAGGTTTCGAGTCGTTCAATTGAAGAAGCTATAAACAAGCGATTTGGGATTAGTGAAGTTTGAAAAAAATGTTTTAATCGATTGCATCAACTATTCCCAAATCTCTAAACTATGCCATCTTCAAATTGTCAAACGGATCGTTCACAGTAACAATTAGCGAAAATTTGCCTCGTGCTAACCCATTTCCAAATCTCCAAATCTTCAAATTCGCTAATTAAGCTTCTTCACCCCCTTACTATTCTCCTTCGTAGCCGGCACCAAGCTAATCGCGTAGCCGCCGCCCGGAGCGACCCATTGCGAGAGTTTCGATTTGTCGGTTACCAGCACTTTCCGGATGACGTAGGCCTGCGGGTTGGTTTTATAGTGCGCGCCGGGTGCATCGGCGTAGATGGTTGCCAGGTAGGTTTTTCCTTTCGGGAGGAACGAGAACGAAATGTTCGATGTACGTGGGTCGTAGCCGCCTACGCTTCCTACGAACCAGGCATCTTTGCCTTTGGCCAGACGGGCTGCCGTGAGGTATTCACCCGGCTCGGCTTCGAGGTAGACGCTCTTGTCCCAGTCTACGGCTACATCTTTGATGAATTGGAAGGCATCGAGGAAACGGTTGTAGTTCTCGGGCAGGTCGGCCGCCATTTGCAGCGGGCCGGGGATCGTGACATACAGCGCCAATTGGTTCGTTAAGGTGGTATTGACGTGCGAGGTATTGCCCGGTGCCACTTTGCTCAGGTCCATTTCGAAGATACCCGGGGTGTAGTCCATTGGGCCACCGAGCAGGCGCATGAACGGCAGCAAGGTGGTGTGGTTGGGTTTGGAACCTCCGAACGACTGGTACTCGGTGCCACGGGCGGCTTCGTTTCCGATCATATTCGGCCAGGTGCGGCAGAGTCCGGTGGGACGAACGGCTTCGTGTGCATTCACCATAATCTTGTATTCGGCCGCTTTTTGCACCGCATACGCATAATGGTTGTTCATGTATTGGTTGTAGTGGTTTTCGCCGCGCGGCAACATATCGCCCACGTAACCGCTTTTCACGGCATCGTATCCGTTGTCTTTCATGAATTGGTAGGCGGCGTCGATGTGGCGTTCGTAGTTGCGCACCGAACCCGAGGTTTCGTGGTGCATGATCATCTTCACTCCTTTTGAAGCGGCATAGCGGTGGATTTCCTTTACATCAAAATCCGGATAGGGCGTCACGAAATCGAACACATAGTCTTTCCAGTGGCCGAACCAATCTTCCCAGCCGATGTTCCATCCTTCCACCAAAACGCCGTCGAAACCGTGTTGGGCGGCGAAGTCGATGTATTTCTTCACGTTGGCCGTACTGGCACCGTGACGTCCGTTGGGTTTTACTTTCGTGTAATCGGTGATGCCGAGTTGCACCGCAGGCACCTCATCGGTGTAGGCCCAGGTTGATTTGCCGGTGATCATTTCCCACCATACGCCCACATATTTCACCGGTTTGATCCACGAGGTGTCGTCGATCTTGCTCGGTTCGTTCAGGTTCAGCGTGATCTTCGAGGCCGGGATGTCGCGCGCATCATCGCTTACGATCACGGTTCGCCACGGAGACGTACACGGTGATTGCAGGTAGCCTTTATCACCAATCGCGTCGGGTGTCAGCCATGATTCGAACACCATGTTCTTATCGTCAAGGTTCAGGTGCATGGTCGGATAATCGACCGTGGCAGCTTCGAAGATATTGATGTAGAGTCCGTCAGCCGACTTCATCTGCAACGACGTCTGTACGCCGGTGGGCGAAAACGAGGTCTGCGACAGGTTGCCGGA
This sequence comes from Flavobacteriaceae bacterium, assembly GCA_027490305.1. Lineage (GTDB taxonomy): Bacteria > Bacteroidota > Bacteroidia > Flavobacteriales > Flavobacteriaceae > Flavobacterium. The sequence goes on from JAIXYI010000054.1 coordinate 35,030, forward strand.
GATCGCGCCCTTCATCAATCCGCGGATTTCCGACAGTTTTGATTTGGTGAAGTCGTATTCCTGCGTATCATAATCACCCGGAATCCACCAGGCGGTGTGGTCGCCGGTCATGGCAAATTGCGTATGCTCTTCCTTGATAATAAAATAGGTCAGGTTCTTCTGGGTCGGAAATTCATACCGGAACCCGAGTCCTTCATCGAACAGGCGGAAACGGAGCACCATAATGCGGTCGGTGCCCTCCTGCTTCAGGGTAACAGCCAGTTCATTGTAGTGGTTGCGAATACTGTTCGTCTCGCCCCACACGGGTTTCCAGGTTTCATCGAAGGTGGCGGTTTTGGTGTCGACCACCGAAAACCCGTCGCGTAACGATTTCTTGTCGTTCTTCAATTCCAACCCCAGCGTGCTGGGTTTGATAACCGTTTTGCCTTTAAACGTCAACGTATAAGTAGGCGTACCGCCGCTGGCGAGAGAGAAGTCCATTGTAAAGCGACCATCGGGCGATTGCAGTTTCTGGGCGTGGGCGACCGAAAGGGCCAATAGGAAAACGTACAGGAAGATGCGTTTCATAATTGTGTGGGTTTGGAATACAAAAAAACGGCATCCTGTTGACATAACAGCGATGCGCACTTGTTTTTATTAATCTTGCAAGGAAACGGCAGTTCGGGTAAAACAAAAGCCTTCAATAGCGGCCTACGCTTTATTGTTGCTTCAACATAATATATTGGCCTCCGGGAAATGCGACGGGTAAAAGTGTCTCATCCGTTTTGGCAAATCGAAGACTCCAAATAACTATAACTTCTAAAGCTGGTTGTCCACTCACGATTTTTTTGCGAAGTGTCATCTGAGCCGTTGCCCCTGCGTAGCCGTCATATACTCCTATCTGTAGTCGAATTTCATCCGGGCCGCAGTCTTCACAATTAAAAACATTCCCCTGAAGTATCGTATTTCCGCTTATACTATGTGAATTGGCATCAAGCATGTTTATTCCTAAGTTCATTAGTGTATTGGACTTTTCGATACCATTCTCAATATATTGGTATTCACCTATCAGTAAATCCTCTGTGAAATTGTGATTGTCATATCGTGTCGGATTAGCTACTTTCTTCTGAAATACTATCTTCAATGATGTGCTTCCGTTCGTGAATAAATAGGTGCCTGTAAAATCATTTAATAAATTATCCGTGTCTCTTACGTATAATCCTTCGGATACATTCCCAGCAAAGTCTCTTACATTTACTATTTGTGCCTTACACGAAACGAAAGTAAAGAGTGAGGCTATGATGTATATATATGTTTTCATTAGTTGCATGGTGTTTCAATTATTTCCAGAGGATTAGCGGGGTTTAAACTAAGTTTTGTCCAATGCGTAAGCGAATTATCCGTAGCCTTATACAAAGATATTCCATATGCTGCGTAAGCTCCCAAGAAGGTTCTCTCGATATTTACGTTTGGTTTACTATACGCTTTGGATTCTAAATCAAGTACTTTTTTAATCTTAGCTTTATCGTCAGCCCCATTAATTCCGGCCAACTTGTTGTTAAGTGCTAATTGCAGAGCGCCGGGATTGTCTACTCTGATTACGTAAATTGGATGTGTGTTGTTTACGTAATCTTTGCATACTACCATATTAAAAACTTCTGGTTTTCTACTTTCCCAAGCTTCGACATAAAAATCATTCAAAATATAGATATCACCAAAAGATGGTATTGGAACACTTTCTTTTGGATGTAAATGACCTCCGCCAATGAATCTAGGGGTTGTTGAAAAAACAACTTCCAATGCTCCGTCGGCTCCTTCATGCCTTTCACAAATATAAGTATAACCGCCTTCCGGCAGTGGAATTTTTTCTACTGAAACACCGAACTCCTTTTTAGGACTTGCTGTAGGATTATCCAACTTTTCCTTCATCCACTCAACGTCATTATTCATATCTATCTTTTCAATATCTCCTATAGCTTTTAAAGTTTCGCATGGATCTTCATCAGGTGGCGAAATAATCGGCGTCAGAAGAGGATGTACACCTGACTGAAGAACAAAACCACTGTTAATGGGTCGAGGAGAAGATGTTCCTGCGGGGTGGGTTCCACCGGCCCCGCCAGCAGTGCCCGGTACAAACGGATAGGCTTCTATTAGACTTTCATAGCATTCAAGAACCGTGTAATCGCAATGATCGAGAACATAAATTACTGTTGTATCGGGCGCGGGCCAATGATCGTCTAGATCGCCATTATTGATTTGGATGGGAGACTGAACTGTAATAGCGTTATAATAGCAGTGAGAATAAATTTCAGGTTCACAGTTAACGGTATTTTGATTGAAATCATAAATGATGGTTTTACCGGGTAACCCCTCAATCTCTCCGCCAGCCAGGTAATTTTTTCTGTCTTCGTCCGTGAGATTATAGCGAACCAGGAAAGTCGTGTATTTATCGTCAGGTGTCCTTACCAGGTAAAGGTTTTCGTCGTAGTCCTTCTTTTCTGATCGATATACTGGAAGCGTGATGGAACTGAATCCATCCCTGCTAACTTCAAGTATCTGATCCGTATCCACGTAAAAATCATGAACCGGGTCATACACTAGCGTCCTTTGCATGCTCTGTAGTTTGTCCGGTTTAAGATACTTCCTGGCAGCATTGTAAGCCGCAGGTATGGCTTTAAATTCTTCGAAAGAAAGATGTCGCATTTCTACATCCTGGCTTTCTTTAACAACACTCTCTTCCGCTTCGCACCCGACCAGAAAGATGCTTAAGCATAGAAAGGAGGCATAAAAAATGTACTTCATAGTATGGTTAGGTTTTTGACCTCATTTAGCAATATGCAGGGGTTTGGTCGATGCCCCTCAATGAAATCATTGAATAAGAAGGCGCTCTTAAGACGAACGCTGTTAAGAGAGAGAAAACCGGTTGATTGGGTTGGAAGCTATGTCGTTAAAGACAATGAAACGCATCACAAACTTTGCATCGACAAATTCGTATCATATCTATCGTTTATTTCGCCCTGTTGGGGTTAGGCAAAGCTTATTTTAAATCTGCAAATGGTTTTACGGTCTTGCCCGTACCATGTTAACGGAGTAAATATAGAAATTTCCAATTTGCAAAAACCAAGTAGAACTACCTGTTTTTAAAAAAGATGTGTTCCTACAATAGCATTACGAACTTGCCAGACGGTATGGAAAAACGCAGCCAGGATCAGAAGCTTACGCCTAACTTTCCTGGATGAGCCGAAAATACAAATGCGTTGAGAAAACGGGCGCTTATTTCTTGAGTTTTCAATTGAAACGCACGAGTGAGATGCGCAGTCCTACGGGAAATGCTACAAAGTCGGAGAAGCTTGGTTCTTGATGGGAGACGTGCCGGGGCGGGGCAACTGGAAAGGGTACTTGTCTGGCTATAACAATCAGTAATCCGCAAAAGTTTCTGAAATTAGACGCAAACGACAACATCGACAGGAGCGAAAGTTGTCCTTAAAAATATACACATGAAAACAATAATAATTAAATTCTTAGGGGGCTTGCTCTTAGTTCTTACAGCACAACAGGCAAAGGCGCAGATTCACAATCCCGAAAATGCTCCCTACCTCGGTACTTGGAAATACCAAAGTGGGCCAAACATCTTTCGTCTTATATTTTGGGAAGAACCCGATTTAACTGGCTCATACTGTCTAATGGGACATTATCAGATGTCTCATTTAGTGGGTAACGTGGAGACGATAGTTTACACATCCAATCCACAAAATGTCCCGCCTGACCAAAAAATGAGCCATGCATTAATTGGTTCAGTAGGCGTGAGTGGTTTTTCCGGCACATATAGAGAGATTCACGATGGTGGTTCTAATTTGAAAGGTAGTTTTCTGATTCAACCCGTGTTTGTGTGTCTTGGCTGTGTTGAAAAACTTCATTTCAAGGCTAAGAAAATGGAGGGCGTTCGATTTGGTGAACTTGGGCAACCAAATGATTTTGTAATACCGAATGATATCGATCTAGTGAAAGAATGAAAACTGCCCCGTCTGGGGCTTTTTTTTAATTGAACAGCAAGAAGAAAATTCTAAAGCTCATAGGGTTTCTAGTTTTCATTTTCGTGACACAATTAGCACAAGCACAAGACCCAGCGAAGAATGCCGCGAAGTCGGAGAAATTCGCGGGCTTACTGCTTCGTAGCAGATGTTTCGGAGTGGGGATGAGAGAATTCAATGACGCGCTTAGACTGAATGTCCGATATGCTGTCATAAGTTATCGCATAGATAAAGAAGAACTCAGTACATTTATGGATATCATCGATTGTGTGTACCTCCTCGACTAACCCTGCCATATGAAAAAAACAATCTTCATTTCCTGCATTTCACTGTTAAGCGTGGCATGCGCCAACAGAAAATACGCCACAGAACAGGTTTCAGAGAAATACGTCACGCTATCTATGTCTAAGGCGATTGAAGGAGGTAATCTTACGCTGAA
>JAIXYI010000024.1 GCA_027490305.1 Flavobacteriaceae bacterium
CGGAATGACACCCGCCAACGTATCGGGATCGAGTTGGTAGGCGGCCAGGTAGTGCTTGTCGAGCGCCACCATCAGGTCGAGGTAGCCACCGGCGGAATGGCCTGACAGGAAGACCTTTTTCGGGTCGCCCCCGTATTCGGAAATATGGCGCAGCGTAAAAGCGACGGCTGCGGCAGCATCGCCAACGATGTCAACTACTTTGGCATTTGGACTCAGGCGATAACCAACGCCCACTACGGCGATTCCTTTGTCGGTGAGGGCTTTCGGAATTTCACGTTCGCCACCGGTAAGGCCGCCACCGTGAAACCAGATGACGGTTGCGAAGCCGGGTTTTTCGGGATAATAGAGATCCAGCACGCATTGGGTGTTGCGGTAGGCATCGCCTTTATCGGGATAGTAGGATATAGCGGTCTTTGTTTTGTATTGTGCGGTCAAGGTAGCGGTGACCAACAGCAAAAGCAGCCCGAGTTTTTTCATAGGAATGGTGTTGCCCAAAGATAGCAGATTTGGGTGGATGGGGAAGCGTCTATGCACCGGACGGGGGTATAACACCCTTTGCTTTATTGGTTTTGTGAACGCTCACCCCAAGGGCGTTTTTTTATGGGCGAACAAAAAAGAGGGGGCGTTATGAAAAAATTAATAACGTCAGCATACTAATCAATATATTTGGTCGTTGTGGGAAATATCAGACGAAGCTCGACGCTCCTTTGCTCCCCCATCCATGGGAACGGATCGGTTTTCGTTTAGAAACGAAAATAACTTTTTTACATTATACCCATGGAAAAAAATCCCGTTACGCACACCTTATTTCGGTTTGTCAGTTACCGAGGTGTACAATTGGCCGACGCCAACACCCGAACCCGCTATTTTGCGACCCTGCAGAATTCGGGCGGTTTCTTTCAAACAGAAGTTCCCCTTTCTATGCAGGGCGGACTTACAAAGGCAGAGGCCCTAAGAAAAGCAGCCGAGGATTTCCCGTCTTCGGTGCCTTATCCGGCAACAGGTACTATTAAGTCTTATCTGTATCAATCCGAAAAGGATTTGGAAAAGGCCTCACCGATTCTCTACCAATTCTCCATCTGGATTGTCCGGAACCGCACCACTTACATCAATGCCGAACTGACCGCCCAGTTGCAACGATTCAATTCGGCCTCAATTGAGAATGTGCTGGTGTCGCTTTGGGACAATTTCTTCTACCGATTGGTGGCCGGCAACGCTCCGTCATTACTTGAGTCGATTTCTCAAATGTTGGTCGCTAGCCACGTTTACATGACCTATGGCAAATCACTGAACAACCTTCCTGATGTTTCGGAAGATATATTGGATGTGTCGGTGACGCTTCCACCTTCACTTTTTGATACGTTGGCGGAAGTCAGCGCGCCGACGCCAGGCGATCTTACGGCGCGGCCTGCCATACCGAGCGCTTCGTTACGAAAAAAGCTCATCGTTACCGAAGAACAGCTCCGCCTAACGACACTGGAAGTTGTAAGGGAAGCCCTTGTTGATGCGCAGGCCGACCACCAGTTAACGTCGGAAGCGGCTTATCAGGATGCCGAGAAGCAATACCAGACTACCGTAGCGCAACTTTGGGAGGACTATCGTCAACAGAAAGAACAGGCGCGAGCCAGCTATTGTTCCTCGACCAATCTTCCCCGCGAGTACAACCCCAACGATCCCTGTCAACAGCCGCCTTATGTGCCGGAGCCTACGATTCCGGACTTTTCCTTTACCTACGATGCGGAGGTTACCCCGACTAAACTTCAGGGCGAACTGTCGGCTGACGCCTACAACACCTTACTTGGGGTGTTAGGCTATAATTTCAACACAAAGACGCCATCTGAAAACCAGTTGTTCAGGCGCTATAAGACCTACGATAGCTTGTTGGCGTTAGTGGATAAAGAGACGACGCGTGCCACCGCCAACATCAGCCAGAATGCGACGTTGTCAAAACGGAGCGTCCGTATGAATGGTGTATCATTCCGTGTTTCGAACATGGATGTCAGCCAGCCGTTCGAGTATGAGATTTATTTTTCCTCGATCAATAACTCCAAGGTTTTTACCTTGCTGATCGGGGTGCCTGACAATAGCTGGCAAATCTCCCATATAAAAGTTACCGGAACGAAACCTAATAATACGGTTTTCCACCACGATGTCTGGACGCCAGCGGCAACTTTCAATGGAAATGCGTGGTTAGTCAGTAGTTTTTATACCTATACTGCCTCGGATCTGGCGACAGCTCCACCCGTATTTGAGTTTGAGTTGACGTTCTCGGATACAACAGTAAAGCGAATAACGGGTATACTCATCACCACAAGTCACGGTACGAAAGGATATGCGGTTGACCCCACTGAAGTGGAAGAACCCACAACGGGCAGTTTTATACCGGTTGCCGGAGGTTTTCGCAATATCGGTTCCGCCGACTACCTGAAACTCGAGCAGACCGTACACTGTTATGTAGAGGGAGAGGTTTCCCACATCGAAAACATCATGGCGCGGGAGTACAAAGAAAAGGCGACGCGTATTCTGCGCCGGAATGAACAGACCACTACCACAAGCGCAGAGCGGGAGGCAGAGCGGCTTTCCGACACCACGTCGACCGACCGGTTCGAGATGCAATCGGAAATCGGCCAGGTCATCTCACAAACCAAAGACTTTGCGGCATTTGCCAACACAAGCGTGCGTGGCGACAGGTGGCAATTGGACGCAGGCATCAATACCGCCAACAACAATAACCGCGAGAACAGTATCCACCAAATGACCACGGTAGCGAAAGAGGTAACCGAGCGCGCCATGGACCGGGTCGTACAGAAAATAAAGGAGGAGCGCGTCGTTAAGATCCTCGAGGAATACGAAGAGAACAACAAGCATGGTTTCGACAACCGCGAAGGCAGCCAACACGTGGTGGGTGTCTACCGTTGGGTTGATAAATTATACAAGAACCAAATCCAGAATTATGGCACCCGCATGATGCTTGAGTTCATGGTGCCGGAACCCGCCACGCTGCATGTGGCCGCAATGGCCGCAACTGCGTCCAACTCGGATAGTGACACATCTGAATTCGAGGAACCCGTCGATCCGCGCACGATTGACGATTCTGAATTCGTCATTGCCCATCCGTCGCAGATTACACCCGCAAAGGCAAGTTATTGGGCCGGTATATACAACGCTGAGATAGAAGCAAAACCACTGGATACCATCAGCGTAGGTGACAGCTTCAACATCAAGTGGGATGGCACGGCTAAACTTAACAGAGTTGAAGCCAATGCCGGAAACGCCAAGATTGCCATTCCCGATGGATATGTTGCCAAATCGGCGGTCGGCACTTTTACAGCCTCAAGCGATAACGATAGTCACAACGGTTCAGTACTGTCATTGACCGTAGGTACTCGTAGCGTCGTTTACGAGGGCGCATTCTCAAGTAAGCGCATCAGTCTCAATACCACGCAAACAACAACGGCTCCCGGTGCCAACCCCAGCCAAAGAGAGGTTCGGCCCTTCTCTACCGCCAATTACACGAAAGACGTTCCCGTCTCTTTCCTCCTCGGCAACCACGTGGCGGGGGAAGTCAATGTAACGGTTACCTGTGACTTGTCAGACGAAGGAACGGCCAACTGGCAGAACAAGACCTTCAAGGCCATTATGGACGCCTATGAAGACGCACTGGCCGCATTCCGTGAAAAGACCGCGTCACAGCAGACGGCTACGGCAGAGGTGCTGGCTACCAATCCGAACTTTTATCGCCAGATCGAGAATACTATTTTGCGCAAGAACTGTATCTCGTACCTGTTGGATCGTACGACAGGCGCGCAACGGACATACGGCCGGGATTTCCTGCCGTTCCCGAAGAGTTTTGACAATGGCGAGGTGGAACTTTCCGGCCTTGGCGACTACGCGAGTTTCGTGCAGTTTATGGAACAGGCGTTCGAGTGGGACATTATGTCGTATAATTTCTATCCGTATTACTGGGGTAGTCGTTCGCGCTGGACACAACTGTATACGTACGACGGCACCGATGATCCGATTTTCCGGGCCTTTATGCAGTCGGGTATGGCGCGGGTCATCGTGACGGTGCGTCCGGGCTTTGAGGATGCGGTGGGACTCTATCTGTCGACGGGCATTCTGTGGAACGGAGGCCGTGTGCCGGTATTGGGTGATCCGTTGTTCGTCAGCCTGATCGATGAAGTGAAACGCCACAAGCCGAAACCATACGGCAAGGCCTGGTTGACCCGTGTGCCGACCAGCCTGACGATCCTGCAGGCAGACAGTATCGGGCTTAAGGTAGAGAAAGCGCTGCCCTGCAATTGTGATGATGTAGCGGATTTCGAGCCGGGTACGAAGGTACCGTGCGGTGACAGTTTTGAGGTAAACACGGCGCAACTTGGGTATCAGGGATCTTATAAGATCCGTTTCTTGTTCGCGGACCTTGATACCGGCGAGAGTGAACAGGAATACACGATGGGGTATTACGCGTCCAGAGATTACTTTCCGCGCAAATATGAATGCATGGGGCACGAGATAACGATTCACCGTGAGGCCGACTGGACAGATGAAAAAAGTGTGCGCCTCATCTTTGAAAAGTTGGCGCAGCAACTGTCTCTCATTGAGGGTGTCCAGGCTGGGCAATTCGACAATCCCGTTACGGGGTTCCCGGATGGTATCCGATTTACGATAGACGTATCGGTGGTTCCGAATTTCGAGTTTATCAAGAAAAAGCCAACGGGGGTTTGGTCTTCGGACTTCGATCGACTTAAAGTAGTGCATACCGGGGAAGGTGTCCAGATTCAGTATGGTCGGGACGGTTATGGTATCACGACCCGACTCTTCGATAAAAACAGCGTGGCGCTCGAGATGGAAGACGCGAACGTCATACTACCGCTGTCGCGCTTTAAGGTATGAGCCGCAGGATGATGGAACTGGTATGGCAGCCCGAACAGGTGCTGCCGTACCTTTTTAACGGACTCAAATCGAAGATCGAGGCACTGACGCCCGTTCGCTCGATGTATCTGTATGGCAGCCGGGCCCGGACGCCGCAGTCACGCTGGGACGAACTGGCCGGCAAAGACTGGGATGTGCTGGTGGTGTGCGATTACCCGATTGTAAAAACCCACATCTGGACGCAGGCCGAAAATTACCATATCGACCTGACCATTACCGATGCGGCCGGCGCTGCGTCGTATTTTGAGCATGTGCATACGTTGGAATTGTATCCTGAAAATAGATTGGAGGTGGGTTATGGCGGATGATTTTACTGATGTTTCTCGGAGCGTGTGGAGCAGCATGCGTTCTGGTACGGCGTTCGAAGGACCTACACCGGACACGGGGCCGTACACTGTAGATTTTTACCAACCCACCAGTCGGGGCGAAGGCGTTCGATTTACGGAATTGATTGCTTTTTTTAAAGAGATACAGACCGATTCGTCGCGAATTTATGATCGTCGGCAATTCATGTCAGGGTCGACTGGTTTTGCCGGACAACCGGTGGTGACGGGGCCGCCCCGCGATTTCTTCTACGCAAAGGTAGCTTTGTATGACGCTGTACGAAAAGAGAATGTGGCAGTCAGTTTAGGAACCAGACTTAACAAACGGATTGACTTTCTGGAAAATCCGTTGGGTTTTACCGTTTTCATTGATGCGTCAAAGGAGATAATGTATGCCAGCCTGCTTGCCTTTTACGACAAGACCAAACAATATCGCAAACCCGTTCTCGCCACTACCGATAACCCAGACGATTTCCGGATCAATGATGCTTATCTGGCCGTTGAATTGCGAGCGGAAAATATGGTCGATTTCGCTTACCTCGTTCAACACGTAGCGGGGGAAAAACTCGCGGCGCAACTAAAAGACCGAATTACCGCGCGTTTTGTTGAAAAGCTACAGCTTGAAACTAATGTATCGTCACTTGCGTTCCTGTATCGCAACATACCCGAATTCGCCTATGAGGGACTTCGAAAGAAAATCTCGGGGCGAACTGCCTTCGGTCACCTTGCTTCACTTAAAAAATACGACGAGTCATCGTGGTTCATTGACAGTAGCAACGCCGTTCTCAATATCCTACGTGTTATCGGCAACGCCAAATTCCTCTATGAGGCGTTTTATGGCGATCCGGTTTTGGTGAAGCAACTATATGAGAACCTGGATGGTACATCGGTTTTTGAAGGTACAGTTACCAAAAACCGGATGGTGTTTGCGTCATTGCTCTGGATGTTGTGTGCGAACCAACGCTTTGGACTCGAGAAAACGCCCACCCATACCTTTTTCATTGGGCCGGAATACGAGTTGGATAGTAATGTATTAAGTTCATCTGACGCCCAAAAGGACGCTATCTTCCTACGGCAATTCAAACGGAGTGCTTCGGAACGCACAAAGTATATCCCGACGGGTATTGGCCAGCCCATGGCGATAAAGGAACGCCCGTTCGAACCCGTGGATGAAGGTGCCTACTTCCATCCCCTTACGCCCGTTTTTCTGACCGACACGTCAGGCAAAGAACCGATAACCTATATGGTTCCGGCGATTTATGTGAAGACCTTGTCGGACGAGGAGGAATGGAAGGACATCATGACCAATGTCCGGATTGGGGTCAACGTCTTGTCGATAGTGCTCAGTATTGCGTCACTGGGTGCGGC
>JAIXYI010000052.1 GCA_027490305.1 Flavobacteriaceae bacterium
ACCTATTCGCAGCATTGATTGCCTACAACTTCAACGACAAAAAGCCATCCCTGAAAATCAACTTCGTTGATACTAAACAATTGTATTTGCCTTTGTAGTTATATCGAACTCACGTTAATCTTAGCTAGCGCGTCAGAAATCAAAAGTCGATTCAAGTCTGAGTATTTCGATTTTAATGTCGACACACGCAGACTCAGGTTTAAGATGAAGTACCAAATGCGTGCAAACTTCCAGGCTAATTTTGCTCGCTTATTTCGGCGTGGCATTTATAAGGTCTTTTTGGAAGAGCGAGAAAGACAGTGCAAAGACGCTCATGAACGAAGATATGATTTTATTAGGGCTTTTGCGCGTTATGACTTAAATGACTTACCAGTATACTATCTGAAACCGAAGTTTCAAATAGTTTTTTTCGCGCTGGATGACATATTGCATCCCGAAATACGATTTACGGATCACAGTGAGGAAATTGACAGTAAATACAGATTTTACTCTTACAGTTTTATGGGGCACACTCTAGCGCTTCCTACGCATAGCACCCTCCAACCAGAACGACTCAAAATGTATAAAGAATTTCTAGTCGAAGACGATAGCCCCTTTGGCAAACATCTTATTGAAATCAAGCTTATCGAAAACCTCGACTTTAGATTTAATTACATGAAAAACTGATTGGATGTCAGGTTCGGATCATTGGGGATTTGTTTACTTAATTTCGTTGTTTTCTCATGCAGAATAACTAAGCCTCCCTTCTTACACCTTCATCTATTTACAAAAGGTTTTAAGCATCGTTTTTTTCATATAAAAAATAGTAGGTATGCAAATTTCTGATATTATTGCGATAACCCTTGGAAGCACAGGATTTATAATTTCGATTGTTACATTTATTTTATCACCTGCACTCAGTTTAAGAGCTAAAAGGTTAGAGAAGCGCTTAGAATATCGTTTTCAACTGTTTCAGAAGGTGTTTGAGCTTTGGGAATTCACACATTCTCAGACCGCATCTAAAAAGCCAAACATTGAGGGTTTACTGAAAGAGTTGAATAAACTGATTCAACTTTACGGCTATCCTCCAGAAGTAAATTCTTTTGATGAAGTCGTGAAATCGTATAACCATTATGCTATGTTTCATAGTGAAGAGAACAGAGCCGAGATGATAAAAAAATTCAATCGTTTTTTATCGATCGCGTTCGCGACATACAGAAAGGAACTTATCTTAGATTAAGCATCAAATACTTTTAGTCAGCGACTTAGAGGAGTCGAAGCAATTGAACAATATGCGTACTTAAGTTTCTTGGATATCGAGAAATTGTTCCGTTTCGCAATGAGGAATATCGACACAATAAACTAAACAATGGAAAATATAGAAGGTCTTCAAATGGTGTTTGGCCTGCTAAAACGATTATTCAAATATTTAGAAAATCATTTGAGCCTTACAGTACTTATTCCAGCATTACTAGGAGGTGTTTGGCAAATCATAGAGTTATCGCAAATTTCCTTTGCGTATATCCGATTCTTCTCTCCTTCACAGGTGTTGTCGGACGGACTGCTCATCTTGATATTATTGATATCATTCTCCTTGACATGTTACCTCATGTACATTATTCATGGTAAATACATAAACCCTGATCCAAAGGTCGATGAAGTTGATAACTACGTACAAAAAGTGACGAGTCCGAATTATGTCAAGTGCGCCATTTTGTTCGTCGTCTTTATCATGCTTCTCGTTCTGCAATTTTATTCCCTATCAGAAATTTTAAAAGAACCAGATTCGCTGTGGACAATACTCAGCATTTTTCCGGTCTGCATAATAGTGTCTTATTTTGCCCTAGGCGCCTGGATATTTTGCAATTTGAGTATTGTCAATACATGGTTCTACCGAAACGTAATGCGGCATACTATCGGAGTTTGGTTTATAGCAATTTTCATATCGTTTTTTATGCTCGTAGATTCATTTCGGACTGCGTTCGCACTACCCAAAAATCTTGTGAACACGGACGTGATCGAGTATCAGATTCGAAAGGCCAACCCATATAGCCAGCCTCATATCGTTTACAATAATGATAAATACATTTTTATTGAACTAAACAACTTCTATTACCTCAGGGATAAGCCGGTAAACGGCGCTATCATGATTATTCCAGTGGAAGATATTCTTCAATTATCTAAATCGCAGTACAAATTACCAGAACATACAGAAGCCGGATATCACTATTTGAGAAAAAAGTAGCCCTTTCTCTTATACTTTAAATCACCGTCTGCGGAATTCCAATCCCTCCTTTGTTTCCTCCCTTCTCCAAACCAAGAACTAAGAACCAAGAACTAAAAACCCACCCCCCCTCCCCCCCAACCCTACCCCTTACACCCAAAATCCGACCGAATTCGGACAAAGTAGTGTTAAAATGTCGCAACATGGTAACAGGCTAGTATATTCGCGGCCAATTGTTTAACCGTGGTGCGATTGGCACCGCATTTTTATTCATTACAAGTCATGAGTAATCTCACTGAAAACCGGCTGAACATGACGATTTCAGCCGCCGACCTCACCGCGATCAACACGGCGGTGGCCACCCTCGCGGCCAAGCTGCCGGCCGTAAACCTGACAGACGACCAGCGGAAGGCGATGAAGAGCATTGATGTCGACAACAAAGTGTTTGCCGAGGATGCCATTTACCAGATCACCTCCAACGGCGCGGGTGTGATCCCGGCGTATGTGTCTGTCGCCAACATGCAGAACGACCTGGCGCTGTATGAGCAGGCCGACCAGATCAAGGCGTCGCTCACCGCCATCATGCAACGCCTGGACGATATTCGCCAGGTAACGGGCGACGAGCTCTATGCGGCGGCTCTCACGAGCTACAAATTGTTCGAAAGTGCCAGCCTGGCGGGTGTGGGTAATGCCAAAACGGGCTACGATGCGCTGAAAGTGCGCTTCGCCGGACAAGGGCGTCGGCCCGATACGGCTCTCGAAAGCAATTAACACGAAGGCGTCCTGGATTTCCAGGCGCCTTTTTTTACGCCTTGTCGTAATTCGTAGGGAAAAAGCGAATTTTAGTAGTCGGAAAGTGAATTTTAGCAGCCCAAAACCGAATATTGTTCGGTTTAATACGAATTTAAGTAGGGGAAAAGTGAATTTAATTAGGTTTAAAACTACTTTAATTCGCTTTTAAGCTACTTTAATTCGCCTTAAGGCTACTTAAATTAGGTTTACGACTACTTTATTTAGCCCTTCCCCTACTTTTTTTCACCTTAACCATACGAAAATACAGGAGGCCTGTGTGCCTCAGGCGGTCGTGCGGTGCTACTAACCCGGTTTACGACAGCCAACACCGTGTGAAACCCTCTTCCCTTATTATTTCATCTTATCTATCTGTATCGTATATGAAAACATCCACCTCATCTCCCGCCCCACACGCCGGACAGCTCGTGGCGCGCGTTCTGAAGGCCCGCAAAATCAGCAAGGCCTTCCTCTCCCGGCTTTTGGGCGTCAGGCCCAGCGTCATCATCGGATACACCGAAAGTGCCTCCATGCGCGTGGGCACCCTCTGGCAACTCAGCCTCACGCTGCGCCACAACTTCTTCGCCGACATCGCCGCCCAACTCCCACCCGACCTTGCTACCAACACCCCGCAGGATAATGCAGCCGCGGAACGGATTGCGGAGCTGGAAAAAGAGGTTGAAAAACTGAAAATGGAAATTGCGGTGTGGGAGAAGGTAGGGGTTAGGAATTAGGAGTTAGGGGTTTGGTTCTTGGTTCTTGCTAACTACCCTAACTACCGGTGGCTAATCGTAGTAATGATCTTTTTCGTACTTTTCGGGCGGCGATCAGGTGTTTTCGGATGTTAGGAAGCGTAACATCCATGGAACTGGCTGGGCCGCTCTTGTGAAATCGTACATCCTGAATATGAAGAAAATCCTGTTTTTGTTGTTGGCCTATTCATTTAACCTAACCGTATCGGGGCAATGTTGGCAAGAA
>JAIXYI010000073.1 GCA_027490305.1 Flavobacteriaceae bacterium
TCTTGAAAGCATAGCGGATAATTTAGTTAAATATTTGAACTTTAGACACTTAAATATACTAAATTTCCGCTTTTCTTATGCTATATTATTTGGGTTTTTATATCGAACTCACGTTAAATTACTAAAAAAGTAAATTGACACAGTTTATTGAACATACTCAGAAGGAGGATTAGATGTCTTGGTTCTTGGTTCTTGGCTCCTCGCTCCTCACTCCTCACTCCTCAAAAATAAAAAATCCCGTCAGCCATAACGACTCACGGGATGTGTTGTTTTTGGAAAAGTTATGAACTATTCCGCTGCAGCAGCATCGGTTTCCACGCCGGCTTCAGGTGCTTCTTTCGAAACGAGTCCGTTGGCCTGCAGAAGGTTGTACCAGTTCAGTACTTTCTTGATATCAGAGGTATACACCCGGTCACGGTCATAATCCGGAAGGATTTCTGAAAAGTAGGCCTCGAGTTTGGCGTTGTCTTCTTTGTGCGAAAGGGCCGGGCCCTCGTTTTCTTTCACCGCAATGGCGCGCATGACCTCGGTCAGTGGTTTTTCTTCGGTGTCGGTGTAGATCGAAATCTCCGACAACAGGCTCACGTTCGAGCGAAGTCCAACGGTCACTTTCTTGCCGTCTAACAACGATTCGGCTACGAAACCGGTGCGGGTTTGTACTTTCAGGACGAACAATCCGGGCTTTCCGGAAATGGCTAATACTTTTTCTAAATTCATATGTAAAAAGGAGGTTACCTGCCTTTCTTAGGGGCGGCGAAGCGCATTTTGTAGTCCGGACGCGCTTTGCCTTCCATGATGTTCGAAAGGCGTCTCTTGATGAGTTGTTTTTTTAAGGTCGACAAGTGGTCGGTGAACAGGATGCCCTCAATGTGGTCGTACTCGTGCTGGATGACACGCGCGGCCAATCCATCAAACACATCCGTATGGGCCACGAAGTTCTCGTCCTGGTATTCGATCGTGATGCGCTCGTGACGGTAGACGTCTTCGCGCACTTCCGGAATACTAAGGCATCCTTCGTTAAAGGGCCATTCCTCGCCTTCTTCCTTGAGCATTTTGGCATTAATGAACACCTTGCGGAAGCTCTTCAATTGTGTCTGTTCTTCTGCAGTGAGGTCTTCATCATCGCTGAACGGTTCGGTATCGATCACGAATAGACGAATCGGGAGTCCCACCTGCGGGGCTGCCAATCCCACTCCGTATGCATTATACATCGTCTCGAACATGTCGGCGATGCGTTGCTGCAATTCAGGATAGTCGCGGGTAATCGGCTCGCACACTTTGCGCAGCACCGGGTCGCCGTAACCTACAATGGGTAAAATCATCTTTCAAGGATTGGATGCGCTGCAAAAATAGATTTTTTGGACGTTTGATGGTAGTTTTGGGACGAAAATAACATTTCGCGCCCACAACCCACTCTCTTACTGTTTATTGCGTCATCAGCACCCGCTTCATGGCCGCCGACTTCAACAGGCACTCATCGTATTCAGCTTCCGGGTCGGACAAAGCGGTAATGGCGCTGCCGGCGGAAAACGAGACATACTTCCGTTCGGCCTGGTAGAGGATGCTGCGTATGACGACCGAAAAGTCAAAATCACCCGTTGGAGTGAAATAACCCAAGGCACCCGAGTAGAGTCCGCGTTTGCTTTCCTCAAAGAGTTCAATCAACTGCATCGCGCTGATCTTCGGGGCGCCTGTCATACTGCCCATCGGGAAAGTCGTCCGCAGGACGTCAACCGGATCGGTGTCGGGTGTCACTTCCGATACCACCGTCGAGATCATCTGGTGTACCTGCGGAAAGGTATGGATGCCGCACAATTCCTCTACCTCTACGCTACCCCGGGTGGCCGTGCGCGAGAGGTCGTTGCGTACCAAATCGACAATCATGATGTTCTCGGCCCGATCTTTTGCGCTTTCCGACAGGGCAGTACGGTTGCGTTCGTCGGTGACGGCATCCCCTCCGCGCGGTGCGGTGCCTTTGATGGGCTGCGAGAAGACGCGGGTTCCCTTCTTCGCCAGGTAGCGTTCGGGCGAGGCCGACATCAGGAAGTCACGGTGGCGTTTCAGGAAGGCCGCGAACGGTGGTGCCGAAAGCACGTTGAGTCGCTGGTAGACCGACGGCGGATCGAGCGTGGCGTCTTCCGCATAAAACTCCATGCAGAAATTGACCTCATAAATGTCGCCCCGGTGGATGTGTTCCTGCAAGCCCTCTATTTTCGACAAATATGCCTCTCTCGGTACGCGTTGCGTAATAGCCGGAAGTGAAGGAGGCGGCACATCGACTACCTCGGTAGCCAGAATATGTTGGAAGTCGTCGTCCATTTCTTCATTACACAACGGTAGGTAGTGCAGGGCGACGGTGTTTCCGGACAGAAAAAACAGTTTCTT
This sequence comes from Flavobacteriaceae bacterium, assembly GCA_027490305.1. Classification (GTDB taxonomy): domain Bacteria; phylum Bacteroidota; class Bacteroidia; order Flavobacteriales; family Flavobacteriaceae; genus Flavobacterium. The sequence goes on from JAIXYI010000073.1 coordinate 2,386, forward strand.
GGGTTGGAAGAAGAACAAGTCGGGGAAGCCCAAACCATCCGGATTCTCCGATACCAATGCCTCGGTGTCGTTTTTCAGGTCATACGACAGGTAGCCGAACAGCCAGTCGGACGTGGTGTGCCGATACTCCGACAGGGCATCGAAGGCGCCCGTGCCATCCGTACAAATCTGCGTCAGCGCATCGACAGCCAACACGGCCTCCCATTCGACAAAGCGCGACGGGTAGCGGTTGCTCTCCAAAAAAACGACTTCTCGATGTGCCTGCGCCCATTGTAGTAACTTCTGGCGAAAGGTAGCCGAATCGGGAACGGTGTAGGTGGTAACGGATCGTTGCATGCCGCGCTAAGTTACGAAAGTTGTGGGCAAGGAGTAAAGGGTTGATGGTTCTTGGTTCTTGGTTGACAGTTGATGGTTGACGGTTGACAGCTTACCATATATAATCGACAGTTGACGGTTTAGAGTTGCTATGAAACTATCGTTCCCGAAGGGCTCTAAACTTTAACAATTTTTACGGGTTTCCCGTACTGCCATGTCATGGACATTCGCTAAGGGATGCATGCGCCCCTCCCCTACTCCAAAATACGCTTTTCCGACGACACCATTTTACGGGAAAACCGCATCTTTTGTTAAATGTTGGAGGGGTGGTTGGGGTTGATGGTTCAGAGGTTATGGTTCAGGGTTCAGGGTGGGCGGTTGACTTTGGAAGTTTCCGATGGACATTTTGGAGTCTCACCCAACGTTATACCCTGATGATGTAAAATTTTGCGCTACTAAACTGATATTTTGGCAGTTGGGATAAACTTTGGTCTCCCGGATAGAACTTTACCCTCGCTATCGTAGCCGGTTCGGTTTCGGATACACCGTTTTAGGCTCTGGATGGGAATACCTGAGGCAAAAGCCTATGAAAGCGCGCATTGTGGCGAAACCCCAATCCGACACAATCACGCACCGTCTGACGGTTCGTTTTTAGTCGAAAAGGTAAAGTTTCGCAACGCCGGAGCGCGGAAGAATGTAAACGCCACAATCCCCAGGGTGAGGCAACCACCGGCCACGACGGCCCGCACCGTTCCCAACCAATGCGCCATTACCCCGCTTTCGAAATCGCCGAGTTCGTTAGAGGAACTGACGAACATGGTATTCACCGACGCCACCCGGCCCCGCATGTGATCGGGCGTCACGAGTTGCAGGATGGTGCTGCGGATGACCACGCTTACGGCATCGAACATGCCTGAAAAGAGCAGCATGAAAAACGAAAGGTAGAAATTCCGGGAGATGCCAAAGACGATAATCGACAGGGCAAATCCGGCCACACAGCCCAACAGCTTCTTCCCCGGATGGGTTTTAAGCGGGATGAACGCCAGCAACGCCATCGTCACCAATGCCCCTATGCCGGGCGCGGCGCGCAGCATCCCGAACCCCATTTCATCTACAAATAAGATTTCCTTTTGGTAGACGGGCAGTAAGGCCACTGCGCCGCCGAATAGCACCGAGAACATGTCGAGTACCTGCGCGCCGAGGAGAGCAGGTGTGCGCCAGACAAAACGGAGTCCTTCCGTCACACTTTTAAGGATGGGTTCTTTTTCTTTTTTGTGGATTGGTTTGGGACTGATGAAAAAAAGCGGCACCACCAACATCACTACCAATATAGCAGCAGCACAAAACAGCGCCGTTTTGACACTGGTCAACGCGATGAGGAAACCGGCTACCAACGGACCCGCGACGGCGCCCACCTGCCACGCCATACTGCTCCAACTCGTTGCATTGGGGTAAAGCGTGCGCGGCACCAGCAAGCCGGATAGCGAAAACATAGACGGACCATAAAACGAGCGAATCACGCCGCCGACAAACACCAGCAAATAAATCAGTTGCACGGTCATGAAAGAGGACATCGACCCCTCGACATCCGGTACTGCCAGGGCCGCGAGGGCAAAGGCGGAGAGGATGTAGCCCACCAGGCACAGCATCACCATCTTTCGTTTCTCGTTCAGGTCAACGAAGTGACCGGAAAAGAACGAACAGGCAATCGCCGGGATGACTTCCGCCAGGCCGACATAGCCTAGGGCGAGTTTGTCGTGGGTGAGTTCGTAGACCCAATAATATAAGGTCGTCGACTGCATATTGAGGGCGAAGATGATACCGACCCGCATCGACAGGTAGTAGCGAAACTCGGCAATACGCAACGCCGGATTCTTTGCCAGGAAGCCTTTTTCGGGAAACGGAACGGGGTTGCCGGTCTGCATATCGTTTGGGACGGTTTCTGAGCGGCAAAAATACGGGTTTTGGGAACGGAGTATAGTTGTTGGATGCTAAAAAGACGGAAAGAAAAAGCCCGCTCAGTATACGGGCTTGTTAAAAACAGACAAACGCACTGCCTATGAAACAACACGGATTTGTATTAAATCGTATATTTGGACAAATGCATGCACATGGATCTTGAAGCGCGAAAAATATCGTTTGTACAGGAATTTCTTCGACTCCAAAACGAAGACATCATAAACTACCTTGAGCAGGTACTTCATGAAAAGAAGGCCGATTTGGCCGATTCACAAATAAGCCCTATGTCGAGAGAACAATTCAATGCTGACATTACGACTTCTCTTGGCGATATCCAGAACAACCGAATAACCGACGCCCAAACGCTGAAACAAAAAATCAGCAAATGGCGCTAACCGTTTACTGGACACAGTTTGCGGAGGATAAGCTGGAAGATATTTTTCACTACTACAAACTTAAAGCCGGAATCCGTGTTGCAACAAAACTGGTCAACGGTATCGTCGACCAGTCGATGGAATTAGTCACAAATCCGGAGGGAAAACAATTAGAAGAACACCTATCCGATCGCCCCCAGGATTTTCGTTACGTCGTCTTCAAAAAATACAAAATCGTTTACTACATCGACTACCCGACGAATCGCATCTTCATTTGTCATGTTTTCGACACACGCCAAAACCCCGAAAAAATACGGTTGGCCCGTTAATAGTTCAACACTCTCCTGATCTCAGACCGTTGTATTTCGAAACACCAACTTCCCATCAAAACTATCCAACAGGATAATCGCATCCGTCGTAATCGTCCCACCGAGTATCTCCTTTGACAACTCGTTCAAGACTTCTTTCTGGATGACGCGTTTCACCGGTCGTGCCCCGAAGTGGGGATCGAAGCCTTTCTGGGCCAGGTAATCGATGGCTTCCGGCGTGGCGTCGAGCGTGATGTTTTGCTGGGCGAGCATCCGGGTGATCCCTTTCAGGTTGAGCGCTACAATCTCGCGGATGTCCTCCTGCGAAAGCGGTGTAAACATCACGATGTCGTCGATTCGGTTGAGAAACTCCGGACGCACCGTTTGCTTCAATAACGCCAGCACTTCGATTTTGGCGGCTTCGGTCGCTGCTTCGATACCACCGCGCAGGTTTTCGAATTTTTCCTGTATCACCTCCGCGCCCATATTCGACGTCATGATGATGATGGTGTTACGGAAGTCGGCGAGACGGCCTTTGTTGTCGGTAAGGCGCCCTTCGTCGAGCACTTGTAGTAGGATATTGAACGTGTCGGGGTGGGCCTTCTCGATTTCGTCCAACAGCACTACACTATAGGGTTTACGGCGGACGGCTTCGGTGAGTTGTCCGCCTTCATCGTATCCGACGTACCCCGGAGGGGCACCCACCAGTCGGCTGACGGCATGTCGTTCCTGGTATTCACTCATGTCGATACGGGTCATCGCATTCTCATCGTCAAAAAGGTACGAAGCCAGTGCTTTCGCCAATTCGGTCTTACCAATACCGGTTGAACCCAGAAAAAGGAAGGTGCCGATGGGCTTCTTCGCATCCTGCAATCCGGCCCGGCTGCGGCGCACGGCATCGGAAACGGCGGAGATCGCTTCTTCTTGACCTACGACGCGTTTGTGGAGTTCCTCTTCGAGCTTCAGTAGCTTCTCACGTTCGCCCTGGAGCATTTTGGTGACCGGAATCCCCGTCCATTTCGCCACAACTTCGGCGATATCCTCGCGGGTTACTTCTTCTTTAATGAGGGCTTTCCCTTCGTTCTCGGCCAATTGCTTCTGCAGTCCTTCCAATTTGGCCTGGGCTTCCTTGATCTTGCCGTAGCGAAGTTCTGCTACCTTCCCGTAATCACCTTCACGCTCGGCCTTTTCGGCTTCGACCTTGAAGTTCTCGATTTCGGCCTTGGTGGCCTGCACGCTGTCGACCAGGTCTTTCTCGCTTTTCCATTTGGCAAAAATCTCGTTGCGCTCTTCTTTGAGGTTGGCGAGTTCGAGTCCGAGTGATTTGAGTTTTGCATCATCATTCTCCCGTTTGATCGCTTCGATTTCGATCTCGAGTTGCATGACCTTCCGGTCGAGTACGTCGAGTTCTTCCGGTTTGGAATTGATTTCCATACGAAGTTTCGACGCGGCCTCGTCCATAAGGTCAATGGCCTTGTCGGGCAGGAAACGGTTGGTGATGTAACGTTGCGACAGTTCCACCGCAGCCAGAATGGCTTCGTCTTTGATGCGGACCTGGTGGTGGGTTTCGTATTTTTCTTTGATACCGCGAAGGATGGAAACCGCCGATTCGGTGTCGGGTTCGTCAACCATCACTTTCTGGAAACGCCGTTCGAGCGCTTTGTCTTTCTCGAAGTATTTCTGGTATTCGTCAAGTGTGGTGGCGCCGATGGCACGGAGTTCCCCACGGGCCAGTGCCGGTTTCAGGATGTTGGCCGCATCCATGGCACCTTCACCACCGCCTGCTCCCACCAGCGTATGAATCTCGTCGATAAAGAGTACGATGTCGCCATCGGAGGTGGTGACTTCCTTCACGACCGACTTCAGGCGTTCCTCAAATTCTCCTTTGTATTTGGCACCGGCGATCAACGCGCCCATATCAAGTGAATAGATGACTTTGTCTTTCAGGTTTTCGGGTACGTCGCCGTCTACGATGCGGTGCGCGAGTCCTTCGGCGATGGCGGTTTTACCTACGCCCGGCTCACCGACCAGCATCGGGTTGTTTTTCGTGCGGCGCGTCAGGATCTGGAGCACCCGACGGATTTCTTCATCGCGACCAATCACGGGGTCGAGTTTACCGTTGGATGCCAGTTCGTTAAGATTCCGGGCATATTTCGACAATGCATTGTAGGTTTCCTCAGCGGAAGCCGACGTCACGCGTTCGCCTTTTCGCAATTCCTCAACCGCCGCCTGTAGCCCTTTCTCGGTGACGCCCTGGTCTTTCAGTATCTGCGCCACTTTCGACGACGATTTGAAAATCGCCAGTATGAGATGTTCTACTGAAATGAACTCGTCGTTCATCTTTTGCGCAATCGAAATGGCGTCGTTTAGGGTCTTGGCCGTCTCGCGCGACAATTGCTGTTCGCCCCCGCTGACCTTCGGAAAGGACTGCAGCGTGCTGTCGAGTACCTGCCGGAAGAGCGGCACGTTTACGTTCAGTTTTTTGAGCAGGAAGGGTGCCACATTCTCGTCGACTTCGAACAATGCCTTGAAGAGATGCTCGTTCTCGATCTGCGGATGCTGGAAGGCCTGGGCGATCTGCTGCGCCTTTTGGATGGCCTCCTGTGATTTGATGGTGAAGTTATTGAATGTCATAGAATACGTTTTGAGGGTTGAGTTTTGAGTGGTTACATCGTGAACCATGAACTTTGCCCTACTCACTCCATCGTTCATCGTTCATTGTTCACTGTTCCTCTTGCCCCTCTCCTCTCTCAATCCTCATTCCATAACGCAGTTTCCGCCAAAATGGCGTACATTCGGGTTTTATACTACCCAAGAAACGCCAAAATGGCTAATAACGAGACATATGGGCATACTGAATAGCCTTTTCGGCAACCAGGAGCGTACCTCATCGTCGGGTTTTCCGTGGACGGCACTGACCTCAACCGGGCAATTGATCGAAGCGATCGAGGCATCGCACAACGAACCCGTGGTGGTGTTCAAGCACAGTACGCGTTGCAGCATCAGCCGGTTCGCACTCAAGCAATTTGAACAGGAATATAGGTCGGATGCGGCCGCCGCGTTGTACTACCTCGACCTGCTCGAATACCGCGACGTATCGAACGCCATTGCCGAAACACTGGGCGTCCAGCACCAATCGCCGCAGGTGATCGTGCTGCGGGATGGAACTGCCGTCTACCACAGTTCACACGAAAATATCGAGGCAAAGGTGGTCATCGCCCATTTCTAAAACCCGCAAACGTTTATCTTTGCCCCGTTTATGCGGAACGAGGTCGTTTTATTCACGTTGCAACGGATCATGGCGCTGGCAGTAGCCGGGGCGGTGATCGGCGTGCTGCACCAGGACGACCTTACTGTGGCCTTCCTTCTCGCGGCCTATTCGATTGTGGTGTACCTCCGCAAAAAGAAGATGCCGGGCGCGAAACTCTATTTCCTGGGTTACATCCTTTCAGCATTGGGCGGTGTGATGGCCGAACATTGGGGCATCTCCAATGGCCACTGGACGTATCACGATCTGTCCGACGGGCGTACGTTTCCGTATTGGTTACCATTCGCGTGGGGACTCGCCTTTACTTTCCTGTACAGCTTTGAACGCGCCTATATACTGGCATTCAAAATCCGGTCATTTGGTGTGAAATTTTGCCTGACGCTGCTGGTTTCGGCGCTTTTCCCTACGATTGGGGAGATCGTCACCGTGAAATTGGGCGTGTGGACCTACCATTGGCCCTATCAAGTGCTGGGCATACCGCTCTATGCCATCGGATTGCTGATGGCGTTCCACAGCGCGATTTACCTGCTGCTGTGCTGGATTGGAAAAAGGTGGCGGGTAATTGACCCGGTCTTCGGGCGCACGCCGTTGGAAATGCTTTAAACCGCGGGTTCCTGCTGGCTGAGGCAATGGAACGAGCCCAAGCCCCAAATCAAGTCGGTCGAATCGATTCCCACTACGGTACGATCGGGGAAACATTGTTGCAGGATCGCCAGTGCACGGGCGTCGTTGGCATCGCGGAAAGTCGGTACGATCACTTTCTGGTTCGAAATATAGAAATTGGCGTAGGACGCCGGCAGGCGCTGGTCGTCCCAAATAACGGGCGACGGCATTGGAAGTTCTACGATCTGCAGCGGTTCGCCGTTTTCGAGTTTCATCTGTTTCAACAACGCAAGGTTTTCCTGCAGGAGATGGTAGTTTTCATCCTCCGGATTCTCTTCCACCACCGTCACCACGGTCGTTTCATTCACAAATCGGGTGATGTCGTCGATATGGCCGTCTGTGTCATCGCCGACAATACCGTCCCCGAGCCAAAGAATATGCGTGACACCATAATAATCGCGTAGGTACGCTTCGATTTCGGCCTGTGACAGGTGCGGATTACGGTTGTCGTTCAACAAACAGGCCGTAGTGGTAAGTAGTGTACCGCGTCCGTTGAACTCTACGCTGCCGCCTTCCATCACGATACCCGGATGGAACACCCGCAAACCGAGTGCGGCCCCGATTTTCGTTGGGATGACGTCGTCGAGGTCAAAGGGCGGATACTTCCCTCCCCAGGCGTTATAACCCCAGTCGACAATCGCTTTTTCCTTTGTTGTTGTATTGATAAGGAAGGCCGGTCCGTGATCGCGGCACCAGGCATCATTGGTCGGATGGAAGTAGAAATGGACTTGCTTCAGCAACTCTTCCACCTCGACGGTAGCCGCATACGAGCACGTCCGTATCTTGTCGAGGGCAAACGCCTTCATCGCTTCATCCGCAACGTTGATGTTTACCGTCTGGTGATCCGCTACTTGCAGGATGAACTCGCAATACGGGTCATAAATCGTATCAATCTTACCCGGCCACGACGCTTCTTTGTGTGGCCATGAAAGCCAGAGCGCGGTTTGCGGGGCGAATTCGGGTGGGAAAGAGAAACCGAGTTCGTTCGGAAGTTTGGAAGTTCGGGAGATCGGAAGACCGTTTTCCATAATACAATCAGGTATCAAGGGATTTTTTTAAGGCGTTCAGCATAGCGGAGATTTCTTCACATTTTTGATAGGTATGAACAAAATCTTCGTTGGATATTATATTTCTGTCTTTGGCGAGATGGAGGCAGGAAACGACTTCAATATTGGACCGTAATGCAATAGATAAAAATCGTTTGAATTCTGCTTTCGTCTGTCCTGTGGAACCTTCGGCAATATTAAGTGCGATCGAATCACTGGCCCGCCGAATCTGGGGTGCCAGCACAAAACGTTCGTCAAAAGGGAAATCTCGCGCCACTTTTGTCACATGGGTGGAGAGACCGATGGCTTTTTGCCATACGACCAGTTTTTCAAAATTAAAAGGCATATATAATTCATTTTGGCTTATACTATATTTTCTTAACCTCTTCTCTTATCACTTCCCATCTTCCGATCTTCCGAACTCCCCAACTTCCCAACTACTCATCAATAAACCGCTTCGTGATCGGCTGGTAACTATCAATCCGTCTGTCGCGAAGGAACGGCCAGTGCATCCGGAAATAGTCGGATTCGTTTTTGTCGATGTCGACCACCACGGTTTCTTCTTCATCGTGAGACGCGAGATACAAGAGTTTGCCCTGTCCGTTCGTGGCGAAACTGCCGCCCCAGAACTTCATGCGTCCTTCCTGCTCAAAGCCCACGCGGTTGACGCTAACCACCGGAACTCCGTTTGCCACGGCATGTGACCGCTGTATCGTCTGCCACGCATTGTATTGGTCGCGGTTGGTTTCTTCGTCCTGGTCGGTCGCCCAGCCGATGGCGGTGGGATAAAACAGGATTTCAGCCCCCATCAACGCGGTGATACGGCTGGCCTCCGGATACCATTGATCCCAACAAATCAGGATGCCAATCGTGGCGAATTTCGTTTTAAATACCTTGTATCCGAGGTCACCTGGCGTGAAGTAGAACTTCTCATAAAACGCCGGATCGTCGGGGATGTGCATTTTGCGGTATTTGCCCAGATAGGTGCCATCCGCATCGATGACCGCGGTGGTATTGTGGTAAAGGCCTTCGGCCCGTTTTTCGAAAAGCGAGGCGATGATCACCACACCGAGTTCGGCGGCTACTTCCGAAAGCGCTTCCGTCGATTTCCCCGGGATGGATTCTGCCAGCTTGAAATTCTCATAATCCTCTACGTCACAGAAGTAGAGCGAGGTAAACAGTTCCTGCAGACATACGATCTGGGCGCCGTCTTTCGCGGCTTTGCGTATTTCGCGAATCGCTTTGTCGAGGTTGGGCTGCTGCTCTTTTACGCACGACATCTGTACGAGGCCGACTTTTACTTTTGACATAGTGGTATACTGAAAAAATGAGGCACAAAAATACAAAAAAGGAAAACGCCGGGAACTATCCGGCGTTTCTCTTGTTTAGCGGATGATGCGATTCCGCGCGATGATGTCCTTGAGTTTGGCCTTCAGGTCTTCACCGGTATCGTACACCATTTGTTCATTCGGCGGAAACGGCGCGGCGGCGGCGTCAAACAACGGCCAGTATTCTTTTTCGATGGCGCGCTTATCGCCGCGGAAACGGGCAAAAACATTTTCGAAAACGAACTCTGATGACAGCGGAAATTTTTGCATCGTCTGGTTGTCTTTCAGGCTTACATATTCCACAACGGCTGCGACCTTCGCCGCTTTCGTCTGCCGGAACTCGTTTACCTGTATCTTGACCAGTTTCATCACGTCTTCATAAATCGGTTTGCCTAAACTGTCGAGCAATACATTGCCCTGACGGTCGGTCTTCTTGCGTGTGCCGACTTTTATTTCCTTTTCGCGTGCGAACTCTTTTTCCTTTATCTGCTCGGGTGAAACCGCGATCTGTTTGAACGCCACCACGATGGCAAAGTCGTAGTTGACGTCTGACTGCCGACGACCGTGGTAGACCGTCCATTTTTCGTTAAGACCATACGTGTTGAAATCGAGTAATTCGTCTTCCAGACGGCGCGGAATCATTATATCGCTTTCGTTTTTGGTGTAGACGTAGACAAAGTCGGTACCCGCTTTTTGGGCGATGGCAACATATTTGGCGGCATCCTTGAAATTCGGTGATATCTCGTTGAGATACAACAAATCATCGTAGGCCCGACGCGCATTGTCTTTGTTTTTGGTAGCAATCAGCGCCTTTGAATTTTCATAGAGAAACTTCGCAAGGGCATTTTTGCTGCTGACAATTTGGTCGGAGTAGTCTTCAAAAGCGAAGGCTGCTTCCCGTCCTTCTTTCTGTAGTCGAAGCGGCAACAGTGGGCGGATGAGTTCCTGGCGGCTGTTCAGGTTTACGTAGGTCTGGTAAATCTTTTCGAGGTTCTGCGGATTGGCATCCTTAAACCACAAATCGATATTTCGCTTGTCGCGTTCCTTCGCCTTGGCAAACGCTTCCTCCAGCATGTAGACATATTCCTGCTTGCGTTTGGCGTCTTTATTGCTCCGTAACGACTGCGCCGCCATGTTGATGGCACCGTCGTAGTCGCCCGAGGTGAGCATGTAGCGGGTTTCTTTTTTGGCGCACGACACAAGGCCCGCAAACGCCAGGAAGAGGAATAGTTTTCTCATGTGGTTTGGTTTGGGGCAAATATAGGAAAGGAAGCAGATATTTGAGAGCGCCGCAAATGGGTTCTCCTTACTTCTTTTGGAACAGGGAATGGAGACGAACGTGATCAGGCACGCACAAACGGCGGCAACAACTTACTACACACTTCGCCGAAGCCAATACGCACTTCTGCATTTTCGCAGTAGCCTTTCATGATCACTGTGTCGTTGTCGTTGATAAACTTTCGCTCGGTGCCATCCGACATTTTGATGGGGTTCTTGCCGCCCCACGTCAGTTCGAGCATCGAGCCAAAACTGTCGGGTGTAGGTCCTGAAATCGTACCCGATCCCATCATGTCGCCTGAATTGACGCGGCAACCGTTTGAGGTATGGTGCGCCAACTGCTGGCTCATCGACCAATACATATACTTGAAGTTCGAACGGGTAACGAGAGTGGGCTCGGCACCATCCGGTTGGATGTACACTTCAAGGTCGATATCAAAGGCGTGTTTTCCTTTTTGCTGGAGGTACGGAAGCGGCGTCGGATCTTGTTTCGGTCCTTTGGTACGGAAGGGTTCCAATGCATCCATCGTGACAATCCACGGAGAGATGGAAGAGGCGAAGTTCTTGGCCAGGAAGGGTCCGAGCGGCACATACTCCCATTTCTGGATGTCGCGTGCACTCCAGTCGTTCAGCAACACCATCCCGAAAATATAATCCTCGGCTTCGTGCACCGGAATGTTTTCGCCCATGACGTTCGCATCCGTGGTGATGAAAGCCGTCTCCAATTCAAAATCGATCAGGCGCGACGGACCGAAAACGGGCGTGTTATCACCATTTGGCACGGTTTGTCCCATCGGACGGTGCACCGGGATACCCGACGGTACGATCGTCGAACTGCGTCCGTGATAGCCCACCGGGATATGCAGCCAGTTCGGCAACAGGGCGTTGGCCGGGTCGCGGAACATCTTGCCCACATTGGTCGCATGCTCGCGGCTGGAGTAAAAATCGGTATAATCCCCAATCATGACCGGCAACTGCATTTCGACATCGTCTATCGAGAAGATGATTTCTGCGCGGTCTTTTGCGTTGTCGCGCAACTCGGGGTTGTTCGCGTCAAAAATATCGGCAATCCGGTTGCGGATCAACCTCCATGTTTTTTTTCCGTCGGAGATGAAATCGTTCAGCGTATCCTGCATAAACATATCATCAGTGAGCTCAATGCCCTCGAAATACCCCAACCGTTGCAGGGCACCCAGGTCGATGGCGCAATCGCCGATGCGGGTACCGGTGGTGATGATATCGTCGGTTCTCAGAAAAACACCGAACGGAATATTTTGGATCGGGAAGTCACTATCGGCGGGCACTTCAAGCCATGAAGAGCGCTTCGGATCGTTGGCAGTAATGGGCATGGGGCTGTAGGTTTTTGTGGTAAAAAAACGGATTTCAAATATAGACCTTGCCAAACCGTTTTCGTATTTTTGCACTCAAATTAACAAAATTTTACAACATGCGACACGACAAGGATATCTTCGACCTTATACTCGACGAACAAGACCGCCAAATCAATGGATTGGAGCTTATCGCCTCTGAAAATTTCGTCAGCGACCAGGTCATGGAGGCCGCCGGTTCGGTCTTGACGAACAAGTACGCCGAAGGCTATCCCGGACGCCGTTATTACGGTGGTTGTGAAGTCGTCGATATCGTCGAACAGATCGCCATCGACCGGGCCAAGGCACTCTTCGGCGCGGAATATGCCAACGTGCAGCCACACTCGGGTTCACAGGCAAATACCGCTGTGTTTGCGGCCTGCCTGAAGCCGGGCGACAAAATCCTGGGCTTTGACCTGTCGCACGGTGGCCACCTCACCCACGGCTCACCCGTAAATTTTTCGGGAAAACTGTACCAACCGGTGTTTTACGGCGTAGAGAAAGAAACAGGCCGCATTGATTATGATAAAATGCAGGAAATCGCCACTCGTGAGCAGCCAAAAATGATCATCGCGGGTGCTTCGGCTTATTCACGCGACATGGACTTCAAACGTTTCCGGGAAATTGCCGACAGCGTGGGTGCGCTTTTGCTGGCGGATATATCGCATCCGGCCGGATTGATCGCAAAAGGACTCCTGAACGATCCGATCCCGCATTGCCATATCGTGACGACCACCACCCATAAAACCCTTCGCGGACCACGCGGTGGTTTGATCCTCATGGGTAAGGATTTTGAAAATCCGTGGGGCATTACGGGGCCGAAAGGCGATATCCGGATGATGTCGGCCCTACTCGACCTGGCGGTATTCCCAGGTAACCAGGGTGGTCCGTTGATGCACATCATCGCAGCCAAGGCCGTTGCCTTTGGGGAAGCCTTGTCAGATGAGTTCTTTACCTATGCGATGCAGGTGCAGAAAAATGCCAAAGCGATGGCGGCTGCGTTCGTGAGCCGTGGCTATGACATCATCTCAGGCGGCACCGACAACCACATGATGCTGATTGACCTGCGCAACAAAGGTATTACCGGAAAAGAGGCCGAAAACGCCCTGGTAAAAGCCGAAATCACGGTCAATAAAAATATGGTGCCGTTCGACGATAAATCACCTTTCGTTACATCCGGTATCCGGGTGGGAACGCCTGCGATCACTACCCGCGGACTGGTTGAATCCGACATGGACAAAGTAGTGGAATTGATCGACCGCGTCTTGTCGAATATCCAAAACGAAGCCGTAATCGAGGAAGTGGCAGAAGAAGTAAACGAGATGATGGGCGAACGCGCGATTTTCGTTTTCTAAGACCGATTCCTACAGCAATTATATAGAAGCCGCCTTCGGGCGGTTTTTTTATGGACGATTGTGCCGTGTAACGAAACCGTAGGAAGTAGCACCAATCGGAACCAAAAGAACAAAACATGAAAATGCCGAAACTGCTGCTGTCCGTCCTGCTCTTAGTATCCTTTTTTGTAACGGCCCAGGAAACGGGGTCGATCGACGGCACCATCCGAAGCGAAGGGCAGCCGGCGGCTTCGGTGGTCGTGGTGCTGTTATCCGCGGAAGCGAAAACCATTGTACGCACCGAGTTGACCGACGCCAACGGAACGTTCCGGTTTAGCGGGCTTCCGAACGACGGTTACCTTTTATCCGTGGAAGATCCTTCTTATTCCTCCTACCAAAGCAGCCTGGTCGCGATCGACGATGCCCACCGTAGCGTCTCATTACCGACAATCGAACTGCAAAAAGCCGCTGTCACCAACCTGCAGGAAGTGACGGTGGTGCGCCGGAAACCGCTGATTGAAAACAAAATCGACAAGGTCGTCGTCAATGTCGATGCACTGATGTCGGCAGCGGGCGGCGACGCGATGGACGTACTCGAAAAATCACCGGGTATCGTCATCGACCAAAACGGTACCATTACCTATAAAGGAAAATCCGGACTTTCAGTTTTCATCGACGGAAAACCCAGCTATCTCTCGGGCGCCGACCTGGAAGCCTTCCTGAAGTCGTTACCGGCCGCGACCCTCAACCAGATCGAACTCATGACCAATCCACCGGCTAAATACGACGCGGCAGGTGGTGGCGGAATCATCAACATTACCACCAAAAAAACCAACAGTCGTGGTTTCAATGGCAGCGTCAGTGCACGACTCACGCAGGGTAAGCGCTTTCGCGGACGTGAGAACCTCAACCTCAATTACCTGGGTGACAACGTTCGGATTTTCGGTTCGGCCGGCGTCGACTATGCCGCATCGGTGAACGACCTCGACATCTACCGGCGGTTTAAGGATGAGGACGGCACCATCGTACGGTATTTCGACCAAAACAGTATCCTCGAAAACAAAGCCCGAAGCGGGAATGCGCGAGCCGGCATCGATTATTACGCCTCCGACAAAACCACTTTCGGCGCGATGGTTTTCGGCCTGTACCGCGAATCGACCGTGGAATCTGATGTTAATAGTGTATTGCGCAATGCCACACGTGAACTCGACTCGACCGTGGTGGCCCGCAACCGGAACGATGTGCCCTTCCGTAACCTCACCTTCAACCTCAACATGCGGCACGATTTTGCCGACGGCTCGAAATGGACAGCGGATGCGGATTACCTGTTGTACCGCACCGAGACCGACCAACGTTTCCGGAATTTTGTTTACGGTCCGGACGGACAGGAGCGCAACCAGGATACATCAAAAGGCTACCTACCGTCGGATATCGATATCGTTTCGTTGAAAACCGATTACAGCCGACAATTCAAGAATGGACTTTCTTTTGAGACGGGCTATAAAGTCAGTCTTTCGAAAACCGATAACATAGCCGATTACCGCGATGCGATCGGAGGTGTTTTTGTGCCGAATTACGACCAAAGCAACCATTTTCTTTACGATGAAACCATCCATGCGGGCTATGTAAACGGCAGTCGTGCTTTCGGACGTCTCGCCGTACAGGCCGGATTGCGACTGGAAAACACCGATTCAAAAGGAAATCAATTGGGCAATCCTGAAAAACCGGCGTCGCGTTTCCGTCGGAACTATACAAACCTCTTCCCTACGCTGTATGTGCAATACCAATTGGATTCTATCGGCAACCATGTGTTGGTTACGTCGTATGGCAAGCGCATCAACCGACCGTATTACGAAGACCTGAACCCGTTTGTCTCGCCGCTCGACAAGTTCACGTTTTACGCCGGAAACCCCTACCTGAACCCGTCTTTCGCACATAATGTAGAATTGTCGTATCGTTATAAAGGCTATTTTTCGACCACCGCCAGCTACGGCTTCACTCGTGACGACATCAATGAAACCATTGAAATCACTGACGGGATTTACTACAGCCGCCCCGGCAATATCGGGCAAAGTCGTTTTTACAGCCTGAACGCCAACGCCCAAATTCCGTTTACCAAATGGTGGACCTCGAACCTGTATGCCGAGTTGACCCGCACGGAATACGAAAGTCGACTCTATACCGAAACCCTTGATGCGTCGGGCACGTTCTGCGTGTTCAATGCCACCAATACCTTTATCTTGCCTTCAGACTGGAGCGTGGAAGTGTCGGGTTATTACCAAAGCAACATCGTTTCGTCGCAGTTCGTATTGCTGGAACGTGGCGGCGTGAACCTGGCTGTACAGCATAAACTATGGAAAGGTAAAGGCAGTGTGAAGCTCATCGGCAACGACCTTTTTTATACCGGCATCAACCGCGGCATCATCAACAACCTCGCTGACGTGAACGCCAACTGGACGAATAAACCCGATTCCCGCTTCGTCGCCCTGGCACTCAATTACAGCTTCGGCAAAGCCTTTGAAACGCCGAAAGCGTATGATGCGAATGGGGCGGAGAGTGAGAAAAGTAGGGTGAAAACCTGACAATTAGAAAATGAGTCAATTAGAAAATTAGAAAATGTAAAGAGAAAATATACACATTAGAAGGTGGGTAGGCACTTGCCTGAAATGTATAGCCGATAACTCGGAAGAAATGGGCGCGAACGGCCAATTCAAATTCGGTACAATTGCCGAACTACGGGTTAGCTAGACGAAAAATAGTGCAATGATACAGTAAAAGCTAGTTCGTTCTTTTCACCCATATTCTCTAATTTTGCCCCAGCCTTCTCGTTGACACCGACAGCCCATTATCTAATTGATTCATTTTCTAATTATCTAATTACCATGTCTACCTTCCGCCTCCAACTGCCCACCGATCCACGTTGGGTTGACATCGTCGAGACGAACATCGAGGAAATCCTGACCGACCATGCCTGGTGCGAGCAAAAAGCCGCGTCGAATGCTATTACGCTGGTGACGCAGAATTCCGACTATCCGGATTTGGTGACCGAAATGCTGGCTATTGCCAAAGAAGAGATTGCGCATTTCGAGATGGTGCATGAGATTATCAAAAAGCGGGGCTATAAATTGGGTCGCGAGCGTAAGGACGATTATGTAGGGGAACTGGCCCACTATATGAAGCAAAGTACCAACGGCAGCCGCCAATCGGCGTTTGTTGAGCGGATGTTGTTTGCCGCGATGATCGAAGCGCGCAGTTGCGAACGTTTCAAGGTACTCTCAGAGAATATCAAAGACGAAGAACTGGCCACCTTTTACCGCGACCTGATGGAGAGCGAGGCCAGCCACTATACCACCTTTATCACCTTTGCCCGAAAATACGGCGGCACGATCGACGTTGAAAAACGCTGGCGTGAATGGCTGGCGTTTGAAGCGACGGTGATCGCGAAGTATGGGAAGAAAGAAACGGTGCATGGCTAATCTGCCGACTGACCTCGTATAACGACCTTCCATGATCCTATCCCCTGCTCTTCCCGCCGAATTTCCGATCATCCGTCATATCGCCGAACAAACATGGCCGGTGACGTATGGCAACATCCTGTCGGCGGAGCAACTGGTCTATATGATTGCCAAATTGTATTCGGATGAAAAACTGCAGCGTGACGCATCGGCGGGCCATGTATTCTGGTTTGCCCGGGAGGACGCCGCGGTGCTAGGTTTCATCGGAATCGAGCACGGACTGGAGGGCGGCGCCAGCAAACTCCACAAAATCTACATCCTGCCCGACGCACAGGGCAAAGGCATCGGCGCCCTGTTAATGGATAAAGCGGAATCATTGGCCGAGGAGGCTGGCTCGAAACGGCTCATACTCAATGTCAACCGTTTCAACAACGCCCGGTACTTCTATGAAAAGCGGGGCTTTGCGGTTATGAGCCTGGAGGATATTGATATCGGGGAAGGGTTTTTGATGGAGGATTATGTTATGGGGAAGGAGTTAGGGGTTAGGGGTTAGGGGTTAGGGGTTAGGGGTTAGGGGTTAGGGGTTAGGGGTTAGGGGTTAGGGGTTAGGGGTTAGGAGTTGAGGGTTGAGGGTTCATAGTTCAGTGTTGACGGCTGGCTTGGCAATTTTGTGGGATAAACAAAGTATCCTGATCGATTCACCGTACCTTGCGTTTAACACGGTCAGACGATAGTTATGAGCACGACACCTTCCGTCATTGAACACTACCTGATAGCCTATTTCGACGTAACGCCGGAAGAAGCATCCGTCATGGCGACCTTTTTCCATTCGGAAAAACTTCCAAGGGGGCAATTTTTCATCCAAACCGGGCAACGTGCCGATCGCCTCGGCATTTTACGATCCGGGCTAACCCGGGAATTCATTTACGGTGCGGAAGGCGAGATTACCAAATGGATCGGGTCGACCGGGCAGTTTGTAGTCGATATCGCCTCTTTTGTTTTTTCGAAACCCGCCCGCTGGAACGTGGTCGCGTTGACCAACGTCGAACTGTATGTCATTTCCGCCCATGATTATAGCCAACTTGGTACGCATGTCGCCCGATGGCCGGAAATCGAAAAGGCATTCCTGGTGAAGTGTTTCGCCGTGTTGGAAGAGCGTCTGATGCAACACCTTTCAATGTCGGCCGAGGAGCGCTATCTCACGTTTTTCGCGCAAAACAAAGAACTGTTCCAGGAGGTACCACTTCACTATATTGCCTCGCTGCTAGGGATGACGCCCGAGACGATGAGCCGCATCCGGCACCGGCAGGCTCGTCAATCTTCTTGATTTTTGTCAAGGGTCACGTGCTGAACGGGTCGCACCTTTGTAGGGTAATCTTATCATACAAAAGACATGACACAGTACCCTCTTCACGCGACAGCGATCAACGAGAAAGCACCGGTCACAGCACACAAATCGATTGTCATCCGCGCCTCGGCGGAAACCGTTTGGGCCCTTTTGACCGACATTACCCAATGGCCGAACTGGTATGCCGGTATACAACAGGCTAAATTGAAAAGTACACTCGCGAAGGGTGCGCATTTCGACTGGAAATCCGGCGGCGTCACCATCCACTCGACGCTTCATACCGTTATCCCGATGCGGGCTTTGGGTTGGACGGGAACTACCATCGGGCTCACTGCCATCCACAACTGGACACTCGAAACAGGCGACGACGGCGTAACCGTGTATGTAGAGGAGAGCCTGCAAGGCGTGTTGGCCGTGCTCTTTCGCCGTACCTTCCAGAAAAACCTGGAACAGGGTATGCAGGCATGGTTGGAAGCACTGAAGACCGCGGCAGAAAAGTGATTGTTTCATGGGATGGCTCTTTTTCCTATCTTCCGACTATGGAAACGGTTGCCATTCTGCGTCATATCGCCCAACACATTACACTGGATCCGGAGGAAGAGGCTTTTTTCACTTCGCTTCTGCGAAAACGTACCTTACGAAAAAAGGAATTGCTATTGCAGCAAAGCGCTATCTGTCCCGCCGAGTACTTCATCGTCACCGGATGCGTCCGGGTATTTACGACCGATGCGGACGGTGTTGACCATATCACCTTCTTCGGAACCGAGAACTGGTGGGTAGGCGATATGTATAGCTTCCTCTCACAGAAACCCGCGCTGCATTCCATCGAGGCACTTGAGCCAACCGAATTGCTTTGCCTGACGAAAGCCGATCTTGAACATTTGTATGTCCGCGTACCGAAGTTCGAGCGCTTCTTCCGGATTTTATTGCAGAACGCATTCATCGCCCAACAGCAGCGTATCAACCAGACACTTTCCCTGTCGGCGGAGGAACGCTACCAGCAATTCCGACAGCAGTTTCCCCACCTCGAACAACGCATCCCCCAAAAACAACTGGCTGCGTACCTCGGCGTCACGCCGGTTTTTCTGAGTATGATGCGGCGCCGGTGGGCCAAAGGCGATTTCTTAAAGTAGTTGAACTTTTTTGCGATGCGCGCTGACGTCCTTTGCCAAAAACAACGGATATGTCAATCATTATCATTTACCACAGCGGCTACGGTCATACTAAAATCGTAGCCGAACACATCGCAAAAGGGGCAGCAACGGTCACGCCCGACGTGCGCTTATTGTCAACCGAAGAGGCCATGGCCGACTGGGAGGTGCTGCACGAAGCACGCGCCCTCGTGTTCGGATCGCCTACGTATATGGGCAGCGTTTCGGCCGGATTCAAAACGTTTATGGAAGCCACAGGTCGTTTTTGGTACCAACAAAAATGGCGCGACAAACTGGCGGCCGGTTTCACCAACTCGTCGACGCTTAACGGCGATAAGCTCATGGTCTTACAGCAGCTATCTATCTTCGCCGCACAACATGGCATGCTGTGGATCCCGACGGGCATCGTACCTGAATTTGAAAACGACGTACAGAAAGAGGAACCGAACGGACTGGCGAGCTACCTCGGATTGATGACACTCTCCGACAATGCCATCGGCGAGGTACATACGCCCAAAGGTGTCGCCACCGCGGAATTATTTGGGGCACGCATCGCCCGTTTGGCTTTACAGCATACAATTTAAAAAAACAGTACAATGAAACAATTGATTTTCCAAACACGTCCCGACTTTACTGGACTTCTTCTCCGTCTTACGGCTGCCATCGTACTCTTCCCGCACGGCGCCCAAAAAATGCTGGGTTGGTTCGGCGGCTATGGATTTTCCGGAACCATGACATTTTTTACTGATACGGTACACCTGCCTTGGCTCATCGGATTCCTGGTCATCGTCATTGAGTTTGTCGGACCCCTGTTTTTACTGGCGGGCGCGGCAACACGACTGTGGGCAGCCTTCACGGCCATTCTGATGGTAGGGATTGTCATCACGTCGCATCTCGACAACGGCTTTTTCATGAACTGGTTCGGCAACCAGAAAGGGGAAGGATATGAATTCCATCTGCTTATGATTGGCATTTGCCTGGCCCTGGTGGTTAACGGCGGCGGACGGTATTCGGTTGACGGAAACGTTCGGTTGGGGAAGAAGGAAAGGAGTAACTGAGAAACTCAGGGACTCAGGAGCTAAGGGGCTCAGGGACTAAGGTACCCCTCCCCTCCTCCACCCAGATAAACTCCTTTAAGAAACCCATCACTCAAAACTCAAACCTCACCACCCAAACCTAAAACCCGTACCTTCGCTTCGTAGCAACCCCGGTGACCAGCGGGCGGCCCTACCGCAAAATTGCATCACCCATGGAGAAAAATTTCAAAATCGCTGTATTGATAGACGGCGATAATGCCCAGCCGAAGATATTAAAGGAGATACTTGAAGAGGTCGCCAAATATGGCAAAGCCACGATCCGACGCATTTACGGTGACTGGACAACCCACCAGATGAAAGGATGGAAAGATATTGTCAACCAGCACTCATTCAATCCTATACAGAAGTTTTCGTATACAAAAGGAAAGAACTCGACCGACAGCGCGATGATCATCGATGCGATGGACATATTGCACGAGCGTAATGTAGACGGCTATTGCATTGTGTCAAGCGACAGCGACTATACCGGACTCGCGAAGCGCATCCGGGAAGAGGGTATTTTTGTGATGGGAATCGGACGCCAAACAACGCCGGACGCCTTTATACAATCGTGTGAAGTGTTCGTATTTGCCGAAACCATCAGCGGTGAAACTGAAACCGAAGCGATTACCGAACCGGTTGCGGTGGAGACGACGGCAAAACCATCACGCCCATCGACCTCGAGAAAAGGGACAAAACCGCTTCCGCCGTCGCGCCCGAAGAAATTACAAGTGGATATCCGGCTCATCAACAAAGCCTTTGAGATTTCAGCCGGAGAAGACGAACAGGTGCACATTTCGCAAATGGGCCTCAACCTTCGGAAGATCGATCCCAGTTTTGACGCGCGCTCGTTCGGGTTCAAAACCCTTACCAATCTATTCGAAAACCTTGGCGGCTATGAAGTCATCCGTAAAGAAGCCAATGGCATCACCCATTCGCTACTGAAAAAAGTAGGGCGTTAGGATTTGCACCTTTGTTTTACTTCCAATAAATCCTTCCTACGAAAGCGGAAATTGGCACGAAAATCCATCAAAAGGCAAAGGAGATAACCAAAAGACGTTAATTTTTGTTTTTTTTGTACATTCGTCATCGACATCAGGATAAATTGGTATCCCGATGGACAACGAAACAAACCAAAAACAAAAACCAAACGATTCATTATGAGACTATTCCTACTTGCTATCGTGACCTTCCTGTGCCTGGGCATGGCGGCTCAGGATTCGATTCCTGCCCATGCTATGGCCGACAGTATTCCTGCCTCAAACCCCATTCCGGAAGAAGTGGCGACCGAACAGCCGGAAGCCAGCGGACAAACCGTTCGTTTTCCTATGAGTCCGTCTGCCTTCAAACTATCGCTTTGTGTGTTAGGCTTCGGATTACTCATCCTCTTGGGCGAAATCGTACTGGTATGGAAATTAGGGATTTCACCACAAGATACCATCAAGTTCATCGTCGTGACCATCATCGTAATCGGATCGCTTTACCTGATTACCGCCGGATACACCAATGACCAGATCGCACCGGCCATGGGACTTTTGGGTACCATAGCGGGTTATTTGCTCGGTAAGATGGGGCCTGAGAGTGCCTCTAATAATAAGCCCGACGCACAAGGATGAAGACGCTACTCTCCATACTAACCTTCTTCATCGGTGCTCTTTGCGTGGCCCAAACCGACTGCAAAACGGATGTCGTCATCACCGTTACCGACGCCAGCCTGAAAAACCCCGTTGAAGGTGCTCAGGTGCAGTTGGGAAACGGCGTTACGGAGGGCCTGCGCGGAACCACCGATGCAACCGGTTCCGTCACCCTGTCAGCCCGTTGCGATACTACCTATACAGTAAAGGTCTATAAAGAAGAGTTCGAACCGTCTCAAACCACCGTCACCACCCGTAAAGATGAAACGGCCAATGTGGCGATCGACCTCATCCCGATGTCACCCATTAAGTCGTCGGGCGGTTATATCGACCAGTTTATTGTGCGGGTCTACAACCCGGTAAACGTGCCGATCGACGTCCGGTTTGGCCCTACCGAGCGGACGCTTGTGACCCACACCATCAGAGCGGGTGAGGTCTGGGAAAGTGAGCCTTACCAAAACATATCCGACCTGCTCTTGTGGATTTCTACGGGCCGGGTTACCAAAAAATACATGACCAAGCCCGGTAAGGCGTACCAAATTGAATTCAACCGTCGGCAGCGCTGCTACCTAATTAAAGAAGTGGATGTGCATAAATAACGTGAGTTCGATATAAGCATTTTGTCAGACGCGTTGTAACTAACTCAAAAACAACACCTTCCTTACTAAAGATTTGCAAAATGCTTGTTAGCGGAGTAATTTTCGGCTACTTTTCCGAGGCTGATGACGGAAACCACCCGTCTGCTTCGTTGCATTTCCTCGCGATAGCGCCGCTATCGCTGCGGAA
>JAIXYI010000013.1 GCA_027490305.1 Flavobacteriaceae bacterium
AACAGTCCGAGAAACAGGATGCTATTGAGCCGGTTTTTTTTCACCACCGAAAATTAGCCAAAAATACGGGTAGATTTTACCGTTAACAGCTCATTAACAAACGTTCGCTACCGCTTAACAAACCGCTTCGAAGTGCCTGTGTACTTTTGGCAAAGAAACCAACTGAAAAACCATACACATGAAAACCAAACTTGTTCTTTTTGTTGCCGGAGCGCTGTCGCTTATGTCATTCGCCCTTGTCGGTGCACTGTCATGGAAATCCGAAATTGTTGAATTAGGTGAGATCGAGCACAATGTGCCGAAAGTAGTCGAATTTACCTTCACCAATACCAGTTCGTCCGACATCCAGGTCACGAACGTACGCCCTTCCTGCGGTTGCACGAACGCTGATTTTACCAAAGAAGCCATCAAGCCGGGGAAAACGGGCACGGTAAAAGCTACTTACAATGCCGCGGCTGTGGGTGCGTTTACGAAAACGCTCACGGTGACAACCTCTGCCGATCCAAACGCTATTACGCTTACCTTCAAAGGAACGGTGAAGCCGTAAACAATACTCAAACCAATTTAAAAAGGGAACGCACGGTCAAAAGCCGTGCGTTTTTCGATTATTGCGCCATCATAAGTGAGTCGAGCTTCGTAAGGTCAGGTTCTTCTTCCTCCGACTTCTTTCCTTTTCCTTTCTTCTTTCCCTTCTCCGCTTTCTTGGCCTTCATTTCGGCATACTTCGCTTTCTGCTCGGCATTCAGTATTTCGATTATCCGCTTGTCCATCTTTTCGGCTTCCTTTTTGAGCTTTTCGTATTTGCCCTCTGCCGGAAGATCTTCTGTTTGCAATGCAGTCGCTACTTTATAATAATCATTGAGCGCTTCCTTTATTACCGCCTTCTGAAGGGCATCCAGTTTTAGGTTGGTTTCCATGCGATCAAGTGACAACTGCACGTAATCAACCGGTTTGCGTTCCCTGTTCGTGGGTCCCGAAGGAACACTGCCCGGTCCGCCAATCCTGCGGTCCATGCCGTAATTGCGAATCTGGGCCTGGGTTGAACAGGCAACCAAAACAAGAAATAGGGTATAGGCAATCCGTTTCATGGCAGGCATTTTATCAAAAATACAAAATTACGTTCGATTACGCATGGCTTGCCGGCACACCGTACAAGTCGAATTCGGTGGCGTCGGTGATGCGTATATCCACAAACTCCCCGGTCTTCAGATAGTGAAGCGAGGCGTCGATCAACACTTCATTGTCTACATCCGGACTGTCGAATTCAGTACGACCCACAAAATGCGCGCCTTCCTTGCGGTCAATGATGCAACGGAAGGTCTTGCCGATTTTCTCCTGGTTCAATTCCCATGAAATAGCCGATTGCACCTCCATAATATCGTTGGCCCGGGCCTGTTTGACCTCCGCCGGAACATCGTCCTCCAGCAAATAGGCATGCGTATTTTCTTCGTGCGAATACGTAAAGCAGCCCAAACGCTCAAAGCGCATTTCCTTTACCCAGTCTTTCAGTATCTGGAAATCTTCCTCCGTTTCGCCCGGATATCCCACAATAAGCGTCGTCCGGATCGCAATGCCCGGAACGGCAGCCCTGAAATCCTGCAGCAATTGCGTTGTCTTCGCCTGCGTCGTCCCCCGTCGCATCGATTTCAGGATGTTGTCCGAAATGTGCTGCAACGGAATATCGAGGTAGTTACAGATCTTCGGCTCCCGACGCATCAGGTCAAGCACATCCATCGGAAACCCGCTCGGGAAGGCATAGTGCAAACGGATCCATTCAATGCCGTCGACTTTCACCAACGCTTCCAAAAGCTCGGCCAGGTTTCGTTTTTTATACAGGTCAAGTCCGTAATAGGTCAGGTCCTGTGCGATTAAAATCAGTTCTTTCACCCCATTTCTCGCCAGTCCTTCCGCTTCTTTCACCAACTTCTCAATCGGCTGCGACACGTGTTTTCCGCGCATAATCGGAATCGCGCAAAAGCTGCACGGACGGTCGCATCCCTCTGCAATCTTGAGATACGCGTAATTTTTAGGCGTCGTCGTAAGCCGCTCGCCCAGTAATTCGTGTTTGTAGTCGGCGCCCAGCGCTTTCAGCAATAACGGCAATTCCGTGGTGCCGAAATACTGGTCGATATTCGGGATTTCCTTCTCGAGATCAGGGCGGTAGCGCTCCGACAGGCATCCGGTGACGAACACTTTGTCTACCAGGCCGCGGTCTTTCTTATCGGCATACCTCAAAATCGTATTAACCGATTCCTCCTTTGCATTATCGATGAAGCCACAGGTGTTGATCACAATGATATTCCCTTCCTCTTTCTCCGGCGCCTCATGCGTCACCTCTTTTCCATTGGCCCGCAGTTGCCCCATCAGCACTTCGCTGTCATAGACATTCTTCGAGCATCCGAGCGTGATAACGTTGATGCGGTTTTTCTTTAACGACTTGGTTCTCATATGACCGTGATTTGCGGCTGCAAAAGTACGCTTTATTTTCAATCGGTGCGTTGGTTCACGCGCGTCTGTATGTTTAGGGCAGCAATTCCCGCTCTTCGCTGCAAGTCCTCACCG
>JAIXYI010000035.1 GCA_027490305.1 Flavobacteriaceae bacterium
AAAATAAAAATAAGTGCCGGGCCGAAACCCGGCACATGAATTTAAGGTTTGACTTCCATTGGTGGTTTCAACTCATTGTCGTTCTGTTTGAACGGACTGTCGCCGGTGTCACAGCCATCCCCGCAGGGCAATCCGACGGTAGTGATCGAAACGCCTTTTTCCTGTAGGCCGATCAACGACGTCGGAAGCGTGGTTTCCCAGGTTTCCTCCACCACATACTCCTGTTCTTTCAACTCGTCCACAATCGACTTGTAAAGCGGGTCACCGATCACCGGAACGCTACCTCGGATCGAGTGTCATGTAGTAGGAAAACTTCTTTTTTCAGATAGATAATCCCTTGACTATCTCGAAAAAGTATATCCTCCTTTATGGGCTGTAGTGAATCTTTGTGAACATTGCATCCCGAGATGACTAATAAAAAAGTAACTAATGAAAGTTTCATTCTCTTTGGATTTTCATGATCATGCCATTTAATTTCGGCCACTATCCATACTTACCTTTTCGTCCACTACAAACCCATTGGCTTTGAGCTAGAATCCCGAGGGCGCGGACTTGCAATCCGTTCCGCGCGTTGACGTCGGATTTCTCAGACCCCAGCCGACCACCAACTAAAGACCACGCGCCACTTCCCCATCCACTTCAAAAACCATCATACGCCATTCGGCACCCCAGTAGGACCCATTCTGGAAAAAGAGAAAAAGTTCCTTTTTGCCATCCTGGTTCAGGTCGATTGCCCTGGCGGTGACGCCTGCCGTCTGGCTGAAACTTTCCAATGTCATATGGCGGGTCTTTGTTTCGTCTTCCCAGAGAGTAATACTGATGTAGGGGCCGGCCTTATCTACAATTTCCAAAACGACGCGATCCGATATCCGCACAAAATCATCTGTCAAACCTTTGTCTTTTTCAACCTTGGTGAGTTCGCCTGAACGCTCCAACCGGTCGTCCGCCGTACCCCTTAGAAATTCAAACAACGTACATTCGTGTAACTCGTATTCCTTCTTTAGAACATCGAAATCCGCCGCAGGTTCTTCTTTCCCGTCGACAAACAGACGGGTGTCGGTCGATACGGGAATGTAACCCGCGGATTTGGCCATTATCGTGTTTTTTATGAGCAGTACACTATCATTCAGGGCAATCCTCGAATCGTATAACCCCTTGCCGCCGTTGTCGTACAACGGTAGGTCAATCACCTGAGTAAGAAACGTTTCGTTATGACGGTTACATCCGAAGAGGAAAAGAAGGTAGGTGGCAACAATTGTAATGAATACGTTTCTAATCGGTTTTTCCAAAATACAGCATTTTAGGTATTCTTTCTACATCAGTGGGAATCATATCGGGGTACTTTTCAAAATAATCGAACAAACTATTTGAATCGTAGAGAAATGTTGTAATGTTTAAACCCGTCCAATCATATGATTTGTATTCAAATACGAAAATCTTTTTAACTTTTCCGGAAAGTTGCAAATAATAATACTGAGAAGCGAGCGCCCATATTTTTTTGTACGTAGGATTGGTTATTCGTATGTTCATATCTTGCCAGAATCCCTGTCCCGTCCATCCAATATAGTTTGTCACGGGATTCTCTACGAATATACTATCGTCAGCAAATTTTTTCAATTTATTTAAATTTGGTATGACCTTGGTTTTTACGAAATCTCCATTAGCGACTTGTTTCACCGTCCTCCAGACATTTCTTTTAGCATCAACCAATATCTTTTCATTTGCAAACTCTTCGCCATGCCCTAGTAGATACATAAGATATCTGTACGTACCCCATCGATCCACTTCCCAAAGGTTATAAAAGGACGATTTACAGAGCCCCTTCTCGAAACCGCTCTCATTAATGGTATTGAGATAAATGTAGGCAATATCTCTGAGATTGTATTCGCCTTTGGATTCGCCAAACAATGTTGCAATAAATTTCGCCTTTTGAATGTCGTTCAAATTAAGGCCCTTCGTTTTTGAGGGATTAGATACCGAAAAACTTTTTTCATTTAAGTCATTCGCGACGCTGAATCGAGGGCTAACGGCAGTTGTTGCGTTTTTATGAGAAATCGTTACGTAGCATTCGGCAGCAGAAAATTCTATATCTGAAAATGCTGCCTTCCGCATCGCGTCGGTCAAACTAATAAAGAAAACATTTGATTTCCCTACTTTAACTCGTGTACGCCCCAACAAAGTGTCGGAATCCCCTTCAGGTTCGTTTGATAAAATACTATCAAGATCAAATACACTTACTGTCATTTCTTCACCAAGGGGTATATTAGTTAATACGCTTATTTTAATAGCCTCTCCAAACTTTTTCGGAATAGCCAATAAATTCATTTGAATTACGTATTGGGTTATTTCCTTACTTTCATCCTCCAACGCAAAGTTTTTATAATCTTCTGGAAAAACATACCCCAATCGCTCCCACTTCTCCAATTGCTCTTTCGTAAACATAAAATAAAAATAAGTGCCGGGCCGAAACCCGGCACATGAATTTAAGGTTTGACTTCCATTGGTGGTTTCAACTCATTGTCGTTCTGT
>JAIXYI010000018.1 GCA_027490305.1 Flavobacteriaceae bacterium
CGTGGCGGATGTCATCAATAAGACGCTTACTAAATGCTTCGTAATCAAATTTCTCGTTTTCCATATCTGTGTTAAATTACTAAAAAAGTAAATTGACACAGTTTATTGAACATACTCAAACGGGGAACTGTAACTTTCGAATTTTGACTATCAACCCCTAACTCTCAATCCCCAACTTTCAACTACCAACTATCAACCCTGAACCTTCAACCCCCAACCCTCAACTTTTTCCAAAAAAAAAATCACTACCACTGTAACAAACCAAAACCCGCCTCGTCTTTTATATATCAATCAAACAATCAGAATCAGTAAAACGCCGGGCAATTAGTCCCGGCGTTTTTCTTTTGCATGGCTTACATAAGTCGAAAGTCGAAACTGGTAAAGCACACCAACAACTAGCTACTGACCACCGACAACTAGCTCCCCACTTCTCCCCTTTCTTCGTACCTTTAGCGGGCAAACCTGATTTACATGAAAGCATACCGTATCGGCATTTTGGCGCTCGCCGCAGTCGTTACCGCCTGTTCACCAAAACTGGCCCCGACGCCAAACACTAACACTACTTCCCAACCAACCGTTGCACAATTCTGGCTCACCACACCTGATAAATCTGTGCTGTTCAGCCGCCGACCTGACCTAAGCGAAGCGGAAGTCCCGTCAGAAACGACCATTACCGTGGACGCGTCGAAAACCTATCAGGACATCGATGGTTTCGGACTCTGCCTCACCGGGGGAAGCGCACAATTAATCAGTCGTATGTCGCCCGGAGCACAGACGGCACTCTTACAAGAACTTTTTGGCACAGACGGCAACCAAATCGGATTGAGCGTGTTGCGACTGAGTATAGGATCATCCGATCTTGACGACCGCATCTTTTCGTATGACGATCTTCCCGTCGGACAAACCGATCCTGAACTGCAACGGTTCAGTATCGAAAACGACCGCCGCACCGGCCTGATTGACATCCTCAAAAAAATAAAGGCCATCAACCCCAACCTCTATTTAATGGGCTCGCCCTGGTCGGCTCCGATCTGGATGAAAACCAACGGCTATGCCAAGGGCGGCAGTCTCAAAACCGAATACTATTCGGTCTACGCGCAGTATTTCGTGAAGTATATCAAGGCTATGGAGGCGGAAGGGCTGCCCATCGATGCCATCACCATCCAAAACGAACCACTGCATCCGGGAAACACTCCGAGTATGTATATGGAAGCGAAACAACAGGCGGTTTTTGTCTCAAAACACCTGGGGCCCGCCTTCGCGAAAGCAGGCATACGTACCAAAATCATCCTGTACGACCATAACTGTGACCGCCCCGATTACCCGATTTCCATCCTCGATGATCCCTCCGCCAAAGCCTTTTCCGACGGTTCGGCCTTCCACCTCTATGGCGGCACTGTTGACGCGATGACGAAGGTTCACGACGCACATCCGGACCGAAACCTTTATTTCACCGAGCAGTGGACAGGAGGTCCTGGCGATTTCCCGAACGACCTGAAATGGAATATCGAGAACCTGACCATCGGTGCCTCCCGTAACTGGAGCCGCATGGTGTTGCAATGGAACCTGGCCTCCGACCCGCAGTATAACCCGCATACCGATGACGGAGGCTGCACGTCGTGTATGGGCGCCATTACCCTCGACGGAAATGAGGTGAAACGCAACGTCGCCTATTATCACCTGGCACACGCTGCGAAATTCGTCCGCCGCGGATCGAAACGCATCGAAAGCAACCTTATAGAGGGATTGCCGAACGTGGCGTTCCTGACACCAGACGGCAGGAAAGTTGTGATTGCAGTTAACACATCGGCGTCCGGAAGGGGTTTTTCGATTTCCGCAAACGGACGGGCCTATGCCGCCTATCTGGGCACCGGAGCCGTCGGTACGTTTATTCTACCCTAACCTTCTGTAGCATGGCCGTTTACGACATCCTCTACCCTACCGCACCCGAGGTGCCTATCGTCATCAGTTCGCCCCACTCGGGTGTGGCTTTTCCCGATGACATCCGCCGGAGACTCCATCCTGAGATGGCGGCCCGACCCGACGACGCCGATTGGTTCATTGACCGACTCTACGATTTTGCCCCGGCTATGGGCATTACGTTCATCACCGCCCATTATTGCCGTTGGGTAATAGACCTCAACCGCGACCCCAAAAGCATCCCGCTTTACAACGACGGCCGCGTGATTACGGGGTTGGTGCCACTCACGGATTTCAACGGTCGCCGACTTTATGAAGGTCTGGAGCCGGACCAGGCCGAAATCGAACGCCGCGTGTCCGACTTCTACGAACCTTACCACCAAAAAGTCGGCGAGTTATTGGAGAATTTGAAAGCACGACACGGAAAGGTGCTTCTGTTCGACGCGCATTCCATCCGGAAAGTGGTACCCGGTATACAAGAGGCGCCGTTTCCGGATCTGATACTGGGAGACAACGACGGGTCATCTGCTGGGTCCTCCATCATTTCGATGGCTTACGATGCGCTGCAACGCGGAGGGTATGAACTTGAACACAATACGCCTTTTAAAGGAGGCTATATTACGCGTTTCTTCGGCCAACCCGACCAGGGTGTGCACGCGCTTCAACTGGAGATGGCCAAAACCAATTATATGGATGACACCGAAATGGAATGGCATCCGGAACGCGCAGCCCGGATCCGACAATTGCTAGTACGCGTATTTGAATCTTTGATAACAGAACTCGCATGACGACCTATCGGTTCAAGGGACTTCTCACGGAAAACGGATGGCTTGACGATGCCTGCGTGCGCCTCGACGAAAAAGGTATCATCCAATCGATCACAAGCGGAGGCGACGGCGATCATGTTGCGGGATACGCCCTGCCGGGTTTCCAAAACGCGCATTCCCACGCCTTCCAATATGCCATGGCCGGATTGGCCGAGCTACACGAAGGCGACGGTATACCCGACGATTTCTGGAGCTGGCGGACGGCGATGTACAACCTCGCCCTTACGCTCGATCCTGACCAGATGGAGGCAGTAGCTACTATGCTGTATGCTGAAATGGCACGGCACGGCTACACAGCGGTTGCGGAATTCCATTACGTACACCACGATCGCGATGGCCGTCCTTACGACAACCTGGCTGAAATGGGAAGTCGACTGATTGCAGCCGCACAAAAAGCAGGCATCCGGATTACCCTTGTGCCGATGTTTTACCAACAGGGCGGCTTTGGGATGGCACCCCTGGAAAAACAGAAACGGTTCATCTCCGCCAGCCCCGACGATTATGGGAAACTGTTGGAAGCCACGGCGGCGGCCTGTAGGCATTATGACGGTGCCCGATACGGAACCGGTATCCACTCGCTTCGGGCGGTGAAACCGGCTGATATCGTGGCAGTAACCCATGGGATGGATGCATCGCGACCGTTCCACATTCATGTTTCGGAGCAATTAAAGGAAATAGAAGATAGCATCGCGTTTCTCGGAAAACGCCCCGTACAATGGTTACTCGACCATTGTGCGGTTAACGAGCAGTTCCACCTCGTTCACGCCACCCATCTGGATGATGCGGAAGTCAATGGTATCGCGAAAAGTGGCGCCCATGTGGTCATTTGTCCGTCAACGGAAGGCAATCTCGGCGATGGTCTTTTCCGTTATGCCGACTTCGCCGCAGCAGGTGGACGCTGGAGTATTGGTACGGACAGTCACGTTGGACTCAACCCGTTTGAAGAACTACGGCTGCTCGATTATGGACAGCGGCTTTCGACGCATAAGCGGACGACCTATTTCCGTCCGGGAAAAGGCGATAGTGGTTTCAATGCGCTCCGTATGGCCTGGGAATCGGGCCGGCGCGCCATGGGAGAAACATCTGAACACTTTTTTGCGGTAGGATCACCATTCGATGCCGTCGTGATGAAAGCCAGTACCCCACTTATCGCAACAGCAAGTGTCCAGAACCGATGCAACACCTTCGTATATACGTCGGATGCCTCAGACATAATGGGAACCATTGTCTCGGGAAAATGGATTAGCCGTGACGGGCAACACCCTGACGGGGACATACAGCAACGATTCGTGTCGACCCTTCGGGAGTTACGATTACGGTAAAAATAAAAGGCGCCCCGAAAGGCGCCTTTTTTACTTCATGGCCGTAGTCCTGTCGGCAGTTAGTACCGAAATCTGTATGGACGAGAGATCGGCCAAGGCCTCGGTCAACTGTCGTTGGGGCGTGTCAAAAAGGGTGTAATCGAGTGAAATTTGGCAACAGGCAGAAGCAGTGGCATTGTAGCTTTCGACGGCTTTACGTACTGCTGCTACCTGCGCAGTGTGCGAATGGATGTAATCGCCAACGGAGCCGTCCTGTAATACAAATCCCGACTTCTCAAAATCGGGTGGAATAGTAGGCATACCCGTTTGTTCCGCAATGAACTGCGCTTTGAGGGCCTGGCACTTCTGGAAGACGACTTCAGCCGGACCGTCAAGCCATGTGGCCGCCCGTAACCGCGATACCAACTGCTCCTCCCTGACAAAAGCGTGGGTTTTAGCGACAAACAGTTCCTGCGAGGCGGTGGGCGTGCGGATCAACATCAGCAGTAATCCGGCACCGGAAACAATCAACATTGACGTTACTATGGTGTTCAGTTTGCGCTCGGCGCGGCGAATTCCGGCATAAAAGTAAAGCGGTAGGAAAACCAATAGCAGAACGGCCAGCGATCCCATCACCATGGCATTGGCGCCCGGCCAGTGTTGCATCTTAAACAAAATACCCAACGTCACCAGGACCGAACAGAACATCCCAACCAACAACACAATTTTGTCGGCGGTAGCGGCTTTTTCCTTCACTTTCAACACAAAAAGGAGGGGTAAGAAAAGGAAACTTAGCAGAACGACCCCCAGTGTGAGGAAAATCGCAGCGCCGGGCAGGTGCAGGAATTTAAAAACGGTTCCGGCAATAAGGAAAGACACCGATACGGTGCCGCTTCCCAACATTATTTTTTTCATGACGTAATAATTCTTAAAAGTTAGCAATCGGATGGTTTCTTCTTCGATCTCACCCAACTCCTTTTCGTAAAAAGAAGCAATGGTGCGTCGATAGAAGCCTTCGAAGTCATCCTTCCCATCGAAGGTATCCTCCAGGATACAACAAACATGGTCCAATAGGTCGTGCTGCAGGCTAACCCACTCGATGCCACGTGCACGTATGTCATCGGCTATGAACGCTATCTGGTGTTCGCTGAGGGTATACATCAGGCCGTTTGGGGCTTTATGTCAAGTAAAAATTGCATCGTCTCG
The DNA here is from genome assembly GCA_027490305.1 of Flavobacteriaceae bacterium. Taxonomy (GTDB): domain Bacteria; phylum Bacteroidota; class Bacteroidia; order Flavobacteriales; family Flavobacteriaceae; genus Flavobacterium. The sequence continues at coordinate 5,255 of JAIXYI010000018.1, forward strand.
AAGAACTCGGTCAACTCGGATACCTTTTCAGAAATACGCGATGAGCCCTTCGGACTAAGCGAATAGTATTTGCGGACGCGTTTTCCGATAAACTCCGTCTCTACCGTTACCAGCCCGTCGGCTTCCAACGCATGCAGCGTCGGATACAACGCCCCTTCCGTTATGTGGATGCGGTCACCGCTGAGTTCCTTCACGCGTTGGGTGATTTCATATCCATACATCCGTCCTTTCACCTCTAACTGCTTTAGCACGATAGTTTTGAGGGTTCCCTTAATCAATTCTGATGAAAACATACTATTCGATTTATATACCTAACACAAATATACATAAGTTTATTATGTATTAAAAAAGAAAAATAAAAAAACCCGGGATATTCCCGGGTTCTGTATGTAGAAAACTAGCTTACTCTTTGTTGTGCTCTTCTTCGATACGCTTGTGCTCCGAATCCGGAATGGTGTCGCAAAGCACTGGTGTCGCGATGAAAAGAGACGAGTATGTACCTACGACGATACCAATCAACATCGCGAAGATGAAGCCGCGGATGGATTCACCGCCGAAGATAAACATGATCACCAACACGAAAATCATACTCAGCGACGTGTTGAGTGTACGTGACATGGTGGAGTTAATCGACTGGTTCACGATATGGTTAAAAGAACCTTTTGTTTTACCACCAAGGTATTCACGCACCCTGTCAAATACGATTACCGTATCGTTCATCGAATATCCGATTACGGTCAGAATCGCCGCAATAAAGTGCTGGTCGATTTCCATACCGAATGGCATGTATTTCCAAAGAAGCGAATAAAGACCCAATACGAAGATTACGTCGTGGGCTACCGCTGCAATCGCACCAAGGCTGTACTGCCACTTACGGAAACTCACGAAGAGGTAGATGAACACGATGGCCATCGCACCGATAACCGCCCAGAAAGCGTTACTCTTGATGTCTTTTGCACGATCCGCAGTCACTTTATAAGAGTCGAGGATACCGGCTGTTTTACCGTCGTAAATATTGACGAAGTTCTCATACCCCATATCTTTCAAGAAGTGTTTTTTCACCGCGTCATACAACATATGCGTGATCTTCTCGTCAAGTTTCAGGGTATTACCCGTTTGTTCCATACCGTATTTGGTCACGACTTTGATCTGGTTGTCGGAACCGAATTTCTTCACCTCGGCGCTTCCGAATACGGCAATCAGTTCATCACGTACTTCATCCGGACTTACATTCTGGTCAAAACGAACCTGGTAGGTACGTCCGCCTACGAATTCCACGCTTTGGTTGAGTCCGTGTGTCATCAACGAAACGATACATACAATCGTCACGACGGCTGAGAACGCGTACGTCCACTTCTTGATACGTAGGAAGTCGAAGTTGAACTTGGTAAACCAGTTCTTTGACATATTCGTTACGAACGTCAGCTTACGGCCTCGGGCAGCATCGCGATCCAGGAAGATACGGGAGATGAAGATAGAGGTGTAAAGTGATGTCACGATACCGATAAGGAGCGTGATCGCGAATCCTTTGATAGGCCCCGTACCAAACGTGACGAGTACGATACCTGTCAGGATGTGGGTTACGTTCGCATCGATAATCGAACGCATCGCACCTTTCCAACCGAACGACGTCTTGATAGCGTCCTCCAGCGATTTACCGGAACGAAGTTCTTCCTTCGCCCGTTCATAGATGATGATGTTGGCGTCAACCGCAGTACCCATTGTCAATACGATACCGGCGATACCTGGAAGGGTAAGCACGAAACCGAAATTCACCATTACGCCAAACAGGAACAAGAGGTTCACGGCAAGCGCAATGTTCGCGTAAAGACCGGCACGACCGTAGTACACGATCATCCAAAGTGATACGAGAAGAAGACCTATGATAGACGACGTAATACCGTTGTCAATAGCTTCCTGACCCAATGAAGGTCCCACCACCTGTGACTGAACAATCTCGGCTGACGCTGGAAGTTTTCCGGCGCGCAGTACGTTCGCAAGGTCTTTCGTCTCTGTCACGCTGAACTTTCCGGTGATAATCGAGCTTCCACCCGAGATAGCACCTGTGGTAACACCTGGTGCGGAATATACGACATTGTCGAGTACGATAGCGATGAAGCCTTGTGTACGATGTGCCTCGCCGGTCATCTGTTCCCAAACGCGGGCACCGGTCGTATTCATCTGCATGGATACCGAAGGACGACCCATTTGGTCGAAATCGTCGCGGGCTTCGATGATGACACCACCGCTCAGTGGCGCTTCATCACTCTTGTTACCGCGAAGCGCATACAGATCGGCTGATTCGCCTGTTTCTTTTTTGGTTTTTTCGTCAACGATAGGCTCACTTTTACCCCATACGAACTTCGCATAGCGCAGGTTACCTGGCAATGCGGCACGTACTTCAGGGCTGCGGAGATATCCTCCGACAGTAGCCGTGTCATTGATATTGAATTTTGCTACGATAGGTCCGCCGCCGCCGCCGATTACTTTACCCAGAATCGGTTCCTTTTTCAGGTCTTTCTTTGATTTCTCATCCTCACTCGCCAATTTGGCACCCAATGAATCAGCCGGCTTTTCAGCACCACCTTTCTGTTTCGCCTTTACGATGTCGTTGGCTTTGATAAGGAACGGGTAAACGTCGTTCGCAGTATAGGTCATCCAGAACTCCAACTGTGCCGTCTGGCTGAGGAGTGTATTGATACGATTTACGTCTTTTGCACCTGGAAGCTCTACTAGGATACGTCCGGAATTACCCAAACGCTGGATGTTCGGCTGCACGACACCGAACTTGTCGATACGTTTGTTCAATACCTCAAAGGCACTGTTTACCGATTCGTCTACCTTCTCGCGTAGCACTTTCTGCACTTCTGCATCCGTCATTGACGTGTTGACCTTCTCGAGGTTACGGTTGGCAAAGAGATCCGGTGAACTGAGTCTCGTTCCTCCGTTGTCAGCCTCAAATGCGCGGAAAAACGCATCGAGGTAACTTTCGTTTCCTTGTTTGTCTTTCTCTGCAGTTTCAAGAGCCTTGAGGAAGGACGGGTTTTTCGAGTTGTTCGAAAGCCCGAGGAGGATGTCCTTTACCGAAATCTCGAGGATGACGTTGATACCGCCCTCGAGGTCGAGTCCTTTGTTGATCTTGCGCTTCGCAACATCTTCATAGGTGTAATTCAGGAAAACCTCTTCTTTTTTCTTCTTGTTCAGGAATTCAATCTCCTTAGCACTGTCTCCTTTGGCAAATTCTTTGGCCTCCTGCTCGACACCGTCGGCGATGAACGTGAACGACAACTGGTAAATACTCACCAGTCCGAACAAAATGGCAAAAAATTTAATGAGTCCCTTGTTCTGCATTATTCGTAATGTTTATTGATTTTCACTGCGCAAAATCAAATGCGCTTTTTCAATTTGTTTGGTTTTGTAAAAATTTTTCAAAAAACCCGCCAGATTCGTATTTCAGGCGTTTTTTTTAAAACAGGCAAATATATAATTAACCTCAGGATTAACCAATTTTATTTTCCGCACACACAAAAAAGACTGGCTTTGAAAGCACAGTCTTTTCCGGGTGCGTTTGATCTGTTTTAGCTCAATACCGCTTTCAGGTCACCATTCATACCGCGAACGGCGTCGGCGCTTTTGGCGAACAACTCTTTTTCTTTCCCATCGAGTTCTATGGCAAGGATTTCCTCGATACCATTTCGTCCGATGATACACGGAACACCGATGCAGATGTCTTGTTGTCCGTACTCCCCTTCCAGGAACACCGAACAGGCAATCATTTTCTTCTGGTCGTTCAGGATGCTGTCTACCAGATAGGCTACCGATGCACCCGGCGCGTACCAGGCTGAAGTACCCAATAATTTGGTCAGCGTGGCGCCACCTACCATCGTATCGGCTGCCACTTTCTCAAGCTCTTCCGCTGAAAGGAATTGCGAAACCGGAATACCATTATAGGAAGCAAGGCGCGTTAATGGAATCATGGTTGTATCACCGTGTCCGCCGATTACCATAGCCGATACGTCGTTCGCCGGCTTGTTGAGTGCCTTTGACAGGTAGTAACGGAACCGCGAGCTGTCAAGCGCGCCGCCCATACCGATGATACGGTTCTTCGGAAGGCCCGTCGCTTTCAGGGTCAGGTAGGTCATGGTGTCCATTGGGTTGGAAACGACCACAATGATGGCGTTTGGTGAATGCGCAAGCACGTTTTCGGCTACTGATTTTACGATACCGGCGTTGATGCCGATGAGTTCTTCGCGGGTCATACCGGGTTTACGCGGAATTCCCGATGTGATGACCACCACGTCGCTGCCTGCCGTAGCGGCATAGTCGTTGGTAACACCCGTCAATACGGTGTTGAAGCCGGTATTGGTGGCACATTGCATGATGTCCATCGCCTTGCCTTCCGCAAAGCCTTCTTTAATGTCAAGCAGTACGACTTCACTCGCAATACCGCGATAGGAAATCACGTCGGCACAGGATGCTCCTACGTTTCCGGCGCCTACTATGGTAACTTTCATGATAGTATGGTTTAAGTTGTTATTCAGAATTGATATTGTAGCGAAAGGTTGGTGTTGACATATTTGCCGAAACCCACGAAACCCTGTAGGAAAACCGGACCAAGATCGTAACGACCGGCCACTTCCCCAAACAGGTTGAACTGGGTTTTGTATATCGACTCGAGTTCCTTGTTCAGGATGTCGTGTAAAGGAAGGATATCCTCTATTTGGCCCCGCTCTCCTTGCACATCATACTTAAAGTGGCTGGTATTGCCGATGACAGACGCGGAAAGTTCCCACTTCCCCCACTCTTTCGAGCCTCCCAACTGCAACTGCCAACTGTTGACATCACTATGCAGGCCGTTGAGACCGAGGTTCCCAAAAGACGTAATGACGTCGAGAAATTCCACGGTAACATCCTCCTTTGAATAAAGGGCCAGTGCTGCCAAATGCCATTTTTTTGCTTCCAGCTTTGGAAAATACTGGCTCAGGTTGTGCTTGATCCCCACGCCATAAATCTGGAAATCGACATGCTTCAGCACGATGCGCGGCGCGAACCGGGCTACCAACTCTGTGCCGTACCCCAATCCGAGACTACCTTGTAGGTACGGATATAGAATCGTTTCACGGTTGACGCCTTCGGGAGATTCAAGGGTAACCGGTTCGCCGTTAAGAGAGCCCGTTAAATTAACCACTGAATCGCCTCCGAGTGCGCTCGGAGTTTGCGCTTCCGACGCCCCGTCAATCGTAAAAAACGACAGATCGGAATTTTGCAAAAGAAAGTAACGTTGTGACTGCGGTACAAAGAACGTATTGAAATTGGCGCCGAGGGTAAAGTCCCAACGATTCGCCTTTTTCGGTGTCGTCATCCAACCCGCTGCCGCCTGATAGGCAATAGCGTCGGTGGCGGGCGTAATGTAACGGTTGGTAAAGAAAATCGCGTCGTCGATCATACTATTCAACTCCGCTATCGTTTGGTCGGTCGATTGGGCCGACAACCGCAGCGTACTGAAAAGTGCAATCCCGCACCCGATTCCTACCAGCCGTCGTTTACGCATCGATCTTGGCATAGACCGCGTTCTTTTCGATGAACTCGCGGCGTGGCGGCACTTCATCTCCCATCAGCATGGAGAAGATACGATCGGCTTCTGCCAAACTATCGATCGTCACCTGACGCAATGTGCGGGTATTCGGATCCATCGTTGTTTCCCACAACTGCTCGGCGTTCATTTCTCCAAGACCTTTGTATCGCTGGATGTTGGCCCCGCCGCCCATGCGCTCGTTGGCAAGGTCGCGTTGGTCGTCGTTCCAGGCATATTCCTTCTTGGCGCCTTTTTTCACGAGATACAACGGTGGTGCGGCAATATATACGTGTCCTTCCTCGATCAACTCCTTCATAAAGCGGAAGAAGAACGTCAGGATCAGGGTCGAGATGTGGCTTCCGTCAACGTCGGCATCACACATGATGATGACCTTATAGTAGCGCAGCTTCTCGAGGTTGAGGGCTTTCGAATCATCAGCCGTACCGACGGTCACGCCGAGTGCGGTAAAGATGTTCCGGATTTCCTCATTTTCGAAAACCTTATGGTGCATCGCCTTTTCTACGTTCAGGATCTTACCCCTAAGTGGCAGGATCGCCTGGAACGCCCGGTCACGACCTTGTTTGGCCGTTCCGCCCGCCGAGTCACCCTCGACAAGGAAGATTTCGCATTTTTCCGGATCCTGTTCGGAACAATCCGACAGTTTGCCCGGAAGTCCGCCGCCGCCCATGACACTTTTACGCTGTACCATTTCGCGGGCCTTCTTCGCCGCATGACGTGCCTGCGCCGCCAGAATGACTTTCTGGACGATAATCTTGGCATCGTTCGGATTCTCTTCCAGGTAGTTCTCGAGCATTTCCGATACCGCCTGGCTGACCGGCGACACTACTTCGCGGTTACCAAGTTTCGTCTTGGTCTGTCCCTCGAACTGTGGTTCCGCCACTTTAACGGAAATGATCGCGGTGAGTCCTTCACGGAAATCATCCCCCGAAATCTCAAACTTCAGCTTATCGAGCAAGCCCGACGAGTCGGCGTATTTCTTAAGGGTACGCGTAAGTCCCATCCGGAAGCCCTGTAAGTGGGTACCGCCTTCATGGGTGTTGATGTTATTGACGTACGAGAAGATGTTCTCGGTATAACTCGTATTATATATAAGCGCGACTTCAACCGGAATTTCGCTCTTCTCATTTTCCATCGAAATCACACTGGCGATCAGCGGCTCGCGGTTTCCGTCGAGGTAGCGGATATATTCCTTGAGTCCTTCAGTCGAATAGAAGGTCTCAGAGCGGAATTCGCCTTTATCATCGGTTTCGCGACGGTCCGTAAACGTGATCGTTACCCCTTTATTAAGGAAGGAAAGCTCGCGCATACGGGCTGCCAATGTATCGTAGGAAAACTCGAGGGTTTGTTGGAAAATCTGGCTATCCGGATAGAACGTCTGGCGCGTACCCCGTTTCTCGGTTTCCCCTACGATTTTTACCGGATACAGCGATTTACCGCGCTCGTATTCCTGCTCGTAAATTTTTCCTTCGCGGAAGACCGTCGACTTCATGCGCTCGGAAAGGGCATTCACAACGGAAACCCCTACACCGTGCAGACCACCGGATACCTTATAAGAATCCTTGTCGAACTTACCGCCCGCACCAATTTTGGTCATGACGACCTCAAGCGCGGATACACCTTCTTTTTTATGGATATCGACCGGAATACCACGGCCGTTGTCTTCCACCGTGACCGATCCGTCTTCGTTTATGATAACGCCTATGGTATCGCAGTAACCGCCCATCGCTTCGTCGATCGAGTTGTCGACGACCTCATATACGAGGTGGTGGAGACCGCGGACACCGACGTCACCGATGTACATCGAGGGACGCATCCGAACGTGCTCCATTCCCTCAAGCGCCTGAATGCTGTCGGCGGAATAGTTATTTTTATTGATTTCTTCGCTCATATTTTGCTTCTGAATGGCTTTTTTTCATTCACCGAACAAATATAGCAAAACAGACCCCGAAACCGCCGTAAACGCGCTTATTTAAAGCAAGAAGTTATTAACATTTTTTGTGGATGTCGGCTGTGTTTACGCGCGCTCACGCCGGAAAAAGACAAGCGCCGGAAAAACCGGCGCCCGCTTACAAACAAACTATATAACTACACTAAACTCCCTCTGCGATAATCGATTTGGCGATATTCGTATCTGCCTGGATATGAGCGGCATTTGCCCTTCCGCTCGGATCGGTGTTTTCCTGCCATTTCGGTATCCATTTCCGGACGGTCTGCGCGGCACTGACCTGTGGAAAGTGCTTGTGGAAGATCCGACGGTAATAGAACGCTTCTTTCGTGGTAGGCGTATTGTAGGGAAACAACTCGTCTGCTTTTTCGAATTCGGCATCGGTGACCTGTGAGGCCGCGAATTCAATCAGGGTATCGATCCAACTATAGCCCACGCCGTCGGAGAACTGTTCTTTCTGGCGCCACAATACTTCGTCTGGAAGATAGGGCTGCTCAGGCGTGTCGAACGCTTTCCGCAGGATGTATTTTTCGACACCGTCATAGGTCTTGGGCTGTTTTTCCTCCGGACGGATGGCCATCGCGACATCAAGGAACGCCTTGTCAAGGAACGGCACCCGCGCTTCGAGTCCGTGCGCCATGGTAGACTTATCGGCCCTTAGCAGGTCGGCGGTGAACAGTTTCTGCACGCGTTCGATGGTTTCTTTCTGGAAATCATCCGCAGTTGGGGCATTCCGGAAATAGAGGTAACCGCCAAATACTTCGTCTGCACCTTCGCCTGAAAGTACCACTTTGATGCCTTTTTCGGTGATGGCTTTCGCGAGGAAGTACATCGGTGTACTCGCCCGCACGGAGGTCACGTCGTAGGTTTCGAGGTGCCAGATGAGTTTATCCAGGATGTCAATGCCCTGTTCGATGGTGAAATGGATTTCATGGTGTTCGGTTCCGAGGAAGGTCGCTACTTTGCGGGCCGCTTTCGCGTCGGGCGCCTCCGGATCGAGTCCGATTGAGAACGAATGCAACGTCTTCCCCTGTTCTTTCAACAACCGCGCGGCAATGGAAGAAGTGAGGGATGAGTCGAGTCCGCCCGACAACAACACCCCAATTGGCACATCGCTCATCAGTCGTTTGCGCGTCGCCTCGGTCAGGGTTTCCCGAATGAGATCGAGGTTAGCATCGGCTACCGCGGTACGATAGTCTTCGTATTCCGGACGGTAGTATTTTACAAAACCGGTTTTCGGTGTATAATAATGTCCGGGAGGGAAAGTCGAAAACGTCCGGCATTGGTCGGCCAGCGGTTTCATTTCCGACGCAAACCACACACGACCGCGTTCGTCAAGTCCGTAATACAAAGGTTTTACGCCCATCGGGTCACGGCCGGCAATAAAATCGTCTCCATCGATTACGACGAAAGCGAAGTCGCCGTCCAGCATATGCACGAAGTCATAGCCGAACTTCTCATAGAGGTGCACGATGACCTCCGAATCCGACTTTGAGCGGAACGTATGGTCTTTCAGGATGGTATCCCGCAGTTCCTGGTGGTTGTAGATTTCGCCGTTGTGCACCATCCAGGCCGACTTACAACCTTTGATGGGCTGACGTCCTGAATGAAGGTCGATAATCGACAGGCGTTCGTGGCTCAGGATATGGCCATTTTCGGTAATGTGGAGATCACTTTCGTCCGGTCCGCGGTGCGACATCCTTTTTGAAAGCTGCCGTACTAATTCTTCATTCTTTCCTTTTCCAATAATGGCTAAAATCCCACACATACTAATTCGCTGTTACTTTTTCGTTGAAGCAAATTTGAAGGATTACATTACGATTACAAACCAAAAAAGGACTATCTATTATAAAAATAAACAGTATTGAGCTAAAAAAGGAAAATTTATAAGTAACATACTGGCGAAAGTACGTCTCTCCTTACGAATTGTAACCCATCACCCCAACACACGGATCGTAAACCGGGTCGCAACCATCTGGAACTCCTCGCCCACCGACCGTCCGAGGATAAGTTGCCCCAATGGCGCGGCGGGCGACAACGGAATGACGGTTTGGCCCTCGATGACCTTCTTAGGCAGTGCGGCTGACACAAACAATACCTGATCGTTTGCCGTAACGAGACTTCCCAACGCCACACGGGTTGGAATACCCGCTTTACGAATCCGGTCGAGAATGGCCTTCTGCTCCAAACATTCCGCGAGTTTGCGGTTGATTTTCTCCTGCTCGATGTGCATCATCGACAAAGCCGTTTCGTGTTTGTCGCCAGCCGAACCTTTGGCGTCGTTCCGTGAATCTTCCGACAAGGCGTCGATCATATCGCGGAAGGCATCGATGCGATCCTGCACGAGTTGCTGATAGTGTGAGAGTACGTGTTCCCTAAAATCCATAAAAAAAGGCCGTTTGAAGCGGCCTTGTAAATGTGGTGATTGTTTGTCAGAAATCAAACTTATAATTGGCGCCCGCCATCACCTGGAAGGATTGCACCGGATAGTCTAACCATTTTTCATAGGCCTGGTTGGCGATGTTGTTGAGTTTAAGGAAAGCCGACCAGCGCTCGTTGTGACGGTAACCTAGATGGGCGTTGGCATCGAAATAGGGATCAAGCGATACGCTGGTGCCAGTATTGTCGATGTCAAAACGTTCGCCAGTGTAGAAAATCTTGAATCCCGCGTACCACTTCGAGGTGATGTCGACGTCCAGTGACGTACCGAGTTGCAATGTGGGAAGGTTTGGTACATCGTCATAGCCATCAGCGTCGTATGCACTGAACGTACCGTTGAGTCCGAATGACACGCTTTTCGAGAAGTCAGCCTTTATCTCACCAAAGAAGCGGAACGTTTTCACGTCGTCATAGTCTATCGCAAAAGCATTGCCGTATTGATATCCTTCACGGTCGGGGTCAATGGTTACCGGTGGCAGCAACGAGCTATGGACAAACAGCGCCTTGTTTTTTTCGTTGAGGAAGGAACCACGTACGTTATACGATACCGTACTAGCCAATTTTCCTTTCAATCCGGCGAAAAGGTCGTACTGCCGATCGGTCGGAGCCAACACTACACCCGGCAGAATGAACGGGTTTTCAGCGGCGAAATCGCGGTAGGTATTCTGTTGCATCGTTCCTTCGGCCCCGGCATAGAACACCATCAGGTCGCCGACTACCTTCAACGAGGCGTTGAGGGCCGGGTAAAGTGCGAATTTGCTGTCAGTATTTTCCATATCCGCACTGTAGAAGGCCGCGATACCCAAGTCGATCGTCCAATCATTGCGGCGGATGGTATACGAAGGCTTGGCGCCGAAGTTGGTATAGCCGAAGTCTCCGAATGTAGCGGTGGTAGCGCCGAGATAATCGACCACCAGATCAAGTTTGAGGGCACTTTCGCCCATATCGAACGCGAACGATGGTTTCAAAACGATGCGATTTTCAGAGGCATCATAATCACTCCAGAAACGGTCGTACTTAAAGGAGGCTTCCTTGAAAAAGCCGCTGTTCATCCGAACACGGGTGCCGGCATACAGCTCATTGAAAGCGTGTTGGGGATCGACGGTATCATATAAATCGGGCACGATATTCTCAAGTTCGCGGTCAACGCCATACCAATTATAGGTACTGGTCTTGAAACCTGCATCGACATTCCAGGTCATGTTGTCGGCGTTGTAGCCATAACCAAGGTCAAGTGACGTATCGGAGAATTTATCTTCCAGACGCGCTTCTTTGATACCGCCCTGCGACGAGAAATGGCGTAACATCCCGCCCACATAACTGTTGTCGTCGAGTGCGTGGTTGACAAACAATTCGGCATTGGCATTGGAATAATTACCGAAACCAAGCGTCAGGTAGTTGGCGAACAGGCGGGCTTTTTCTTCTTTGTCGACCGCTGCCGCACGTCCCTTGGCGGGCGCGAAGGTCGAGGCAACAGGGAACGAGAAAATCTGGTATTTGATCTCTTCCTTGTCGGTCGTTTCCTCGTCGTCTAGCACCGGCGTTTCCTTCACTTTGAACGCATCCGAAATGGTGGGGGTATAAGGCTTGACGACGTTCACGACTTCGGTGCCGATGTTCTCGTCTTTCTTCTGGGCGGATACTAGCGCGGTTCCACCGAGCAACATTGCTACTATATAAAAAGGTCTGAGGGTCATGTGTGTGGTTTTGGCGGTTAGTTCTGCTGGATCGAGGCGTTGGTTTTGGCTTCTTCCGATTTGATACGGTCAAGCTCGGCTGTCGCTTCGGCGACGACATCCGGAAAATCCGTAAAATTCTTCACGACGCTGTCGAGTATATAAGTGGCATTGAAACTGTCTTTCAAACCATAGAAATTCTTCGCCATGACGATGAGTCCTTTGCCTGAGAAATACCGGTATCCAGAGAAGTTCTTCGTCAGTTTCTCAACCGAGGCATTCGACGCTTCGAACTTTCCGTCTTTATTTTTATAAAAGGCATCATAATATTGGGCTTCCGCGGCCACCTCACCTTTGGCGATCGTGAGCAGTTTGGCATAGGCCGACCGCGCTTTCGCCTCGTCGCCCGAATTCACGGCCGAACGGGCAATGATGATCTGTGCATCGCTTCGTACTTTATCGTCCATTTTCGGGTTGGCCAATACCTTCTCGGCAGAGGTCACGGCGTTTATGAAGTCGTCTTTCTCGTAATACGACTTCATCAGGTTGGCCTGGGCGAAGGTGACGTTTTGTGGGAACTCTGCTTCTGCTTCCAATCGTTTTAACACCGGAATCGCTTTGTCGTAAGACTTTTGTTTCAGGTGTATTTCCGCCAATCGCGCCAATGCCTGTTCGGTGAATTCGCTTCGGGGTTTCGCTACGACAAACTCATAGTTCGGGATGGCGTTGGTTTCCAATCCGTCGGCATAATACAACTGAGCCAGGTAGAAATTGGCGTTCAGTGCGTGCAATCCGTTCGGGAACTTGGCCAGATAACCCGAAAAACCAGAGATCGCCGCCTTGGCGTTGTTCTGCATATACTGTTTCTCGGCCGATTCGTAGGTGTCGTTGTCGAGTTCGGCATCGCTTACTTCTACATACGACAGGGTGCGCACCCACGCCGCGTATTCGTCTACATGCCCGTTATCGACGTAGATGAGTCGGGCCGTCGAAACCGCTTCCAATGCTTCGGGCGTATTCGGATATTCCGACGCTACCTGCTTCAGTTTCACCAACGCCTGTGCGTCGTTATCAGCGTTGTAGTAGATGAGTCCCTGACGAAGTACGGCTTTCGCCCCGTAGGAACTATTTTTATACTCCGATGCCAGTTTTTCGTACGCCTTGACCGCTTCTGTCGTTTTCTTTTCGGCTACGTAGGTGTTGCCCAATTCAAAAAGGGCATCGTCGCGGTACTGCGATTTCGGAAACGCTGCCACAAACTTGGTCAGGTCGTCGATTTTCTTCTCGTTACGCCCTACGAAACCATAGCTGATGGCTTTCTGGAAGGCGGCGTAATCGGCATCGATTCCTTTCATTTCGATGGCTTTGTTGTAGGCTTCCATCGCGGGCCAGTATTTACCGGTCACGAACTGGCTGTCACCCAAACGCAGGTAGGCGTCGTTAAGGCGCACCTTGTCGTCGGTCGGTTTATTGACATACGCCTGGAAATTGGCGGCTGCCTGGTCGTATTCTTTTTGTTTGAAATAGGCGTAGGCGAGGTTGTAGCTGCTGTTCTTAAATTCGGGCGTCGTTTTTGCCTCATCGAATTGCAGGAACTGCTTGAAGCTCAGCAGCGACTCGGCAAACTGGTCGAGCACGTATTCCGTTTCGGCTTTCCAGAAGGTGGCACGGGCCGTGAACTTGGCGTCGCCGGGCGTTGCGATGGACTTCTTGAACATGGCCAGTGCGTCTTGATAACTGCCGTCGGTGTGCAGTTCGAGTCCGCGGTAAAAGGTCACTTTCTTATACGCCGCCTTATTGGAAACCGTTTTATTTTTCTCCAAAAGCGCGAGGGCTCCTTTGTAGTTTTTCGAGGTGATAAAGGAATTGACCAGCAGGTTCTCGATCTCCGGACGGTTCGGGTTGGCCGGATATTTGTCGATGAACCCTTGCAACACATCCGGGATGGGCTGATACGAATTGCCTATTTCATAGCTCAGTTTGGCATAGCTCAACCAGGCATCTTCCTGAATCTTAGCATCAAAATCCATTTCCGATGCATTCTTGAAGGCGTTGAGGGCCTGCTGCTTGCGGTCAGTCTTCATGTAGCTGTCACCCAAGTGGTAGTAGGCGTTCTGCGCGACACCGTCTTTCCCATCGACGATCTTATTGAACTGCGAAATGGCATTTTCGTAGTCTTTCTGCTGGTAGTAGGCGTATCCGAGGATGTAGTAATCGGTATTCGTCCACTTCCCTTTTTTCCCTTTGTATTCCTTTAGATACGGAATGGCCTCGGCGTATTGCTTTTGGTTGAAGTAACTCTCGCCAATGATTTTATTGAGTTCCGACTTTTCGGCCGGTGTCGATTTTACCATAGCAGTCTTACCCTGCTCAATGGCTTTCGCGAAGTCGCCTTTCTTGAAGCTCATGTCGGCCTGGAAATACGACATTTTGTCTTTGTATTTCTGCTGGTCTTCCACCTGCTCGAACTGCCGGCTTGCCTCTTCGTAGTTATCCGATTCGTAGGCCATAAAGCCCAGGTAGTACTTGGCCTGTGAGCCATACTCCTTCGAGTTCGAGACTTTATTGAGATAGGCCGTCGCCTGTTTTTTGTCTTTAGCGACGAAATACGAATAGCCTTTCTGGAAGTTGTAGCGATCCATTTGGCCGGCAGTCAGCGTGCTTTCATCTACTTTGTCGTACCATTCGAGAGAAGCCTTGAAATCACCCGCGTCAAAATAATACTCCGCCACTTCGCGAAACGCCTGGTTTTGCTTGGAACTGGTGGGGTAATTGGCTACGAAGTCTTCCATGAGGGCATCGGCACCGGGCTGCTCCAGTCGGATGGCGCAGTTGGCGATGTAATAGGCACAATCGGCCTCTACTTCCCCGGACGGGTGCTGGTCTCTGGCTTTTTCAAAGAGGCGTTGCGCCGACTGGTACTGCTGGTCGCGGTACAACTCGAGGGCGCGGTCGAAGTCTTTGGTGTTTGGCGAATAGATGGCGGACTGCTGGGAGAACACCGGCAGGGAAGCTAGTCCTGCCATTAGGGCGATGAGCCGCGTTTGGATGCGCATTTTTGTGTGGTTTTTCAAAATTTCAAATATAGCATTTCCTATAGGATAAACGGGAAGGAGTCAGGCTTTAGTATACACAATCGGCGGTGGATAACCCTCGAACGCAGAAACGGTGTTTATTTTCAACTATTATCGTCTGGCAGGTCCCGATGATTTGGATTTTGCGCCCATCCGCCCTATTTTTACCAAAAATCTCCCTCATGCCCGAAACGGTCTTATCCCTCGAAAACGTCAGCATCCTCCAGGAAAAGAAAACCATCCTATCGGACGTAAACCTCACCGTTCGACAGGGTGAATTCATCTATATCATCGGACGCACCGGATCCGGGAAGAGCAGCCTTATGAAAACACTGTATGCCGACCTGCCACTTGAAGAAGGCAGCGGATCGATTGTGGGTTTTGATCTTTCGAAGATGAAGGAGAAAGACATTCCGTTTTTGCGTCGGAAACTGGGCATCGTCTTCCAGGACTTCAAGCTGCTGCCCGACCGTTCGGTAGAAGACAACATGCTGTTCGTTTTGAAGGCGACGGGCTGGAAGGAAAAAGAAGAAATGCAACGGAAAATCGACGAGGTGCTGACGGAAGTCGACCTGCGTGGGATGGCGCACAAAATGCCGCACCAGTTATCGGGAGGCGAGCAGCAGCGGGTAGCCATTGCCCGGGCCCTGCTTAACGATCCGGAAATCATCCTGGCGGACGAACCGACCGGAAACCTCGATCCGCAAACAAGCGTGGAGGTACTCAACACACTTCGGAAAATCAACGAGAGCGGCAAGACCGTCATTATGTCAACACACGATTACGCGGTGTTGCTCAAATTCCCTTCAAAAACACTTAAATGTGAGAACGGGACGCTTTTCGAAGTCGTACAGAAAACCGTATAAGCCGGCGGTACTTCCAAATGGTGGCCAATAATAGGAGGTAAAACGGATACAACGGCACCATAAACCGGTCGCCCTGTCCGCAGGAGATACCCGATAAGGCAACCGTATACACCACGACAAACGCCGCCACGACGACGTAAAACGGGAAACGGCGCCATCGTACCAACACCAGTAACGATACGACGGAACCTACCACCGTCAACACCCGGTTCTGCCAAATCGACACGGCATAAAGCGCATCCCTGCACGACCCAAATCCAGGCGAATGCCTCTCGTTCTGGCAATCTTTTACCGCATAGGCACCGTGTGATGTGTTGTTTGACAGGTTTCCCACATACGCTTTCACCACATACGGAAAATGGTGTTGGAGCTGGTCTTTCAAGTCGTTGGCAGCGTGTTCTTTCTGCTGCTTAGGTGGCAGGGAGAAAAGATATTCAGCGCGCGGATTGTGTTCTTGTGAATACGTTTTTCCCTCTGCTTCGCACACCGCCCGCGACAACAGGTAATTGTGCAGCGTCACGGCATCGATGTAGCTGATGGTGTAATTTCCGAACTCATACCTCAGGCCGCCTACTTGCATCCCAATCAGGAAGAAACTGCCGTATAAGGGCCATAGGATCCGGCGGCGCCAAAGCTTCCACAATGTAGGCGTGAACCAAAGCAGCGCGGCAATGGCAAGAAACATACTGGCGGGCTTTACCAACATGCTGGCGGTGACCAAGGCGAGTGACCAGATAAGATGTCGCAGGTTGCCACTGGCTTTATACGACTGTACCAAGCCCACAAAGCCCACCAGGCAAAGCGTAAAAATCGATTCGGCCAACAAGTGGAACGTCAGAACGGCGCTGCCCGGCAACATGAAAAAACAGCATGCACACCAGAAGGCACGTTTTTCGCCAAGAATAGGTCGCAGTTGTAACAGTAGCAACAAAGCCGTAGCGAGCCAGCATCCGGCGTTCAGCCACAAACTCCACTCCAAAACCGCAGCATCGTCTCCTCCAAAAAGATACGGTAAACCATTCAGGAAGGCCACCAGGATCGGGCGGTAGGGATGTCCGCGGTGATATACAAAAAGGTTCCGACTGGCTTCCAAATAGTTGCCGGCATCCGGATACAAGAAGGTTTGTTGGTCAAGTTGGAGCAGGCGGTTATACAGCACCAAGACCACCACGCCTGCCAACAGCAATAGCAGTGGGTATCGGTAGCGCGACGCAAGTTCCTTTATCGACATCGCACAAAAATAACCAAATAATTGCGCGGCCTTGGCTGAAAACGTAGCTTTGTCGAAAGCGTTATCCATGTCTGACACGACTCTTTCGATCGTTATACCCGCCTACAACGAGGGGCGCACCATCCACCGTATTTTGGATAAAGTGCGGGATGTGACCCTTCTGGCCGGATTCCAAAAAGAGATCCTTGTCATAAACGACTGCTCTACCGACGACACGGCCGAGGCCATCGCGCGCTACCAGGCAGCGAATCCCGATACGCCGATACGGTATTTTGCGCACCCGGTCAATAAGGGCAAAGGCGCGGCCTTGCACACCGGTATTGCAGAAGCGACCGGCGCGTATATCGTGATCCAGGATGCTGACCTTGAATACGATCCACAGGAATTCAACATTTTGCTCAAACCCGTAGTCGACGGGTTTGCCGATGTGGTATATGGTTCCCGTTTTATGGGCGGTCGCCCGCACCGCATCCTGTTTTTCTGGCATACGATCGGCAACCGCTTCCTGACGTTTCTGTCGAATATGTTCTCCAACCTCAACCTGACCGATATGGAGACCTGCTACAAACTCTTCGACGCCCAAATGCTGAAAAGCCTGAAATTACGGGAGAAACGCTTCGGCTTTGAACCGGAAGTGACACAGAAAATCGCCCGGATTCCAAGGGTCCGAATTTATGAAGTGGGTATTTCGTATCACGGACGTACCTATGAAGAAGGGAAGAAAATCAATTGGCGAGACGGCCTTCGTGCCATCTACTGCATCCTGAAATACGGTATCTTCCGCTGACATGCTCTCGATCCTGATTCCGACATACCACTACAATGTCTATCCGCTGGCGCAGGAAATGGCCCGAATGGCCGATGCAGCCGATATTCGATATGAAATCATCTGCCTGGACGATGGTTCGGGTGGTTTTAGGACGGAAAACGAGAAAATCAACGAACTGCCCCACGCCTCCTTTTCCAAACTGGAAACGAACATCGGGCGAAGCGCCATCCGGAACCTGCTGGCCCGAAAGGCAAACTATGAAAATCTCCTGTTTCTCGATGCGGACGTGTTGCCACAAAGCGCTGATTTCCTGCAAAGGTACCTCCCCTATCTCGACGGTAGCGATAAAATCGTCTACGGTGGTATCCGCTACCAAATCGAGCCGCCTTCAATCGAGCAACGGCTTCGATGGGTCTACGGCAACGAACGGGAAGCGCTTGATGTAGAAACACGTCAAAAACACCCGTATCGCTCGTTCCTGACGCTGAATTTCCTGACGACGAAATCGGTGTTGGCGACGGTGCCTTTTAATGAGGCGATACCCAACCTGCGGCACGAAGACACCTTTTTTTCGTATGAATTGTCAAAGGCGGGTGTGCCGATGGTGCACATTGAAAATCCAGTGTGGCACCACGGACTCGAAGACAGTCTCCGCTTCCTCCAGAAATCGGAAGAAGCCATTGTGGCCTTGCAGTCGCTCGTAAGCAGCGGATTGCTTCCTTCTTCGTACGCCCGTTTATCGGCGGTATATACCACCCTTTCGCGATTCGGCTTGCGGTTTCTTTTCGCCACCGCGTTTCGGTTGTGGCGGAAAACGCTTCGTCAACACTTATTGGGCACCCGCCCGTCGATGCGGCTATTCGACCTCTACCGACTTGGTTATCTTTGTAGTATAAAAAAAGCCTGATGCCTCTTTTTTCCGTCATTGTGCCGTTGTTCAACAAGGAAGCGACCATCGTTCGCGCCCTTCGAAGCATTTTGGCCCAAGAGGAAACGGATTTTGAAATCATCCTGGTCAACGATGGTTCGACCGACGGAAGTGTCGCACAGGCCAAAAAGGTAGACGATCCGCGCATTCGTTTTTTTGAGACAAAAAACCGTGGGGTCTCGGCAGCACGAAACCTGGGTGCGGAAAAAGCTACGGGTGATGTACTCGCCTTTCTGGATGCTGACGACACGTGGGAGCCGCATCACCTTACCGTACTCAAACAACTGTATCACGATTTCCCGGGATCTGTGTTGCTTGCGACGTCGTATTCGATTTTTTATCGGGAAGGACACGTCGTCACCCCCGATTTCGACAACCTGCCAAACGGATGGTGCGGCGTGCTCGACGATTTCTTCGCGACCAGCCTTATCTATCGGGTCGCGTGGACCTCAGCCGTAGCGGTTCCGAAGGATGCCTTTCTCTCAAGTGGCGGGTTCAACACCGCCTTCGCCATTGGCGAGGATACCGATCTTTGGATCCGGCTCGCGCTTTCAGGCCCCGTGGCCTTCTGCAACCTTCCCTCGGCCACACACCGACTCGATGCCCAGAACCGCGCCGGGAAACGACCCATCGCCTCGATACCGCACGCTACGTTCACCGGCTATGAAGCGGAAGAACAAAAGAGGCCGTCGGTGAAGCGATTCGTGGATTTATACCGGATAGAATTCGCCCTGAAGCACCGCGTAGCCGGACGGGTGGACATCGCGAAGCAGTATCTGGAAGCGGTAGACCCCGCCCATATTCCCTGGCGCACAGAGCTATTGCTGGCACTACCGATAGGGGTTTTGAAAGGGCTGTATGCCGTGAAGAAATTCCTTGAAAAAAACCGGATGCTCGTCTCTGCTTACCGTTGAACGTACGCGAGAAAGGCATCCAACTCACGGATGTAGTCGGCTTCGTCAAACTCCCCTGACGAGAACACCAGGCACACAGAACCGGCCGAAAAATTTTCCAATTCACGCCAGATATTCGAGCGGATGAGGAGTCCACGATCGGGTTTATTCAACGTCACCGTGCGGTTTTCCGTTCCGTCGTTCAAGACCACATCAAAACTGCCTGATAAGGCGACCAACATCTCGCACTGTTCTTTATGGGCATGGCCGCCGCGACGGGCACTGCTGGGCACATCGAAAAGGTAATATACCCGGCGGATGTCGAAGGGAAACGTGCCTTTTTCGACCACGGCGATATTGCCACGGTAGTCTTCTATTTTGGGGATTGTGATGAGTTCAATGTTCATTTACAAAGCGAGATATTCCAACCATTGCGGACCGATGATGCGGATGTCGAATCGGGCCACGGACGGCCGGGCGTTTTGACGGCAAATGTCCTGCAAGGTACTATTTTCCACCATTTCATTGAGTGCTTCCGTGAACTTCGCAAAATCCTGGTCGGGAACCAGTCGTCCATTGACGCGGTCTTCCACCAATTCCGACGGCCCCGACGGACAGTCGAAAGACACCACGGGCGTGCCGCAGGCCAGCGACTCAACGAGAATATTTGGTAAACCCTCGTTGCGACTGGTGAGCAGCGTGCATTCGGCGCGGGAAAGGAAGGCATACGGATTGTCGACAAAGCCCGGAAATACGACCTTGTCAGAGAGTCCGAGTGCTTCCGCCAATGCCATCAGGTCGTTGCGTTGCGGCCCATCGCCCAGCAGTACCAGTCGGATATTTTTTTCAGGAAGTGCCGAAGCAGCATAGGCCCGGATCATGCCGTCGAATTGTTTGTTGTTGTCGTGCACCATCCGTCCGACGCCAATTACAAAGCGTCCGTCAAGTGTAATCGGCTCGTGGCAAAGCGCGTCGATTCGATCCAGTTCAATAGGATTGTAGAGCGTACGCACCCACTTGTATCCGTACTCCGACCGCACTTTCGCCTCGATCTGTTTTGCTACGCATACGATGCCATACGCGTCACGATACAACCTCCGCGACAGATAGCGAACACCCGGTATGTACCAGTCGGTTCGGTAGCTGTGGACGGTGATGATGTAGGGCGTTCGGTATAACATCCGGGTAAACAGCCACTCCTGCCACGGTTTGGTCTTGTTTCGGAAATCGATGATGAAGTCAAATTGTTGCTCGCGGAAATACCGGCGTAGGAAACCAAAACGACGCAAGAGGTCGAGGGCACCGCCTGACTGTTTCCGGGCGCCCATGTTAAGAAGGGTGCCACCGTAGGCATAACTGACCTGGTCGATGAAAATGACATTATGTACGTCAAGCCCTTTTGAGGCGAAAAAAACCGAAAGCACCGCATGGATACGATCCGCACCACCTGATGAAAGGCTGTTGCCGACCAGACATATTTTCGCGTGCTTCATTCGGTCCGGATCCTTTTGGTTATTTTTGGGAGGTACGAAACAAAGATAGCACTTATGCGGATACTCCTTATCGGCGAGTTCAGCCGGCTCCATAATTCCCTCAAGGAAGGACTGGTGGCGCTTGGCCATGAGGTGACGCTCGTGTCGGCGGGAGACGATTTTAAAGGATTTCCGTCCGACTTTTCAATTGCACCTGTGGCCTGCCGCGGAAGTCGTATTTTGTCTTTCCTCGGAAAAATCCTTCGAAAAGGAACGGGTTATGATCTCGAAGCCTGGGAAAAAGGGGTTCGATTTCGAAGGCTGTTGCCTACATTAAAAGGCTACGATGTGGTGCAACTCATCAACTCGGATGCACTGGAGACACTTCCTTTCCTTTCGAAACGACTATACCGGGCGCTGTTTTCGCAGAACGGCAAACGCTTTCTTTTGGTTTGTGGAGATGAAACACCGGTGGTAGACTACTGGCTGTCGCATCCGGACTTCTTTTCCCCTTTTACGGCCTACCTACGGAATCGCGACTACAGGAATTACTTCCGATACACATTAAAATATGCCTCTCCACCCTATCGCTCCCTTTACGAGTATGTGGCGTCAAAATGCGAGGGTATCCTCTCTTCCGACCTCGATTACCACCTGCCGCTGAACCGTTCCGGTATCGCCAATACATTCGTTCCCAATCCTGTAAATACTGATCTTATTCCGTTTTCGCCGCCGCTGCTCTCTGACAAAATCGTGATTTTCCATGGCGTCAACCGGTATACTGCTATTAAAAAAGGAAGTCGTTTCTTCGACGAGGCGTTGGCGGAAATCGAGTCGCGGTATGGTGAACGCGTGTCGGTTGTGCGTACCGACAGTCTTCCTTACAGCGAATTTGATCGCTTACGGAAACAGGCCCACATCCTCCTTGACCAGGTGTATGGTGTTGACCAGGGATACAATGCGTTGGAAGCAATGGCCCGCGGACAGGTGGTGTTTACCTGCGCCGGCGAAGCCTTCCGTTCCCATTACGGACTGAATGAGGAAGTAGCGGTAGAAGCGCAGCCGGATGTGACGTATCTGGTCGAACGGCTTTCACAGTTCATCGAGCATCCGGAAACGATTGTTGAAACGGGAAAACGGGCGCGGGCGTTTATTGAAAAAGAGCACCACTATAAATTGATCGCGCAACGGTATTTAGATGTATGGAACAAATCGTGAAACCCTATCGTTACCTCTTGATGGTGATTCCCGCCGTGGCAGCGGCGACAGCGCTTTTTGTGCTGCCCGTTTCGTATGACGAGGCCTGGACGTTCCTGAATTTCACCCAAAAAGGTGTCGCGTATTCCGCTAGCCACTACCCTGCCCCGAACAACCACATCCTGCATTCGATACTGACAGTCGGGATGGATGCCTTGCCCGGACTCAAACACCTTTGGAAAATCCGCTTGTCTTCATGGATCGTGTTTGTGCTTGGACTCATTGCTACCTTCCACATCGTACGCCGGCATTTCGGCACCGAAACGGCGATCCTGGTGAGCGCTGTAGCACCTGTCTTGTTCATGACGTTCTATTACAGCTATATGTCACGCGGCTACGGCCTCGCCTATTTGCTGTTTCTGCTTTGTTTCGATCGGGCGTGGTCAATTTCGGCCGGAAACAATAACTGGAAGCAATGGCTTTGGCTGTCGGTATGGGGCGCATTGGGCTGTTATACACTGCCATCGTTTCTCTATGCATTGGTGACGCTACACGTCTTTTTGTTAGTAAGCCATCCGAAAAATATTGTCCGTCAGGGCGTTTGGTCGGCGGCCACACTGGCGTTGATCGTGGCGTTGTATTTGCCTTTGCTGCAAACGGAAGGGCTCAAGTCGATCACATCAAACCGTTTTGTGGAACCCATCGGACTTTCGCAGACGCTACGGGAGTTGCCCGGCTTTCTCGTGCATCTCGTCGAAGAACTAAGCGGATTCTCGCGTTGGCTTTTGTTACCGTTATTGGCCCTTTCGGGATGGCACCTCATCCGCAGCCGCAACCGCCGTCTGGTGCTTTTTGCCGGATGTGTGGTTATGGTTCCGGTTGTGATGATGCTAATCCAACGAACCATTCCCTTCCCCCGTACCTTCCACTACCTGGCCTTTCCGATGACGCTGCTATTGATGGTTCCGATGGCACCTCTTGTCCGTCGGATGCGACCCGCTGTCGTCTTGGGCGCGGCATGCACGCTGCAACTTGTATTTCTTGCCCACTTTGCGCTGAAGATTGGCGCGTACGAAGACCGCGATATGGCGTTAAATACGACCGCGTCAGCCATCATCCCTGAAATTGAGGGAGACAAGCGCTACTTTTTTGTAGGCACACTATTGCCCACGAATCTCGAATTTGAACTTATTGACGATGGGTATCAACAGTACCACATCGAATACGGTTATACGGAAGACGCGGCAAAGGTCAGCGGATTCGACTATGTCATCATCCAAAAAGAACAGGATCATTCGGTGGTAAAACCCTTATGGTCGACGCCGTATTATGCGGTTTATGGGGGAATGACTTCGTCTCGGTGATTCATTCCGCCGCTTTTTGACCCCGCCACACGCGAGAAAATGGTATAAGCGGCATTTTGATTTTTGAGGCAGGGATATAAAAAAGCTGCCTCTTATGAGACAGCTTTATCATATGTAACTAGATATCCTACCGCCTGATAAACTTTATCGAATCGGTATAATCTCCTCCGCTCAGTTTCACAAGATATACCCCAGCTGGAAGATTATAAGCCTGCACAGATATGCTCTCCTTACTGAACACTGCCGAATACACTAGGGTTCCAAGCATATCAAAAACGTCGACGTTAATCGTGTTTTGCTTAACCGTTTCTGGTAATTGTATCTGAAAGCTACCGTCATTCGGATTCGGAAAGAGTCTGCAAAGGCTTTTCTTCTTCCGTACCGGTTCATAAGTGATGGGATTCTTTCGAGCACTCAAAGAAGAGCAAGGCGTTACAGCGCCGTCTATTTGGATATCGACAAAACCATCCTCGTTTGGCAAAAAGTCGGAATCTGTCACATCGACCGCGGTACGCGCCTTAAACTGTGAAGTATTAGCATCCCTGAATACTACATCGTTTATTGTCAGTTGATTATTAATCCGGAACAGTTCAAAATTGAATCGCTCGTAAACATGGTGATCAATCACAGCATTTCCTGTGGAGCTTTTCATTTGATTAACGAAATTGACAGCGTCCCCGACCTCAAGTTTACCTGCCCCGATGTCTTGCTTGAAAGGAGCGTTTACAGGTAAATGCTCAACGTCCTTGGCAGTGAGTTTAAGAATATCATCCACTTCATTCGAACTTAAACAACTATTTACACTAATCATTAAAGCTGCGGTTCCTGCCACGTAGGGCGCAGCTGTTGACGTACCGCCCCCGCCATACTCAATTACATTCTCTTCGGCAAATTTCCAATAATGCAAAACTCCCTCAAACCCTGGCGCCAGGATGTCGACAGCGGGATTGGCAGTGTGTTGCGTTACTATCCCATTAGGACTCGCTACATATCCCCCTGCACAAATCTCAGGAAAACCATTAAGTATCTCGCCTACTGGATTATAAGGATCCGAACCATCTGTACAATGGGAGAAAGTATCGGCCAAAAACCTCCAAATGGGGATACCATTAGTGTAGCCTACACAACAATATGAGGGGTCACTCGTCGATAAGGGAATGCTCATAGGAAATTTATGCTGAACGGACGAAACCGAGATAACGTCATGATAACTTGCCGGATATCCGTATTTCATGCCATACGGAGCAGTTTCACCGCAATGATGCTCCTCTGCTGTTTGATACGATGTCTTATTCCCTGCACTTGCGACGAAAACTACATTGTAAAGGGTTGCGAGAGTCGTAAGAATTTCTTGCTCAGGATCATCATAAAGTGAATTGACATCTGAAGTAAAGTACGTCCAACTCATATTTATCACCCTTGCCCCCTGCATAACCATATCATAGAAATTGCCATAAGCGGCAAATCCATAACCAGTCGCAATCAACTTACAATCGGGGCAGACACCCACCGTACCGTATCCGTTGTTGCCCTGAGCTGCCAATACCGCTGCCGTTTGGGTGCCATGAAAGGAAACAAAGTCGGATGGATTATAAGTCGTAGCTGCGTATGGATATCCATAATACGTAATTTTTGATCCGAAATCCAGATCGTCTGGCTTTATTCGCCCATCGGAAACCCCAACGGTTACGCCAAGACCCGTACTAACATCCCAAGCCTGTGCGGCACCAATATAATCAAGATCCTTTCGCTCAAAGAGTGACGTATTACTTACAGGACTCGTCGTGCCATAGTCATTTGGATAGTATTGTAGTTCATAATTTCTGTCGGTTCTATTCCAAAAACGATCTACTAATGAGGGAAATGCCAACTGAAAGTCACTGGCAAAATCGGTATCAGTAGTTTCCACATAATACACCCGCGCTATATTCTCCCAGTCACAGTTTTGGCAGAATTTTTTATAATCAACTATTGTATAATTTGAAAGAAATGCGGAGAGTGACGTATCGGTACCGGTGTAGACAAATTGACTTCCTACTTTGGCCATATCTGGCGCGATATCGGATGAGACGAACCGAATAAGAAACTTACTGTTCTGGGCTGCCGATGTAATCGATATAAGCCCTAGCCAAGCCATTAATAACTTTTTCATGGTCTCTTCCGAAGATTTTCGTTTTCACCTTCAAGCTTCTCAAGCTTTCTATTAAGTTCGATAACATAGAGCGTCAACTCCTCCACTTTTTGTAGAAGCAATTTATTCATTTCACCGAGTTCAATGCCATTTCTCTCTACTACTTCCGCCGAAGGAATGTCTTTCAAATGTCCATTCTCTTCTATGTACTTTGCAACTTCCTCTATAGTTGGTAACTCATAATTTTTTTCAAAAACGTAATCCGCCCAAGTGGTATAGACCTTTACCCTTTTGGCGCGGATGTTCCCGTCTACTGAGAGGCGGTAGGTATCACTTCCGTCGATAAAATTTGAGGTTCCGATACCTATATTGGCATTCGTGATGACGTTTCCTTCAATAAGTGCACTTCCATTTCGAACTACAAATTTATGGGTCAGGCCAGGCGCATATGTCGCATCGGTACCCAGGAGTAGTCTTGAATTTGGCTGGATAAACTGGGTAAACACGTTTCCGGCTCCATCATCAAGTACTTTCATGATTTCCTGTCCTAAATGGTTGCTGGTTTCCGACATAGTATACCCCCCTTGCTCATACACAAAACGATACCGGCTCTTATCAGTTTTATCGTCGATAGTAAAATACCCTACCGCCTTCGCGTCCATGTTAGACTGTGGAAAATCGTAAAACGAAAACATGCGCGCGTTTGCATAACCCGCACCGGTACCAATCTTGGAACCCGCAGAAAATACAAGACACTTATCATTACGGTCATTTACATCTGTATAGGTGCTCCCGTTGGTCTGGGTACTTGCCATGAATCCTTGACTAGCGTTAAGCGCTCCTCTAACATCCAAACGCGAAACTGGAGTAAGGGTACCTAGCCCGACAAAACCTGTACTTCCGTTAAAAAATATCTGGGAATTGGAAGCGGTAGGATTGAACGTCAAATTTCGTCCGTTCATGGTGACGGTGCGGTTCGCGGAAAGCGTCCCATTTGTATTGTATATACTTGTGTCCGTATCACTCGCGGCTGATGGAACTAATACCACGTTTCCCGAAGCATCCACTGACAGGGCTTTTCCATTCGCCGATACAGTGGTATTTGTGCTCGTCAGATCACGGAGTTTCACGCCGGAGTTACCCGCAGTACCGCTGCTGATTTCAAGCCGTGTTGACGGGGTGGTCGTACCGACACCTACGTTTGTTCCTGCCGCCGTCGGAAAAATGTTACCCTGTGCAAGGCAAAATGAAGGAATTAACATTCCGAAATAAAGAATTGTTCTCATAATATGTAACTTTAGATGGTTATATCCCAAAGTTACGACATTATATCTTTACTATAGTTGGTTAACGTTAATATAATATCAACCACTTCCCCAAATTTATTCGCTCACCCTCCCAATTACGGGATATGTTTTCCTTCAGCAGACGGGCCGGGATGCCCCCAATTAGGACGTTGCGTCCCAGACCGCTGTAATCCCGATTCAGTAGACTCATGGTGGCTACCGTGCAGTAGTCGCCTATAACGGCGCCGGGCATTACAGAGATACGGTTGCCAAAATAATTGTAATTACCAATGGCGACCGGCTGCGTCATCGGATAAATCAATCCGGACTGTGTATCGATCATTTCATGGAAATTGGAGTCCATCACCTGCGATTCAAATCCCAGTCGCGCGTAATCGCCAAATACTACGTGCTGGTAACACATGATTTTTCCGTTACCTCCGAGTGACGCCATGTGTCCCATTTCGAGCCGGGCCGTATCGGCTACATATACGAAATAGTCTTTCCCAAACTGGACGTGACCCGACATGACGATTTCACCCGCGAGGAACAGTTCGGCGGTACCTTTCGACCGTGTGATGTTCTCATAGGGCTGTCCGAAACCGATCATCCCTCTTCGTATGGGCGCATTGATACGGAAACGACCCGAAAGATTGGCGAAACGGACCCTTCCATAAAAAAAGACGGGCAATTGCCTGGCAATCGAAAACGGAAACATCTTGAAATTGAAATACACCGTTTTCAACCAATTAACGTTCCACCACAACTGAAGTCTGCTACGAAATCCCATCATAGACATCATTTTTTTAATTTTCGGGATAGGGTTTCTCTAAGTCCGGCCCGCCTGTCAAGTTCGATAAAGGCATACACACTGCCGCTGCCTAACGCGAGTCCACCGATAACATAGTGTACGGTATCCGACATAAAAGTAGCCAAAAGTGCGAGTATCGCCATGCCCAACGCGACGGCACAAACGGGCCCCACGCCGGGATTAAAGGTCAATCCATAGCGTGTTTTCACAATCGCAAGCAACACAAGGAGGTGAATGGCATAATATCCCGCGAATGCGATACCCATTCCGGGAAGCCCTCCGATTTCATGTCCGGCTACCATACTCACAAAAAACAGGCTATTGAATCCTAATGCGGTACGAATAAAGAGGCGCGAGTCGGCCTTTGCCAATATGACATACCCGATTGAAAATGAGACGGCACGGCATAGCATACCGAACATACCAAACGAGATAAAGGGAACGATAGGCAAAAAATCGGATGAAAACACCAATTCGACTATCCCGTCGGAAAAAAGCAAAAATACCAATACGACCGGCAACAATACCAAGACACCCACCACGGATTGTTGGGCGAGTAAAGCCTGGGTTTTCGACACATCATCACTTACGGAAGACAAGCGGGGAAAATAATCGGCCGACATGGCTGTGAAAAGGATACCCACATAACTGGTTAGAAACGTCATTCCGGCGCTGTAATACCCCACTTCGGCGAGAGTAGCATATCGATTAAGGTAGATCTGTACGAGGTATTGCGCCGCTACCGTGGCAAGTCCGGCAATGCCAAACGAAACGCCCAAGCGCAATAAGCCTTTCCCCTCTTGCAGCACCTCACCTTTCGACAGTTGTATCTTTTTTGCTACCACGCGACGGGCGTAAAGCGACGATACCACCCATCCGCACGCTGCCATCGCAAAAAGGGAGGGAGCAAGTCCTTCCATTCGCCCGAAATACAAAACGGGCACTGTCGCCCCAAATCCGAGTAAATTGCCAAAAAAGGTAGCTTGTGCCAAGTCTTTCAAACGTTGCGTACCCTGAAGGATGGCGAGTTGGCTGGACGAAACGACTTTACATAGCAAAGCGGCCGACAGCCACAGCAACATTCCGCGGCGATCATCAGAACCAAAGGTCAATACAGACAGCCAGGAGGCGGTAATGGCTACCACTATCGCTGAAGTCGCTGCCGTAATCCATCCCCAATACCGTACCAACCGGATCATGCGGGCTACCTCGTCATCGTTTCCTGTTGTGGTGCGCCCCGCGATAAACTTCACCGCGCTGGTTTCAATTCCCAAGCTACCCACGCCCACCAGAAGTCCGAACACGCCATTCAATAATCCGACTATGCCCATTCCTTCGGCGCCCATCAATATGGCTACCAGTTTCGAACGAATCACGCCCAATACCGAGGAAAAAACCTGTAGGCCACCAAAAAGCGAAAGTGACGCGGTTATGGTCTGGTAGGACTTTCGTTCGTCTGTCATCCGGGGAACTGATTAAGTAGGTCTACTATCACTGCCACATCGCCCTCATGAAGGTATCCGCAAATTGGCAAACTCAACACTTCCTCATGCAGGACTTCCGTCAACGGAAACGACAATCTGTGCCATTCCGGCAACGCTTTTTGGCGATGGGGCGCTACCGGATAGTGGATTTGTGTCTGGACGCCGTTTTCCAACAGGAAAGCCTGCAGCCGTGCCCGTTCGTTGCATCGGATGATAAATTGGTGGAACACATGCCCATCGCTTCCATCATAAGCCGGCAGCACAACCAACGGGTTCCGGATGTCGGAAAGATACTGTCTTGCGATGGCGCGTCGCCGGGTGTTCTCGTCATCCAAATGCGGCAACTTCACCCGAAGGAAAGCGGCCTGCAACTCATCCAAACGCGAATTGATACCGATGTAGTCGTTGTAATATTTGGTTTCGGATCCGTAATTTCGGAGTGACCGCACCACGCGCGCCAGTTGCGGGTCATTGGTCGTAACGGCACCGGCATCACCGAGGGCGCCGAGGTTTTTGGTGGGATAAAAACTAAAACCCGCCGCATCCCCCAGGTTACCCGCCTTTCGCCCGGAGGCTTCACGCGCACCATGGGCCTGTGCCGCATCTTCGACGATGAGTAGTCCGTGACGCGAAGCAAGCTCCCGCAACCGCGGCATATCACACAGTTGTCCGTAAAGATGTACGGGCAGTAATGCTTTCGTACGTGGCGTTATGCGCGCCTCTACCCGCGAAGGATCGAGGTTAAAACTGGCTTGGTCGGGCTCAACCGGAACCGGCACGAGTCCGGCTTGCTTAACCGCCAGGATACTCGCAATATAGGTGTTGGCGGCTACGATGACTTCATCACCCGCCTGCAACCTGCCGAGTTCGATGTAAGCTCGCAGGATGAGCGTCAGGGCATCGAGTCCGTTCGCCACTCCCACCGCATGTTCGGTGCCGCAATAGGCCGCGAATTCGGTTTCGAAGGCGGCGGTTTCTTCTCCGAGGATGTACCATCCCTTGTCGAGGAAACGCTGCATCCGGTCGCGAAAGTCGGGCTCGAAGGGCTCGTTTACTTTATGTAAGTCCAGAAACGGAATCATAGGAACACGTTTTGTAACCGGGCGTGGTGCGCGGTAGCTACTTCATAAAAATCATGGGTGACGGTGCCACATCCGAAACTTTCCTTCCAATACGAAAGTCCGCCGTTGAGCTTTTGCCCGTCTGCTTCATTCGAAATACCAAAATCGAACCAGCGTTTCTTCCCTGTAAACTGCGACAAAAGATGAAAATGCAGAAAGTCGAGACTGCCGTTCTTATGGCGCTCGGCATCGGCCGCAATGTATTGGGAATGGACCACATACTCAGAGAGATACAGCACCGTTCCGGCAACGGGTCGGTCGCCGTCAAATGCAATATACAGGTGGATATGATCCGGAAACCGCTCCATCAAAAGTCGCATTTCGGCCGCCGTATGCACTGGCTGCACGTCATGCCGTTCGTTGAGTGAAGGCACTAGTACTTCCTCCCAAAACACGGTGGGATCGAGCACCCGTTTCACGTGCAAAAAGGCTTTTTCCCCTCGTTTGTGCCCTGCCTTCCGGTCGGTAGAAAAACGCGGTGTAAGGGCGAGGTCCAATACGGAAAGCGTATCGCGCCGCACCAGCGTAGCGCCGGCCAAAAAAAGGGCATATTCCGCTTCCTGCGACGGTTTGGCGTGGTAAATCGAAGGGGTGCACTTCCACCGAAGGGTCGAAACGCCCTGCGATGCCAAAAAACGGAGTACTGCTTCCAGCATGTCGATGACACCGGCCAGTTTCATTCCGTCTTTATACACCAATCCGCCGTATGTCAGGCCACCATGCGTTACTACCTTTTCCCCTTCGCGGTTCGCGGGCAGTACGCCTACCCATTCCCCGTTTTCTTCCAGTATCAATGAAAAATCCTCGAACCGGTCCGAGTGGTAGTCCATATACCCCCGGTCAAACAAAAACGTCGCATTCCGCGCGCTCCCAATGAAGGCGTTCCATTTCTCAGCGGAAGGGGCGTCGTAGCGACGGACGGTGAGGTTTTTCAAATCGGTGGTTTAGGACGGAAATTTACGCAATTCCCTGCGAATGCACTAATGGCACATTTGGGTGATTTTCGTATTTTTAACCGACAAAAAAACGCGCTGTGAAACGACATATTGCCTGGTTGTTGCCGATTCTGCTACTGGCGGGCGTCTCTGCCACTGCCCAGACGTTTGGGCTGTTGCAGCAATTTGGCGGCCATAGCGACTTCACTTTCGCGGGCAATACGCTGAATTACCAGGAAAACGAAGGCAATCCTGACGGGCCCTGTACGATCATGACGTCGTCGTCGGCTGCACTGGCCCTCGGACAGTCCGATACGGTCGTATTTGCGCGCCTTTACTGGGCCGGTTCTGGCAATGGCAGCGGCGATGATGTGGTGCAACTCAACGCACAACAGGTGGTCGCCACCCAAACCCTTACGTTTACCTATGCCAATATGCCGGCTTTCTGCGCTTCCGCGGATGTCACTTCGTTGGTACAGGCGGCAGGTCCGGGCATCTACACCTTTTCGGGGCTCGACCTCAACGATGTCATCAACACGCTCAACTACTGCAACAACGGTGTGAATTTCGGCGGATGGGCCCTGGTGGTGGTCTTTGAAAATCCGGCGCTTCCCATTAACCAGGTGAATGTATATAACGGACTCAACGGTGTGCCGCCGCAGTTAACGATCGTACTCGACAGCCTCAATGTCATCGATTCGGAAGGCGCCAAAATCGGTTTCATTGCCTGGGAAGGCGACTCGGCCCTGGCGGTGAACGAACGGTTGACGATCAACAATCAGGTATTGAGTAATGCGCTGAACCCGCCTACGAACGCGTTCAATGGCACGAACAGCATCACCGGCGCGACGAACCTTTACAATATGGACATCGATGTATATGACATCGAGAATAACATACAACCCGGCGACGCTACTGCTACCGTAAAACTGACCTCCGGACAGGATTTTGTGATGATCAGCACCGTGGTCACGAAACTAAATGTGATGCTGCCCGACGCGACCGTGGCCCTCAACGGCCTCGACACCGACTGCGGCTCGCGGGATGTAACCGTTTCCTTTACGGTGTGGAATGCGGAAAGTACGGATGTGCTTCCGACCGGCGTGCCTGTGTCCATTTACGCCGATGGCACCTACCTCACCACCTTTCTTACCACGGTCGACTTACCGCCGGGAGGAAGTGAAAGCGCTACCATTACACTTACGATACCCGACGGCATTCCCGATACGTTCACGCTGGAATTTCGGGCTGATGAAGCTGCCGATGGCACAAAGACGGTCACCGAACTCAGCGAATCGAACAACACGACGACCGCGGCAGTTACGCTCTTAGTGTTGCCTACTTTTAATTCGGTTCCCGGACTGGAGGCTTGCAACCTGGGATTTTCAAAGGGACGATTTGATTTTTCGGCCTATCCGGACAGCATCCGCACACGACCGGAAGACATTGTGCGCTTTTTCGCAACGGAAGACCAGGCGGTTGCCGGTACACCCGAAATACTCGATCCGTCGGCTTACGAAACCACGGCTCCTGATACCGTTTGGGTGCGGATCGAGACACCCGAAGGCTGTTTTGTCACCTCTTCTTTTCCGTTGACGGTACGAAATTGCCCACCCGTTCTCTACAATCTCGTCGAACCAAATGAAAACGGCTATTTTGATTTTCTCTTGACAGAAGGCTTACACGACATATTCCTGGATTACCGCCTTTCGATCTACAACCGCTGGGGGGTATTGGTATGGACGGGCTATGACACGACGGATGATTTCCGCGGACGGTCAAATGAAGGAAACGAATGGTTAGGGAAAGACCTGCCGGGGGGTACTTATTTTTATCTGTTGGAACTGAACGAACCGGATTATCCAGATCCTATGACGGGCTATCTCTATTTAAAAAAGTGACCTACATTTTTTGTGTGTAGTAATTGTAGTCCTTCATAACGGTCGAAATAAACGCTTCTTTGGTCGACAACGGATTCTTGAACCCACACACCTGTTCGATCTTATCGGCCAGCCGTTCAAGCGTGCGGTAATCGGCATGGCGCCGCGCGGCTTCGAAGGTGTCTTTGATAATACGCATATCGTTGTCGCTCAACCTTACGACCAGTGGAAATTGGGGTCGGTAATCGTCTTCCACTTCAATCAGGATGGTGCTGTTGATGGTGACCCGGTTCCGAAGCGTTATTACAGCCGTTCCCGCCGCGATGTCGCCCAGACGTTGTGTTTTCTTCGTCGTAATCAGCAGAATGAGTCCTGTCACAACCGTTCCAAAGTCAATAATCCGCAAGACCCAGCGCATGAAGTAGTCGCCAAACGACGCCTGGTATCCGTCGATCTTGACCACTTTGATTTTGACGATGTATTTCCCGATGGTGCGTCCTTCAAAAAAGCCCTCCTGCACCACCGAATAAAAGGCAACCGGCAGGTAAAAGACGATATACACCGCCATCTCTGACCACTGGTCGAGCGTATTGAGGTACTCTTTGAAGCCGAAAAAGCTGAAAATCAGGTTGAACACCAATTGCAAATACACGAACTGGATGACGAAATCGATGAGACCGGCCAGCATTCGCTCTCCGACCGACGCGGCGTTGAATTTGATGACGACATTTTGTGTGGTGTTGATGGATAATTGGGTCATAATTTATATTTTAGCCCTACATGAGAGAGGCGGCCTTCATCAAGCAAAATAAAGAAAAATGGCTCGAATTCGAACGGGCTATTTCGGGCGAGACAAAAAAAAATCCGGACGAGTGGGCGGCACTCTACGTGCAGATCGTCAGCGACCTGTCGTTCGCGCAAACGTATTATCCGAAGAGCAAAACCGTTATCTACCTCAACCACCTGGCGTCGCAGATTTTCCAAAAAATCTACAAGACCCGCCGACACGAAACGAACCGGGTCGTGCATTTCTTCAAAACGGAAGTCCCGTTGCTGATGTATCAAAACCGACGCTACCTGCTCTACTCCTTTCTGTTGCTCCTGCTTTTTACGGCCATCGGCGTCTTGTCGGAGTATGGGGGCGACGGCTTGGCACGACGCATGTTGGGTGACGAATATGTCAATAAAACGCTGGAAAATATCCGCGAAGGCAATCCTACGGCCGTTTATTCGTCGGGTTCGAACTGGGGAAGCTTTATCGGTATTGTATTCAACAACCTCAAAGTAGGCGCCTTCCTCTATGCATCAGGAATCTTTGGTGGGATCGGAAGTTTCTATGCCCTTTTGCAAAACGGGGTCATGTTGGGTTGCTTCCATTATATATTCGCGACCCAGGACGTTCTCTACAAAAGTGCGCTCGGCATCTGGATACACGGTTCCTTTGAGATTTTCTCAATGGTGGTAGAAGGCGGTTGCGGACTCATGCTGGGCGCGTCGTTGTTGTTTCCGCGGACGTATTCCCGCATCGATTCCCTCAAGATCGGCTTCCGGAACAGTTTCAAAATCTTTTTGAGTACGATGCCTTTCACCATCGCTGCCGCCGTTTTGGAGGGATTTGTCACCCGATACGCCAATGAGCTTCCGGATGTGGTCAACCTTGCGATTATCCTTTCGACGCTTTCGATCATCTCCTATTATTACATCATCTATCCGTATCGCGTAGCGCGCCGGATGCAAAACGAACAGCACGCGTCGTGAGGAACTGGATCGTACTTGCTTTATCGCTGCTTTCCGTGGTCGCCACGGCACAGGATACGCTCTCCGAACCGTTGGTAGACACGGCCACCGTCATGGTCGACACCACCTATGTGGCAGAAGACGGCGACGACACATTTTCCGCCCGCATACCCGCCGACACCAGTGCGTTTTATGCCATTGACCCGCAACGAACCAAACCGGTACGTTTTGAAGACGACTTCCGTTCGCGCTATGACTCGAAGGCGTTTTCCTATGAGGACAAAAAACCGGAGAAGACGCTTTGGCAACGATTTACCGACTGGCTCGACCGAAAACTACGCGAATGGTTTGATTTGCGCGACACCAAGACATCGGCCCAAATTCTCCGCTATGCGGGTTGGACGCTCTTGATACTGCTCGGTCTTTTGGTGATTTATTTTATCGCCCGTGCCGTTTTCAGACGGGAAGGAAAATGGGTCTTCACCCGTTCACCGCAAGCCGGATTGCGCTATGACGACGTTGACGGCAATATCGAAGCGGCCGATTTCGACGATTTGATCCGGAAGGCGTTGGCGGAAAATGACCGGCGTCTTGCCACCCGTTACCACTACCTGCGGCTGCTGCGGGAACTGTCGAGACGGGAACTTATCGAATTCGACAAAGAGAAGACGAATTCGCAATACGCTTATGAAATCCGGAACGAGGCGCTGCGGAAACAGTTTCAGTACCTCTCCTATTTGTATAATTACATCTGGTATGGCAAATTCGACGTTGACGAATCGACGTATGCGAAAACGGCTGCCGCTTTCCAGGAAACCATAACGCGACTGGCATGACAACTTCCATGAAACTCTTCCTGGGCCTTTGTGTTGCCTTTTTCGTACTCCTGATGGTTGCGGATAACGGCGAACCGCGGCAAGTCGACTGGCGACCGTCATACAAAGTAGCCGACAAGAACCCGCTTGACCTCTACGTGTTCAACGAAGAGATCGACCGACTGTTCGGTGCTGACAATGTCGAGCGTTTTGGCAACACGCCGTACGAATACTTAAACGAAAACATCGACTATTACGAGGAAGGTGCAGGGTTTACGTTATCGGGCACGATGGTGTCGATCGGACAGCATGTTGACAAAGCGTCGGTATCCGAATTGCTGCTGTTTGCCGCTAACGGAAATACCGTCTTTATCAGCGATTATGAACTCGGAAAGGCGCTGGCCGACTCGTTGCACTTTACCGTGAAATCTGCCGAAGAAAAGCCAGAAAAACGAAAACTCTGGACCGTAAACGATCGCTCGCGCCAAAAGCCCGTGATCTTCGACAAAGGCATAGGCGATACGTATTTCGACACATTCGACGCATCCCAGACGCAGGTGCTGGGCTACGTGCGCCAGGACGACGCGAAACGGAAACCGAACTACCTGCGAATCCGTTACCTAAACGGGTATTTCTTCCTGCACCTCGATCCGCAGGCTTTCTCCAACTACTACCTGTTGCACGGTCACGACGCGCGGTATGCCGAAAGCACGCTGTCATTGCTACCTCACGACCAGGTCTATTTTTTCACCGACGATGCCCGAAACACCACCAACGGTTCACTCACCCGGTTTATGTTTGAAAACGTCGCGCTGCGTTGGGCATGGCTGCTCTTGCTTGGCGGACTTTTGATCTTCATCATCTTCACGGCCAAAAGGCGCCAACGGGTGATTCCGATCGTGACACCTTTATCGAATACGACGGTCGAGTTCGTGCAGACCGTCGCCAACCTGTACCGGCAGGAAGGTGAACACGGCAATCTGGTTGAGAAAAAAATCATTTACTTTTTCGAACGCATACGGCAGGAATACCGCATCGATACCACGGTATTGGACGAGGCATTTATCAAACGACTGCATCTCAAATCGGGCAAACCCGAAGACGACATCCGCCGCGTATGCGATATGATCAATAAC
The DNA here is from genome assembly GCA_027490305.1 of Flavobacteriaceae bacterium. GTDB lineage: Bacteria > Bacteroidota > Bacteroidia > Flavobacteriales > Flavobacteriaceae > Flavobacterium. The sequence continues at coordinate 42,041 of JAIXYI010000018.1, forward strand.
TTTAAACGCAATCGGTTCAGCCTGAATGAGGAAGAACTAATTGCATTCAATGAAGCCACCGAAAAAATCTTCAGTTAGTATGGAAAATGAAAACACACCGGTGCAACCGGACAACGAAAACATCAACTTCACCGCCCGTATTGACCTGAGCGGACTGCAACAACACATCGATGCTATCCGCATGGAAATTGCATCGGTCATCGTCGGACAGGAAAAAATGGTCGACCAACTGCTGGTGGCGCTGTTGGCCAACGGACACGTGCTGTTGGAAGGCGTGCCCGGCGTGGCGAAAACGTTGACGGCCAAATTGCTGGCCCGTACGCTTGACATCGGCTACAGCCGGATCCAGTTTACACCTGACCTGATGCCGTCGGATATTCTGGGAACCTCTGTCTTCGACCTCAAAAAATCGAGTTTCGAATTTCGGAAGGGGCCTATTTTCTCCAACCTCTTGCTGATTGACGAAATCAACCGGTCACCGGCGAAAACCCAGGCCGCCCTTTTTGAGGTGATGGAAGAACGGCAGGTTACCATCGATGGCAGCACCTATGAAATGGACGCCCCGTTTTTGGTCGTCGCCACCCAAAACCCGGTGGAACAGGAAGGTACGTACCGCCTTCCGGAAGCCCAACTCGACCGCTTTCTCTTCAAGATACACGTGGGGTATCCGTCGCTTTCGGAGGAAGTTGACATCATTCGCCGCGAGCACGAACTGAAAGGCGAAGCCAAGCTGTCACACGTCAAAACCGTGCTGTCACCAGATGAAATCCGCCGTTGCCAGTCGATCGTCAAACAGGTTGTGGTCGACCCACAGTTGATGCACTACATTGCGCAGATCATTGTCGGCACCCGTGAAAATGCGTTCCTTTACCTGGGAGCCTCTCCGCGTGCCTCACTGGCCATCCTCAACGCGGCAAAAGGGTTCGCGGTTATCAATGGGCGCGACTTCGTAACGCCCGAAGACATCCGCGAGGCGGCGGCACCTGTATTGCGCCACCGGGTGATCGTCACCCCGGAACGCGAAATGGAAGGCCTGACCGCCGATCAGATCATTGCACAAATCATCGAATCGGTTGAAATTCCACGATAAATGAAGCGATTCTTCCGGCAACTCTACCTCACCACGTTCACCTTCTATGTTTTAGGGGGCGTAGCGGCGTTGTTTGCCTTCGCTTTTTTCTTCCCACGACTGTATCTCGCAGCGCAATTTGCGTTTTTTGTATACATAGGCCTGATCCTGCTCGATATCGTCCTGCTTTTCCGCACGCGCGAAGGCGTTACCGGCGAGCGGACCTTGCCGGAAAAGTTCTCGAATGGCGATGAGAATCCGGTGACCGTCAAACTTGTCAGTCGGTATCCGTTTACGGTTAAGGTGCGGGTTATCGATGAGTTACCGGAACAGTTTCAGTTGCGTGACTTCGGTATCACGCGCACGGTCGACGGCATGGCACAGGATACCTTCCGCTATTACCTAAGGCCGGTCAAACGTGGCGAATATTCATTCGGTGTACTGAACCTCATGGTTACTTCACCGCTGCGTTTTGCCATCCGGCGTTTCCAGTCGGATGCCGACGCGATGGTGCCCGTGTATCCGTCTTTCATACAACTCCGAAAATACGACCTGATGGCGTTTTCGAACCAATTGGTGCAGTATGGTATCAAACGGATCCGAAAACTCGGGCACACCATGGAATTCGAGCAGATAAAGGAATACGTTCAGGGCGACGATATCCGAACGCTGAACTGGAAAGCTACTGCAAAGAAAAACAGCCTGATGGTGAACCAGTTCCAGGACGAAAAATCCCAAACGGTGTATATGGTCATCGACAAAGGACGGCAAATGCAAATGCCGTTCAACGGACTCAGCCTGTTGGACTACGCTATCAACGCGTCGTTGGTGCTGTCGAATGTCATTTTGAAAAAACACGACCGGGCCGGGCTCTTTTCCTTTTCTAAAACCGTTGAAAATCGCGTTGCGGCCGAGAAACGGTCGTCGCAGATGGAACGCATACTCGAAGCACTCTACGCCGTCAAGACCGACTTTTTCGAAAGTGACTTCGGACGATTGTATGCCGATATCAAGCGCAATGTCAACCACCGCAGTCTCGTGATGCTGTACACCAACTTCGACACGCTCGATGGCCTGAACCGGCAGTTGCCGTACCTTCGCGGTATCGCCAAAAACCATTTGCTGGTCGTCGTCTTCTTCCACAATACCGAACTCGACCGTATGTCAAAAGAAAAAGCCGGCAATGTGCAGGAGATTTACGATAAGGTCATAGCCGAAAAGTTCATTTTCGAGAAAAAACGCATCGTCACCGAATTGAAAAAGTACGGCATTCACTCGGTATTGACGTTCCCGGAGCAGCTTACCCTCGATACCATCAACAAGTACCTCGAGATCAAGGCCCGCGGAATTTTGTAATTTTACGATTGATCCCCGTACTTAAACCGAACGCTCCTGAAACTCCTTACCTCTCCACACAACCCGCTTATCAAATCCATCCTGCAACTACAGGAAAAGGCGCGCGCACGCCGTCAATCGGGACAGTTCGCTATCGAGGGCCGGCGCGAAATCGGTTTGGCAATGAAAGGAGGCTACGAAATTACCGACCTGTTGTTCTTTCCCGAAAAATGCACTGCTGAGGAAGCCGCCCGCCTGGCACCCGGCGCTACGCTGTACGAAATCGGACGCGAGGTCTTTGACCGCATCGCCTACCGGGAAGGTTCAGACGGATTGCTGGCGCTCGCCCGGGCAAAATCGCTTGAGCTTGATGCGTTGCAGTTGTCGGATAACCCACTCATCTTGGTTGCGGAAGCACCCGAAAAACCCGGAAACATCGGGGCTCTGTTGCGCACCGCGGACGCCGCCCGACTAGACGCGGTGATCATCGCCAACCCAAAAGGCGATTTGTATAATCCGAACATCATCCGGTCAAGCGTGGGCTGTTTGTTTACGACGCAGCTCGCCACGGGCATCACAACGGACGTCATCGGCTTTCTAAAAGCAAAAGGTGTTGCCCTTTACGCCGCCGCGCTTCAGGACGCATCGGAGTACCACCATTGCGACTTCACCACTCCGACCGCACTGGTCGTCGGCACCGAAGACAGCGGCCTGACACAGGAATGGCGGGACGCAGCGGTTCGCAACATCCAGATCCCGATGCAGGGCGAAATCGACTCGATGAACGTGTCCGTAGCCGCAGCCGTCTTGATTTTCGAAGCCAAACGCCAACGGAACTTTCAGTAAAAAGCGTTCGGGAAAGCCGTTTGGGTTTTCGAGAGTTTTCTTATATTTAAGCGAATTTATAGGTCGATGACAGAGCTGGATATCGAAAAAGAAAACAAAGCTATTGCCCAGGAATACAAAGAATTACTGCGCATCAGCTACCAAACCCTATCGGAAGAGGATAAAAAACTCATCCGGAAGGCGTTTGACGTGGCCGTAGACGCGCATAAAGACCAGCGACGCAAATCGGGCGAAGCCTACATCTTCCATCCCATCGCCGTTGCCAAGATCGTCGCTTCCGAAATTGGTTTGGGCGCCACCGCCATTGCCGCGGCCCTCATGCACGACGTGGTCGAAGACACCGACGTCACGCTTGAGGACATCGAGAAGATGTTCAATCCCAAAATCGCACAATTGGTCGAGGGATTGACGAAGATCTCGCAGGTGCAGAAAGACCTGAATATCTCGGTACAGGCCGAGAACTTCCGGAAAATGCTGCTCACGCTCAACGACGACGTGCGTGTTATCCTCATCAAACTGGCCGATCGCCTGCATAACATGCAGACCATGGACTCGATGGCGGAGTACAAACAAATGAAGATCGCATCGGAGACACTCTATATATATGCGCCCCTCGCCCATCGCCTAGGCCTATATAACATCAAGACCAAACTGGAAGACCTCGGACTCAAATATACTGAGCCCGACGTGTATAACGACATCCTCAGTAAAATCAAGGAGACGAAAGAGGAACAGGATGCCTACATAAAGAGCATTTCCGATGTATTGAAGAAGTCGCTTGACGCGGAAGGCATCGACTATATCATCAAAGGACGGCCGAAATCGATCTATTCGATCCGACGGAAAATGAAAGCGCAGAATGTCACCTTTGACGAGGTATATGACAAATTCGCGCTTCGTATCGTTTATAAATCGGCTGCGCACGACGAGAAATTCATCGCCTGGAAAGTCTATTCCATCGTCACCGATCATTACCGACCGAGCCCCAGCCGACTGCGGGATTGGATTTCTTCGCCTAAGTCTACCGGCTATGAAGCGCTGCACATTACCGTAATGGGACCACTCGGACGTTGGGTAGAAATACAGGTCCGCAGCGAACGGATGGATGAAATAGCCGAGAAAGGATACGCCGCGCATTACAAATACAAACAGGGCGCCACTGAGGAAAGTAGTCTGGATGTGTGGCTCAACCTGTTGCGGGAAGCGCTTGAGAGCCAGGAAACAAACGCTGTAGACTTTGTCGAGGATTTCAAAATGAACCTCTATTCAAAAGAAATCTTCGTCTTTACGCCCAAAGGGGAAATCAAATCCCTACCCAAAGGCGCCACAACCCTCGACTTCGCGTTTAGCATCCACTCGGAAATCGGCGTTCACACCCGCGGCACCCGGGTCAACGGAAAATTGGTGCCGCTCAACCATGAACTCAAAAGCGGCGACCAGGTCGAAATTATCACGTCGACCAACCAGAAACCGAACCTCCATTGGCTTGATTATGTCACCACCGCACGTGCCCGGAACAAAATCAAAAGCGTCTTAAACGAAGATACCAAGCGCATTGCCGAAGAAGGTAAAGAACTGCTATTCCGTAAATTGCGCCATCTCAAGATAACCGTCAACGAGAGTACGATCAACGAACTTGCCAGTTTCCTGAAACTGAAAACGAGCCTCGATTTGTATTACCGCGCCGGCATCGGCACCATTGAAAACCCGAAATTGAAGGAATTTGCCGCCCTGAAAGGCAATGCGTTCATGAACTTCTTTAAAGGAAAAATCCGCCGGGCACCGGTCGAGCAAATCCAGAAGGAAGAAATCAGCAGCAACTACGACATGCTGGTTTTCGGGGCGGAACAAGACAAATTGGATTATAAACTCGCCACCTGTTGCAACCCGATTCCGGGTGACGAAGTGTTCGGCTTCCTAACGATAAACGAAGGTATTAAGGTCCATAAAAAAGACTGCCCCAACGCCCTCAGCCTGCAATCGAATTACGCCTACCGTATCATGCAGGCCAAATGGATCGATTCGAGCCAACAGGAATTCAAAGCCGTGCTGGAAATCACGGGAATGGACAGCATCGGCCTCACCAACAACCTGACACGTGTGATTTCCAACAATATGCACGTTAACATCCAGAGTATTTCGCTTAGCAGCGAAGCCGGACTTTTCAAAGGACAGGTCACGGTGGTCGTACAAAACAACACCATCCTGAAGCGCCTCACCGACAACATCCGCAAAATAGACGGTATCGAAAAAGTAACCCGGATTTACCATAACTGATGTCCGCTACCCGCATCCCCTTCGTCGACGATACCTTCGAATTGCAGCGAATGCAACAGAAAGGCGGCTGGACGTACGTACTGATTCCGCTTGAAAAGCCCGCCGTGAAATCGCCTTTTGGCATGCAGAAGGTAAACGGATATATCGACGACTATGAATTGAAGGACGTCACGATGTGGTCAATGAAGAACCAGGGGCATTTCTTAGCCGTCAAATCCGAAATCCGGAAAGCGATTAAGAAGGAAGAAGGGGATAAAGTGAGGCTGACATTATACACCGATGGTCCGCCGCCGGTTGCCGATGACGACTTCCTGCTGTGCCTGAAAGACGACCCGGATGCGTACGCGGCGTTTGTATCCTATCCGGAAAAAAAGAAACAACTCATTCGCGCCTGGGTACTGGCGCCCTTATCGGAAGACGGCAAAATACAACGTATTGCAGAGGCCATCGATCGCATCGCCGCCGGATTTGACCGCTGGTAACGCCCCCTTCATCGCTTTTTTCCTCCTAACGGACGGTTTTTTACAATCTTAACAGTGTCGTATTTATTTTTGACTAACAATTTTATTACTTTTGTTAGACAAAACTACGACCATGAAAGCGTCAAAGCAAGTCTTCAGCATCCGGGACCTTGAAAACCTAACCGGAATCAAGGCTCACACGATTCGTACCTGGGAAAAACGTTACAATATACTGACCCCCGAGCGCGACCAAAACAACGTTCGCTCGTATTCCATCACCAACCTCCGGGAGTTGATGAATATCAAACTGTTGAACAACCACGGTTACAAGATTTCGAAGATATCGGAGCTGGGGCCGGGCGGAATTCCGAGATTGTTGGCGGAAATCACCAACGCAAAGAGTATTCGGAGCCATTCGCTGAACGCCTTTCTGCTGGCGATGATGGACTTCGACCAGCCGTTGTTCATGCGTACCTACGATGCGTTGGCGGCTACAAAGACCTTCCGCGAAATTTACCTCGACGTGTTCCTCCCCCTGCTTTCGGAAATCGGCACACTGTGGCAAACCGGCACGATTACGGCCGTACATGAGCACTTCATTTCCGAGATGATCCGCCAGAAAACCGCCGCAGAATCGGATCGACTGCTCGCGCAGGAACCCGAAAACACCGAACACACCATCGTGTTGTTCCTACCATCAGGCGAAATACACGATACGGCCTTACAATATCTCAATTTTGAAACCCTTTCCCGCTCCTATCGCACACTCTATTTGGGTACGAATGTTACCATGGATGAATTATCTGAGCTAAAACAGATGCATGATAACCTTATATTCGTAACTTACCTGACGGTAACGCCGGGAGCCAACGAACTTCCGGATTATCTGACCCGTTTTTCGTCCAAGTTGCTGGCTGATAACGACTCTGAATTATGGATTGCGGGACAGATGGCCCGTCATTTTAAACCCTCTCCGCGTTATCCGAATGTGACCACCATTGCATCGCTGTCGGATTTTGGAGACAAACTCGAACGACTCAACCAAAGAGTGAGTGCATGATGGGAAACACTGTTTTGATTGCCGGGGCCGGATTTTCATCGCTGGCCGCAGCCTGCTATTTGGCGAAAGAAGGGTACGATGTCACGATTTTCGAAAAAAACCCTTCGATAGGAGGACGTGCGCGCCAACTTAAAAAAGACGGTTTCACCTTCGACATGGGTCCGAGTTGGTACTGGATGCCGGACATTTTCGAGCGTTTTTTCGCTGATTTTGGAAAAAAAGTATCCGATTACTATAAATTGATTCGCCTCGATCCTGCCTACCGCGTCTATTTTGGCATGGATGATTTCATCGATATCGGCGACGACCTCGATACGATCGCCGCCAAATTTGAATCACTAGAACCCGGCGCTGGAGACAAGCTACGCCAGTTTATCGCGCGAGCCAAGAAAAACTATGAAATCGCCATTTTAGATCTGGTGTATCGACCCGGTGAATCGCCACTTGAACTCATCACCTGGGATACGTTCCGAAACGTCACCCAATTCGCCGGCACCATCAGTCGCGACATCCGCAAGCTGTTCAAACATCCGAAACTCATCCGCATTCTGGAATTTCCAGTGCTGTTCCTCGGGGCAAAACCTTCCGATACACCGTCGTTTTATAGTTTTATGAACTACGCCGACTTCGGACTCGGCACCTGGCATCCTGAAACCGGCATGTTCGATGTCGTGGCGGCCATGGAATCGTTGGCGACGGAATTGGGTGTGCGCATCCGGACGTCATCACCCGTCGACCGAATTGTGGTGGAAAACGGACGTGCGACAGGACTTGTTGTAAATGGAGAAACTATTTCCGGAGACATCATACTCAGCGGCGCCGATTACGCCCATACCGAAACCTTATTACCGGAAGCGGCGCGTACATACTCGGCGGAATATTGGGAAAAACGCGTGTTCGCACCGAGTTGTCTCGTTTTCTACGCCGGGTTTTCCAAACCGGTAGAAGGCGTACCACACCATGCCCTGTTCTTCGATGCTGATTTCGATACGCATACCGCCGCCATTTACGACCGACCGGAGTGGCCGAAAGAACCGCTGTTCTACGCCAACTTCCCATCAAAAACCGATAAAACCGCTGCTCCCGAAGGCATGGAGTCCGGATTTTTCCTTGTGCCTCTTGCGCCTGGCATTGAAGACACGGAAGCGATGCGGGAACGTTGTTTCGAGAACATCATGACGCGCTTTGAGGCCATTACCAGACAACCTATTCGCGAGAGCCTTCTGTTTCGGATTGGGTTTTGCAAGAATGATTTCGAAGAAGCCTATCACTCCTATAAAGGAAATGCCTACGGACTGGCCAACACCCTTATGCAGACGGCGTTCCTGCGTCCGAAACTGCGAAGCCGAAAAGTGAAGAACCTCTATTTTGCCGGACAACTGACGGTGCCCGGACCGGGTGTGCCTCCGTCGCTGATTTCCGGAAAACTCTCGGCTGAATTAATACGTACCTATAATCCCATCTTACAGGAAACATGAAAGCACTTTTTGACACCGTCTCTTTCGATTGTAGCCGAAAGGTAACCAGCGCCTACAGCACGTCGTTTTCGGCGGCCGTCAGGATGCTGGCGCCATCGATACGGCAGGACATCCACAACATTTATGGGTTCGTACGCTTCGCGGATGAAATCGTCGATACCTTCCACGAATACGACAAACAACGCCTGTTTGATCAGTTTGAAAAAGACCTCGAACATGCACTGGCGGATGGCATCAGCCTGAATCCGATCCTGAATTCGTTTCAGCATACCGTCCGTAAATACAGCATCGGACGCGACCTTATCGACGCGTTCATGCACAGTATGCGCCTTGACCTCAGCAAATCGGTGTATGAAACAAAAGAGGAATACGCGCAATATATCTACGGTTCAGCAGACGTGGTGGGCCTTATGTGCCTGACCGTTTTTGTGAAAGGAAATCGGGAGAAATATGAAGCACTGAAAGGCGCTGCCGTGAAACTCGGGTCGGCGTTCCAGAAAGTAAACTTCCTACGCGACCTGAAGGCGGACTTCGAAGGATTGAACCGTACCTATTTCCCGGGCACCGACCTCCACCGACTCGACGAGGCTGCGAAAATGGAAATCGTCCGCGAGATCGAAGCCGACTTCGCTGACGCCTATGACGGGATTCGCCTGTTGCCCATGGAGGCGAAGTTCGGGGTGTATACAGCCTATGTCTACTACCGCCGCCTGCTGACGAAACTGAAGAAAACGCCATCGTCGGAACTTGTGGCCGCGCGCGTTCGGGTTCCCAACTATGAAAAATTCGGGCTCTTTGCCAAGAGCTATATCGTTTACCGCTTTAACTTTGTCTAATGTCAATTTTCATACACCTTCTGGTTTTCGCACTTACCTTCTTCATGATGGAATTCATGGCGTGGTTCACCCATAAATTTGTCATGCACGGATTTTTGTGGTCGCTACACGCCGACCATCACCGCAAAGACCACGATTCATGGTTCGAGCGCAACGATGCCTTCTTCATTTTCTATGCCGTCGTCAGCATTGGGTTTTTTCTGTTGTGGCAAAACGGTATACTCGAAATCGGGTTGGCGATTGGTTTGGGTATTTTCGCATATGGACTCACGTATTTCCTCGTACATGATATTTTCATTCACCAACGATTCAAGTGGTTACGAAATGCTGATAACGTCTATGCCCGGGCGGTGCGTCGTGCCCACAAGATGCACCACAAACATTTGGGAAAAGAACACGGGGAATGTTTTGGGATGCTGGTTGTTCCGTTGAAATACTTCCGCGAAGCCAAAAAGAAAAGCGCCCCATGAGGACGCTTTTTTTTATATAAAGAAGTAAGATGCTTATTGAGGCTGGCTTTTCAGCATTTCCTGCAACGGTTTGAGTTCGTCTACATCGAAGTCGGATTGTTTCAGAAGCGACATCACGGCCATGATATCGTTCATCGTCATTTCGTCGCCGAGTAACCGGATGACGGCAAAACCATTTTCTTCGGAGTAGGCATTGACTACGAATTCATCCGTCTTTTCCTCCTTCCCTTTCATGTAAATCGAAGCACCGTTTTTACCGGACCCGATTTTCATCAGGGGATCGTATTTCCCCGCTTTCAGGATGGTGCTGACGCTGTCTTTCTCGGCTTTGTAATCCGCCAGATTCTTCGGATTACGTTTGAACATCAACACATTGAGTTTTTCGATACGCTCAAGGGCTCCCGCCTGCTCCGCTGTTATGTTTTTAGGATTGGCTTTGATGATCGACGAGGCGATGTCGACAGTAAGGAAATCCGGGTTCTCCGACTTCTTGACGTAGTACTTCTCAAGGGAGGGTCCTGATTCGCAGGAAGCGAGGCCAAACGCAAAGGCCAGTAGGAGGAGGTAGCGGAAGTTTTTCATGTTGTTAACGTGCTTTCGATGCTTTTTTAAGGTTGTCGCCGCCTGGCAGATCCATACGGTCGGTGAGGGCTGACAGATCGTCGAGGTCGAAGTTACCGGTCAGGGAGAGCAATACGGTTTCGTTGCCTTTACCTGTTCCCTGGATGAACATCAACAGTTCCTTCACGATGTTGTCGGTACTTCCGGATTTTACCATAATACGGATGCTTTGTCCTTTATCATTAACGCGCATCAACTCTTCCAGTTTGGCTGTCTTGATATACTTTTCAGCCGTCGCCTTCATATCCGCAGCGTACTTCGAGTTGGCGGTCGTAAACACCCGAAGGTTATCCAGTTTTTCGACCAGTTTCAGGAATTGCTTCGCGTCTTTGTCTTTGCTATCGACCTTACCCATCATCGAGAACATCTTTTTGTTTACGATGACCGTGGTGATTTCTTCGGGTCCGTCGAACTTATTGAATACATCCTGTCCGAAGAAAAGGGTTGGCAGTAAGGCCAGTACTAAAGTTAAGAATACTTTTTTCATGATTGCTGATTTTTACTTTTTAAATATGACGTTTTTTGATTGTTCGTATGTTTCGATGTAGGCCATTCCTTTCACACCGGAATTCACGTGGTAGGAAAGCATTTTTAGGGCCTTTTGGGTTTCCTGGTAGGCTATTTCAGGATTGTCGTAGGTACCGAGATCCTGGCCCTGTTTAGCAGGCGCCGTTTCAAAGCGGAGGTAGGCGAAGGTACCGGCACCGAGCAACAGCACGACCGAGGCCGCCGCCGGAATCCAGCGCATGCGGTTTCTCTTTACAGGAAGCGATACTTCCGTTTGGGGCTCTAACTCCCGTGCTTCGGCGAAAAATCCGAAGAGCGGACGATAGGGTACTAAATCGGCGGCCACATCGTCAGACGCAAAATAGGTGGCCAGTATGTTTTCTTCTTCAAGCGTCGTTTCTCCTTCAAAATAGCGGTCAAGCAGCAGCCGGATGTTATCCAATTCCATAGCGATGTAGTTTAATGATCGATTCTCGTAATGTTTTCCGTGCCCTGGATAAGGCGACCCGAACGGCCGTTTCATTCATATCCATTATTTGGGCGATCTCATCGTATTCGCACTGCTCGATGTCGCGCAACTGCACGATGAGTTTCTGTTGTTGCGGGAGCTCCTCCATCGCCTTCTCGACGAGCCGCATCGTATCGCGGTCTTCAATCCGACGTTGCAGGCCCGGGTCGGCGTCCGTATAATTACTGTGGACGATCCGAAGGTTGCCCGCCCTTTTCGACTTCAACTGATCCAGACAAAAATTCTTCGTCATCGTCATCGCAAGGGCTTCCACACTGTTATACGACGAAAGGGTCTCCCGGCGTGACCAGAGGCGAAGCATCACCTCCTGAACGGCATCTTCCGCTTCGTCGCTGCTCACGAGGAGCCGGAGGGCTACCCTGTAGAGCTTTGCCCGGAAGGGCGTCACCGTTTTCATGAATTCCGTTTGATCCATCTGTTTTATCGTGTGTTCTAAGTCAAGACGAGACACGTTTTTTTTTGTTACAAGAAAAAATCCGGTAACGCGAAAGTTCTTAAATTTACGTTTTAGACAAAATGCCTGCTATGAAAAAAACGATTGGATTTCTGGGACTTTTCCTGCTTGCCGCAGGCTTCTTCCAGAGTTGCGAAGACCAAGACGACAAACTGTCGGTAAGCGCCGGACTTGAAGTACAGAACTTTATCTGGAAAGGCCTTAACACCTATTATTTATGGAAGGAAGACGTGCCCGACCTGGCCGATGACCGTTTCGCCTCACAGAAAGACCTCGAAGCCTTCTTGCGGGGCTATCCCGATCCGTTCGATTTGTTTGACCACCTGCGCGTCAACGAGTCAATCGACCGCTTTAGTTTTATGGTAAGCGATTACAGCCAGGTGGAAAACCTCTTTGCGGGGGTTTCGAAAAGCAATGGCGTTGACTTCGGACTGAAATACCGACCCGGCAGCACGACCGATGTGTTCGGATGGGTGCGGTATATCCTACCCGGTTCGGATGCCGCTGCAAAAGACATCCGCCGTGGCGACATTTTTTACGCAGTTGACGGTACGCCTCTCACCGTAAGTAATTACCAGCAATTACTGGCACAGGACACCTATACCCTCAATCTGGCGGATTTTGACGGTGGGAACCTTACCCCCAATGGAAGAAGTGTCACCCTTACGAAAGCGCAACTGACCGAAAATCCGGTGTATATTAAAAAAGTCATCGAACAGGGTGCCAACAAAATCGGCTACCTCATGTACAATGGCTTTACCGCTGATTTCGACGGACAACTGAACGAGGCGTTTGGTGAATTCAAAACTGCGGGTGTGACGCATCTTATACTCGACCTCCGGTATAACTCGGGCGGTTCCGTTCGCACGGCCTCGCGACTGGCGAGCATGATTACCGGCCAATTCAACGGCCAACTCTTCTCCAAACAACAATGGAACCCCGATTTGCAGGCCTACTTTGAGGAAAACAATCCGTCTGACTTAGCGGTGAACTTCGTCAATTCCATCAGCGGCACCGGCATCAACAGCCTGAATTTAAGCAAGGTCTATATCCTGACAACCAAAAGTACCGCTTCTGCAAGTGAATTGGTCATCAATGGACTAAAACCCTATATCACCGTTGTGCAGATCGGAGACGTAACCGTGGGGAAAAACGTCGGTTCGGTTACCCTTTACGATTCGCCCGATTTCGGTCGCGACGGTCGTTCTACCAAGCACAAATATGCCATGCAACCGATCGTCATCAAAATGATCAATGCAGACAATTTTGGCGATTACCAGGATGGCATCACGCCAACCGTCTCGCAAGTCGAAGATCTCGAAAGCCTGGGTACACTCGGTGACACCACCGAGCCCTACCTTAACACCGCACTGACGCTAATTGCCGGAGGTGGCCGTCGACCGGTTCCGACACCAGCCGTTGTGACGCGTCCGTTCCGGGATACGCGCTCGATGCGGCGCTTTGGTACCGATATGTATATTGAAACACCGCCGTCTCTGGTGCGTCGATAAAAAAACAAAAGGCTGTCGTGATGACAGCTTTTTTGTTTAGTCGTTGAAGTAGAATCCGTTGGGTGCGATTCCGGCCGGGGCGTTGGCGATAAGCGATCCGTTTCCGATATCGTATATCGAAATGATACCATTCGAGGCGAAGTCGCGCGCATCGGCCACATACGCTTTCCCGTCATGCACCGTAAACCCGTAGAGTGTCATGGCTTCGGTGGCAAACGATTCTATCTCGGGTTGCGGTGGTTGCGGTGTGCGTCGCATCCGACAAAACGACGTGCCGGAGCAAAAGTAAACATCCCCTTCATCGACGGCTAGGTATTGCGGGTCGGCATATCCGGTGAAGGGCTTGCTTTCTGTCACTTCCAATGATCCCGGGTCAATGGTGTGAAGGAGTCCGTCCGTAGCGAAAGCACCGCAAAGCACATACAGTTTGCCATCGTCGTAGGCCATTGAATTGGGTGACAGTTCCGTCTCGATCACGCCGAGAGACGCTCCGGTGGTGGCATTGAGCACGGTAACGGAATGCCCGGCACCAAAACTACCGTTTGCAATAAAGAGCTTTTGTCCCACCTTCTCGATGTGATCGGCCAGATTGCCAATTGGCCAGGTCGTTTCGATGGTTTGGGTGTCTAGGTTGATGACCGCTACGAAATCGTCGGTCTCATCGGTAAAACTTCCCAGGTTCGTTACATAGGCTTTGCCTCCGTCTGCCACACCATATCGCGGAACTGAAAGACCGCCTTCGATCGTACCTATGTAGGTAAAGGTATAGCGGTTCACTACCGTAATTTTATTGGACCCGTTAGAGATGATATACGCCCTGTTGCCGTCAAAAAACACCGATTGGAGATAGCCTCCGAGGGTTTCCGTCGGGTTGACCGCGGCGAAAATGCCCTGTTCCACGGTCGTGCCATCCTCGCTGAGATAGGTGACCGAGCCGCTGACAGCATTCCCTTCATTGAGCACGAGTACGCCGTCATCATAGTCGCCACTTGGGTTCGACGACGCGCTGTCATCCGAACAGGAAACACTTAAAAAGGCCAGGGAGGCCATTACGAACAGGGAAATACGCTTCATATTATAGTATTAGGGTTATGTAAAAGGTATAATGGCGTAAGGGCATATAGCGGCCCTCCATCGCCTGGTAGGAAACATTTCCAATATTGTCGATCCGGCAACCCGCCGTAATGGCACCGGAGGCATACTCGATGGCGGCATTTGACAACGCATAATCCGGTAGTTTGCGGGTGGGATCATTATCGGATTGCAGGTAAACGGAGCCCGTATAACGCTGTTCCAGTCGTAGCGTCGCGTGTCGGTAGCGCACACTGACTGCCGCCATCGCATTGTGGTACGGCACATACATCAATTGATTTCCGGTTTGGACGTTTCGCGATTGGGTGTAGGCATAGGAAGCATCGAGTATCGTCATCCAGCGGGCCGACTGTTTTTCGAAATGGTACTGCGTTTCGATGCCGCGGAAATGCACCCGATCGACGTTCTCCGGACGAAACACACCGCCGCTTACGGGAACCCAGCGGATCATATCGCGAATGCGTCCGTCGAAAAGCGTCAGGCCGAAGCGGCCGAAGCGCGTGGTGACCTCCTGGCCGATCTCTCCCTGCACCGCCACCTCGGGGCGAAGTGATTCGTTTCCGGCGCCCTGCCAATAAAGATCGTTGAAGGTAGGTGCCCTGAAATTACGCGACAGATTGGCCGTCCAGCGGAAGACCTTGTTGGGTTGGAAGGCGACGCCAGCGGAAAACAGCAACGGACTCGCGTATCCCGAAACAGCGTCTTTTCGGATTCCGGCCTCGTAGGTAAACTGAGGCGTGAGTTCGTGCCGGAGGGAAATTGCCGCTGTTCCCGTTCGACGATCGGCCCGTCGGATATCGTCGCCGTTGGCCTCGCTTTCCGATACATCGGCAATACCGTTCAATTTGATACCGTTTCCGAAACTATACGTGCCGTCGTACCGAACAAGCAGCGTCCTCGAACGTCCCTGACGATACGACGGAGCTTCCACATCCTCAAAATACCGGTACCGCTCGGTCACATAGGCAACTTTCGCCTTCCCAACGAAACGACCGTGCTCGGACAGCCATTCGAGCATATGGCGCGAATTGAAGTCGAGGTATTGCGTGGGGGTATCCGACGGATTCAGTAGTGAAAAATGTCGGTGTCCGTCATACACTTGTTGGTACAGCCTGAATTCATTGGCGGCGTTGGGTCGGTAGCCGATAGCCACATTCGATCCCATATTGTAATAATGTCCGTTTCGGTTACGTCCGCCGGGAATGGCGTAATCGTTCTGCGATTCGTTTCGGCTGAGAGTTGCATCGACCGACCACCGTTCGGACCCGCCGCGCACGTGGAAGGCAACACCATACGTATCGAAACTCCCATACCGACTGTAGAGCGAATGCCGGAACTCCTGTCCGTATCGAAAGACATTGTCGAGGTGGACGGTACCGCCGATAGCGCCACTTCCATAGCCGACACCGCCCCCGCCGGGCCTGACGACCACGTGCCCGAAACCTTCTGTGAGTATCGTATTGAAATCCGTTTGGCCGTTTAGCAGTGAGTTGATGGCAATGCCGTTCCAAACGACAGCGGTTTGGGATGCCGTGGTACCGCGGAACGAGACCGATGCGACCATCCCGGCGCCATTCTCGCGGAAGTAGAGTGCCGTGGTGCGGCTAAGTAGGGTTTTCAGGGAATTCTGGTGCCACAGTAGTGAATCGGGCACGACCTTCAACGTACGGGATCGGCTGAACACACGCCATTGCACGTCGGCCACACGCACCTCATCCAACTGACGGATGGTGTCTTGGGCAAACGACGATAACGTCGCCAGTAGCGCTATAAAAATGAGTTTTCCTGTATTCATACCACCCGACCTTTCTTCCCGAAGGTCTCTTTGTGTTACGGATGGGGCAGGTCTCCTGGCTTGCGTCCTGTCACATGCCTTCCCGTTTTCACAGTGGCTGCGGATTGTGACAGGCTTTATAGCTTACAGTTGCGGGAACAGCCCGGGATTCACACCCGGTTCCCTTTTAATGTGGTCGGCGACGAACGCACAACCCTATCCGGCGGCAAAGGTATAATTAAAAACGAACAGGCGTATATTTGCCCCATGCAAAATTTGAAATGGGCCGTAATCGCGACTTTCCTGCTGATCGGATGCGGAAAAAACGAGCGCCCGGCTGCAACAGCCCTACACAGCAATCACGTAGAGGCTGCGTCGGGACTGGCACTTTATGAATATGAGGGCTATACGGTCGTTAAAGTATTGGAACCCTGGCCGGGTGCGAAACGTTCGTACACCTACGTTCTCTGGAAACGGAATGCAAAACTGCCCGACAGTCTTCGCTCCTACCCGTCCGTCGAGGTGCCGGTTCGGTCGATTGTGGTGACGTCGACCACGCATATTCCCTCACTGGAGATGTTGGGAGTGGAAAAGTCATTGACCGGTTTCCCCAATACGCGTTTCATTTCGTCGGAACGGACGAGGGCCCGGATCGACGCGGGGCATGTGAAGGAACTCGGTGGCAACCGCGACCTTGATACCGAAGCCGTATTGGACCTGCATCCGGATGTGGTGATTGGAAACGGTATAGACGACCACAATCCGGCGTATGACAATCTCATGCGGGCCGGTATTCCCGTGATGCTCAATGGCGACTGGAATGAAAAAACGCCGTTGGGGCGTGCGGAATGGATCAAGTTTTTTGGCGTTTTGTTTGGAAAGGAAGCCAAAGCCGATGCTCTTTTTCGTCAGATACGGGACGATTACCAAAAGATCCGCGCCCTTGCCCGGAAGACCCCGAAACATCCGACCATTTTAGTGGGTGCGATGTACCAGGATGTATGGAACCTGCCACAAGGAGGCAGTTGGGGCGCTTTGTTCATAGCAGATGCCGGAGGCGATTATCTTTGGAAGGACACGTCGGGCACGGGAAGTCTGCAACTGCCGTTTGAACAGGTCTTCGAACGGGGGCAAAACGCCGATTTTTGGATAGGCCCCGGGCAGTTTGCTTCCTTCGCTGAACTCGATGCCGCGAGCGACCATTACCGCGAATTCCGCAGTTACCAACAAAAGACTATTTTCTCGTTCAGTTCCCGTAAAGGGAAGACCGGCGGAATGCTGTATTATGAATTGGCACCCAATCGGCCGGATCTGGTGTTGCGCGACCTCGTGTCGATCCTGCATCCGGAATTGCTGCCCAACCACCGACCGGTTTTCTTCGACCGACTTCGATGATGACCAACGTGAACCAAAATCCTAGTACCTTGCAACCATGACGCAGCACCGTCGCCATACCCTGCTTTTTACCCTGCTTTCGATAGGGATGGCGGTGTTTTTTCTATGGGATTTGTGCTATGGATCGGTGCGTATTCCGCTTCCTGACGTAGTGCGGACCCTATTCGGCGGGGAAGCAACGAAAACCAGTTGGACCTATATTGTATGGGATTTCCGATTGCCCAAAGCGCTGACCGCCGTTATGGCAGGTATGGCGCTGTCGGTAAGCGGACTCATGATGCAGACATTTTTCCGGAACCCGTTAGCGGGACCGTATGTGTTGGGACTCAGTTCGGGTTCAAGCCTTGCCGTTGCGTTTGTCGTGATGGGTTCGGCCTTCCTGCCGGGTTCCATCGCAATGGCCCTCGCGTCTCCGTATGGGATTGCAGCGGCTTCCTGTATCGGCAGTGTGGTCGTGCTTTTTGCCGTCCTAACGGTGGCGCGACGCCTTCGCGATACCATGTCGATCTTAATCGTCGGGCTCATGTTTGGAAGTTTCACGTCGGCCATCACCGGTATACTAAGTTATCTGTCGACGGCCGAGCAGTTGCAACGCTTTACCTTTTGGTCATTGGGCAGCCTCGGGAACCTGTCGTGGGAAGCGGTCACGATTGTCGCCATCGGCACGGGCATTGGGCTGGCGTTGGCCGCGTTTTGCATCAAGGCGCTGGATGCCCTTTTGTTGGGGGAACACTACGCACAGACACTCGGAATCCCGATGGCCCGTACGCGCATTTGCGTACTTCTTTCCGTCGGAATTCTGGCGGGCGTGATTACGGCCTTTGCCGGACCCATTGCGTTCGTTGGCCTCGCGGTGCCCCACATTGCCCGATTGCTGTTCCGAACCAGCCGACATTCCGTATTGTTTTTTGCAACCTTGCTCTTAGGTGGCGCTATCATGCTGGTATGCGATGCGCTTTGCCAGTTTCCCGGCCTGGAAATACAATTACCGATAAATGCCGTTACCTCGCTATTGGGTGCGCCGATGGTGATTTGGTTATTGTTGAACAAACGAAAATGGGCCTCATGAAAGCCGTATTGAAAGCCGACGACCTGGCCATCGGTTATCCCGGAAAAGGGCGTGGTACGACCGTTGCGGAACACCTCCATTTCGAAATAGAACGTGGTACGTTGGTAGGACTTATCGGTAGTAATGGCGCGGGTAAATCGACGTTATTGCGGACCCTGGCAGGTCTCCAACTCCCGTTACGCGGACGATTGGAACTCGACGAACGTGAGCTGACAAAAATGACAGCGTCCGAACTTGCCTGTTACCGAGCGGTGGTATTGACCGAGCGGTTGCCGCCCAGCGACCTCACCGTATTTGAGTTGGTTGCCTTAGGACGCCAGCCCTACACGAATTGGCTGGGGAAGCTATCGCAATCGGACATCAAGGCGACGGAGGAAGCGTTGGAACTTACTGGTGCCACAGCCCTTGCCCACAAACGACATTATGAAATCAGCGACGGACAGTTGCAAAATGTATTGATCGCCAGAGCCATCGCACAGCAAACACCACTTGTCTTCCTGGACGAGCCTACCACCCATTTAGACCTACCCCACAAACTCGCCCTGCTGCAGTTGTTGCGTAAGTTGGTAACCGTTGCCGGGAAAACCGTAATCTTTTCGACGCACGACATCGAACAGGCGCTGACGGTATGCGATGCTTTTCTGGTCATGACGGCTGACGGACTCACATTTTCATCAAAAGACGACATGCTCCGAAATGGCGTACTCGATGCACTATTTGCATCGTCCGGACTTCGTTTCGACGCGGACCGACTCCGATTCGAACCCCGTAGTTCTTGACAGACGCTTCTGAAAGTCGTACATTTAGATAAAAAGTGCGATGAAACAGCTCTTACTTATAGGCCTTCTCCTCTACGCCGGCGTAGCGCTGGCACAACCCCGTTTTGAACTTACAGCAGCCGGATTCGCGCCGGTCACCTTTACCGTTCCCGCGCGGGATATGCTCGACCGGGCAGATCGGGTGATGCGATGGGCCGCCGGTGAAAACCGAAAAGGACACGATGTCGTGCGCGAATCAGACCAGTCGCTGCGGGTAGAAGCCCGACGCGACAATGCCTTTTTCTACCGCGATCGTGGAGAAGAATATGCTTTTCGGATCGACTACGTAATGACCATCCGGTTTACGGATGATACGTGTAGGGTTACCTTTTCGGTGAGCGAAATCTACGGAAAAGGACGTCCGGTGCAGATGCAGTTGTCTGATTATTTTCTTTCAGATGGTCGATTAAAAGAAGATTTCCGCGACGTCAAACCCTCTCTTGAACGGACGGCGAACGCACTGCTCCGTTCCCTTTACGACGCCCTACAGCGCCCTTAGACCTCGAGTTCCGACACCTCTTGTACCTGCCCGGGCTGCAACGCCCCTAACCGTAGGTTTCCGATACGGACGCGCACCAGTCGCAGCGTGGGAAAACCCACCGCCGAGGTCATTTTGCGCACCTGCCGGAACTTGCCTTCGCGGATGGTGACCGACACCCAACTCGTCGGTCCGTGCCGATCATCGCGGATCCGCCGCCCGCGTTCGGGTAAATCCGGAATAAAGGGAAGTATGGAGGCCTCGCAGGGCTTGGTTTTGTATTTACCTTTCTTGGTGCCGATTAGCACGCCTGCGGCCATTTCGGCAATCGCTTCCGCAGTAATGAGGCCGTCAACCTGCACGTAATACTCTTTCTCAACTTTCCGTCCACGCACCCATTCGCTCATCTTCCCGTCGGTTGTGAGTAAAAGGAGTCCTTCTGAATCTTCATCGAGGCGACCGATGGCCATAGTGCCTGGCGCGAAGTCGTGGAGTTCACCCAACAGTTTCTTGGTTCGCTTTAACTCGTAAACGAACTGGCTCAGGTACCCATAGGGTTTATAAAGAAGATAATGATGGTGCATGTTTGTTCGTGTCGGGATATGGTAGGGGGCTTTGCTTTCAAGCGTGACCGCTTTCCACTATCTTTACCGATATGGAATTACAACATGCAAAAGTACTGATTACGGGCGGTACAACCGGAATCGGTTTTGAAACAGCCCGTTTGTTAACCTCTAAAGGTGCGCAGGTCGTGTTCTGCGGACAAAACGCCGAACGGGTGGCAAAGGCAGCGGACGAACTGGGTATAACGGGTTTTACCTGCGATATTTCCGATGCAGCCGATGTGGAGCGGTTGTTCGAAAAAACCGTCGCGACGCTCGGCGGGCTTGATGTCTTGATCAACAACGCGGGCGTGGGATATTTCGCGGCATTAGCCGATACGGATCCTGCGGACTTTGAACGCATCTGGCGCACGAATGTGCTGGGACTTTTCCTGGCCGGACAAAAAGCGGCGGCGCACTTCACGGCCCAGCAGTCGGGGAATATCATCAACATCGGATCGACGGCAGCGCGCGCCGGATTCGCGAAAGGCTCTGCCTATGTCGCCAGTAAATTCGCCGTTTCCGGACTCACGGAATGCTGGCGCGCGGAACTCCGGCCCCACAACGTTCGCGTGATGCAGGTCAATCCGAGTGAGGTGTTGACGCAATTCGGACCAAAAGTGGGATTCGACCAACAGGACAACGGAAAGAAACTGCACGCTACGGAAATCGCACACCTCATTGCGTCGATGTTGTCGATGCCGGATGTGGGGTTCATTCCGGAGGCGGCGGTGTGGGCGACTAATCCGTGGTGAGGATGGAAAGGGGAAAGGGGAAAGAGGAAAGAGGAGAGAGGAAAAAACCGGAAACAAGATATAAGGATGAACTATTCAGCTAAAATGCTCCGAGATGGGGCGCTACAAGACAAAGTGATCGTGGTGACAGGCGGCGGAAGCGGCCTGGGAAAATCGATGACACGTTATTTCCTTGAACTGGGTGCCAAAGTGGCGATTACGTCGCGGGACCTAGAGAAATTGACGACAACGGCGGCCGAACTGGAGGCGGAAACGGGTGGCAAATGCCTGGCGGTTGCCTGCGATGTGCGCCATTATGACCAGGTGGAGGCGATGCTACAGGCGGTGTTGACGGCTTTCGGCAAGGTCGATGTGTTACTGAACAACGCCGCGGGTAACTTCATCTCGCCCACGGAACGGTTGTCGGCCAACGCATTCGATACGATCATTGACATCGTATTGAAGGGATCGAAAAACTGTACGCTCGCCTTCGGCAAACACTGGATCGACACCAAACAACAAAACAACGTCATCCTGAATATCGTGACGACCTACGCCTGGACGGGATCAGCCTATGTGGTGCCGTCGGCTACGGCGAAAGCGGGTGTGCTGGCGATGACGCGCAGCCTGGCGGTGGAATGGGCGAAATACGGCATCCGCAGCAATGCGATCGCGCCGGGCCCTTTCCCGACGAAAGGCGCTTGGGACCGACTGCTGCCGGGCGACCTGAAGGAAAAGTTCGACCTGGCAAAGAAAGTGCCCCTAAAACGGGTGGGCGACCACCAGGAGTTGGCGAACCTCGCGGCCTATCTCGTGTCGGACTTCTCGGCCTATGTAAACGGCGAAGTCGTGACACTTGACGGAGGCGAATGGCTGAAAGGCGCCGGACAGTTCAACTTGCTTGAGGCGGTGCCGGAGGAGATGTGGGATATGTTGGAGATGATGATTCGGAGCCGGAAGGGGTAGTTTCTTGGAGTAGGCAGTGGGCAGTCGCAGTGGGCAGTGTTAACTGTTACCGGTACTGGTCGATTCATAAAGAAATGCTCTGTGACGAAGACAACTACTGTATCAATTGCAACTATGGATAAGACTGCCAACTGCGGCTGCCCACTGCCTACTGCCCACTGCCAACTGCCCACTGCCTACTCCAAACCCTAGCCCCGATGGAAGCGGAAAGGACGTAAAGTGGCACGGCTGGCGATGCCCGTGCGGCAGTGCGACCAACGGAAGCGCCTGCAAGCCGGTGCAACGCCGCCGTGGCGCGAACGGACTTGCAGCGGACAGCGGGAAAATGCTTCTGAAAAAAGGAAAATAAATCGGTCAGAAGGCGCGTTTTCAACTTGAAATCCCCATAATAAGTTGTATTTTTACCGCTCAAATTTCAGGAGACATCCATGGGTAAAATCATAGCCATCGCCAACCAGAAAGGCGGTGTCGGAAAAACCACCACGTCCGTCAACCTAGCGGCCTCACTCGGCGTATTGGAAAAGAAAGTACTGTTGATCGATGCCGATCCGCAGGCGAATGCCAGTTCGGGACTGGGTATCGACATCGAGGGAATCGAGTCGGGCACCTATCAGCTTATTGAGCACAGTATCAAGGCGGAAGCGGCTGTTTTGCAGACCTCTTCTCCGAATGTCGACATCATTCCGGCGCACATCGACCTGGTGGCGATCGAAATTGAGCTCGTCGACAAGGAAAACCGCGAATACATGCTGAAAGAGGCATTGAAAGAGGTGCGCGAACACTACGATTATATCCTGATTGACTGCGCCCCTTCACTGGGCCTGCTGACCCTGAATGCGCTCACGGCCGCTGACTCGGTCGTGATACCGATACAATGCGAGTATTTTGCACTGGAAGGATTGGGTAAGTTGCTGAATACTATCAAAAGTGTGCAGAAGATCCATAACCCGGAGCTCGACATCGAAGGCTTGCTGTTGACGATGTACGATTCGCGCCTGCGGTTATCGAACCAGGTCGTGGAAGAGGTGCAGAAACACTTCAACGACATGGTTTTCAACACCATTATCCAGCGGAATGTGAAATTGAGCGAAGCGCCCAGCTATGGCGAGAGCATCATCAATTTCGACGCTACGAGCAAGGGTGCCAGCAATTACCTGAGTCTCGCGCAGGAAATCATCAAGAAAAACAGCCAGGCTACCGTATGACAAAAGCCGTGAAGAAACAAGCGCTTGGACGAGGATTATCAGCGCTTTTGAAAGATCCAGAGAATGACATCCGGTCGGTTTCCGACAAAGGGGCTGATAAGGTCGTAGGTAATATCATCGAACTGGAACTCGACGCGATTGAGATCAACCCGTTCCAGCCGCGCAGCAATTTCAATGAGGAATCGCTGAACGAACTGGCCACTTCGATTCGTGAATTGGGTGTGATACAGCCGATTACGGTTCGTAAAGTCGACTTCAACAACTATCAGTTGATTTCGGGCGAGCGACGGTTGCGTGCCTCGAAAATAGCCGGACTCAAAACTATTCCTGCCTACGTCAGGATTGCCGACGACAATGAATCGCTGGTAATGGCGCTAGTAGAGAACATCCAGCGGCACGACCTCGATCCGATTGAAATCGCGCTTTCGTATCAACGTCTCATTGACGAAATCCAGCTTACGCAAGAGCAAATGAGTGATCGCGTGGGGAAGAAACGCTCTACCATCGCTAACTATCTCCGTCTTTTGAAACTCGACCCGGTCATCCAAACCGGTATCCGCGATGGGTTTATCACGATGGGCCACGGTCGCGCCATCATCAATATTGAGGATCATGACGCGCAAACGGCGATCTACCAAAAGATTGTCAGCCAAAACCTCTCGGTACGCGATACGGAAGCATTGGTGAAGTCGTACCAGGAAGGCCTGAAACCGAAGTCTATCTCGAAAGGAAAAGAAACGAACGGCCTGTCGGATGAGGGTAAAAACCGCATAGCGGCTTTCTTTGGCGCCAAAGTCGACGTGAAAGTGGCGGCGAACGGAAAAGGGAAAATCACGATTCCGTTCCAGTCGCAAGAGGATTTTAACCGTATCCTGCAATTACTCAACGCGTAGTGATCCGGCGTTGCCTCATACTCTTTTTGGTCTTATTCCTTTTCGGGAATGCCATGGCACAGGCACCCAAACAAAAGCCCGTCGAAGCAGTGCCTTTGGTAGCGGGTGACACCGTCAAAACATCATCGGTCAACCCACTTGCCCCTACTAAGGCCGCCTTCTATTCGGCGATTTTGCCTGGTCTCGGACAAGCCTACAACAAAAAGTACTGGAAGATCCCGATCGTATACGGTGCGCTGGCAACGGGCATCATCATCTACAATAAAAACAACGAATCGTATCACCGCTACCGCAATGCCTACAAGCAGCGATTGGCGGGGCTTGAAGACGAATTCGCCGGACAATACAGCGACCAGACGCTCATCAACGCCCAACGGCAGTTTCAGCGCAACCGCGACTTGTCGTTGCTTATCACCGTGGGGCTTTACGTACTCAACATCGTGGATGCCAACGTCGATGCGCACCTGAAACAGTTCAACGTCGACGATAACCTGACGGTGAAACCCGACCTTTTTCCGAATGAAATAGACGGTCGCCAGAACCTCGGCGTCCAGATCCAATACCGATTCTGATGAAAATTGCATTGCTTGGCTACGGTAAAATGGGAACCATCATCGAACGAATGGCGGTGGAACGCGGACACGAAATTGTGTTGCGAAAGACGCGTTCGAATTCGTATGACGGGCTCGAATCGGCCGATGTGGCGATTGAATTCAGCGTGCCGGATGCGGCGGTGGCGAATATCACGACCTGCCTGGAAACTGGCATACCGGTCGTATGTGGTACCACGGGATGGCTTTCTGACTACGATCGCATGGTCGCGCTGTGTGAAGACCGAAAGGGTGCCTTTCTCTACGGATCCAATTTCAGTCTCGGTGTCAACCTGTTTTTTGAATTAAATGCCCATCTGGCCCGCATGATGGCCAAATTCAGCCAGTATTCCGTGCAGATGGAGGAAATACACCATACGCAGAAGCTTGATGCTCCGAGCGGAACGGCGATTTCACTGGCCAACGGCATCATAGAAAACAGTAACTATACCGGTTGGACGCTGGAAAATCCGCGGCCTGAAGAAATCCTTATCGACGCAAAACGCATTGATGCGGTTCCGGGAACCCATACCATATCCTATCATTCTGCGGTTGATACAATTGAAATTACCCATATTGCCCACAACCGGGAGGGTTTTGCGCTTGGCGCAGTACTCGCGGCCGAGTGGCTTGCTGGTCGCACGGGTGTTTTCACCATGAAAGACGTGTTGGCTTTGTAACGTAAACACATACCAAAAGACTTAGAACGAAACTTTACGACTATGACGACATCGCAATGGTTGCTTTTTTTCCTCCTTGTACAGGTCATTCACTTCCTGGGCACCTGGAAACTCTATGTAAAAGCCGGCCGTAAGGCATGGGAAGCCGCTGTACCGGTATACAATGCGGTGGTATTGATGAAAATCATCAACCGTTCTCCCTGGTGGACGGCATTGTTATTTGTGCCGGTCATCAATATCATCATGTTTCCGGTGGTATGGGTCGAAACATTGCGGTCGTTCGGAAAGAACTCCACCACTGACACGCTTCTCGGCCTGTTTTCATTCGGATTTTATATCTACTACATCAACTACGCCGTCGACGTAAAATATGTCGAGAATCGCAGCCTGAAAGCGGTTTCTAAAGCAGGCGATACACTGAGCTCGCTATTGTTTGCAGTAGTCGTCGCGACCGTCGTACACACGTATGTGATGCAACCGTTTACCATTCCTACTCCCTCGCTAGAGAAGACGTTATTGGTGGGCGATTATCTCTTCGTCAGCAAATTCAATTACGGCGCGCGGGTGCCGATGACAGCCGTAGCGGCGCCGATGGTACATGACACGATCATTGGTACTGGATTGCGTTCGTATTCGAAATGGCCACAATACCCGTACCTCCGTTTTCCTGCGTTTGAAAGCGTTGAAAAGAATGACATTGTCGTCTTTAACTGGCCAACCGACACCGTGCGGTATTTTAGGGATAACGTAACCCGCGGCTTACGGAAGCCGATTGACAAAAAATCGAACTACGTCAAGCGATGCGTGGGCACACCAGGCGACAGCCTTGAAATCCGCGATGGGTACGTTTATATCAACGGCAAAAAACTCATCCTGTCAGACCGCGCCCGTCCGCAATACAACCACAAAATCTACTCGACAGCCGGTGTCATGCCGCAACAGTTGCGCGACGCCGGTATTACGGGAATCGGAGGCACCTATGACGTACAGCTTACATCGGATGAACAGGGGCCGGCATTGGAGCCTTATGTGGTTTCAGCCGTCCCACAGCCGAACGGCGTTTACCGCATAACCGTTCGCGAAGGCGGCGTACCGGATCAGGTGCTCAGCCGCTATGCCATTACCCTCATGCCGGTTGAAACCAAAGAACTTCAGTGCAATATGACGCTCGACGAAGCAGCCCAACTGCGAAAAGTAGAAGGCATTGATTCGGTCGTCAAGATAACGATGCCGACGACAAACGTCATCTTCCCGCAAGTCGACAACCGCTGGAGCATCGACAATTATGGCCCGATTTACATCCCTAAGAAAGGGGCGACGGTACCGCTTACGCTGCAAACGCTGCCGTTCTATAAAGAGATCATCCGCGAGTATGAAAAACACGAACTGGAGGTTAAGAACGGTACGATTTACATCGATGGCAAACCGGCTACTTCCTACACCTTCGGCGATGATTATTACTGGATGATGGGCGACAACCGGCACAATTCAGAAGACTCTCGTTATTGGGGATACGTGCCTTCCACGCATATCGTCGGAAAGCCAGTCTTTATTTGGTGGAGCGTCGACCCGGCCCAAAGCTGGAAGAACCCGATCAAAAAAATCCGCTGGAACCGCATGTTTACAACTGTGGGCGGACATGGAAAACCGGTATCCTACCTCCCCTATTTCCTGATTACACTGGCCATCTACCTGATCGGTAACACCATTTACAAAAAGAGGAAAGCCGCAAAAGCGTGATGAAAAGCCTGTTGTTGCCTACCTATTTCCCGTCTATCAGTTCGTTTGCGGCACTCGTGCAGGCAGAGGGCCTGTTGCTCGAAACGGACGACAACTTCCAGAAACAGACGAACCGAAACCGGATGTATATCTACAGTCCGAACGGCGTGCAATTGCTCAACATCCCCATCAAACACTCAGGCAACCAGCACCAGAAAACACGTGATGTGCGCCTGGAAACGGCCTTCGACTGGCAGAAGCAACACTTCAAATCACTGGAGGCGGCTTATCGGAGTTCGCCGTTTTTTGAGTACTTCGAAGACAGCCTCCACCCCTTTTTTGAGAAACGGCATACGTTCCTTCTCGACCTGACGCTAGAGTCGATGGCGCTGGTTTCCCAATGCCTTCGGTTTGATTTGGCGTATGAAAGAACGGACGAATACTTCAAGATTCGTACTGATGTCAAGGACTACCGCGGATTGGCAAATGGAAAAAAAGACGGTACCGTGATCGAACCGTATACCCAGGTATTCGAAGAAAAATGTGGTTTTTTACCAAACCTCAGCGTATTGGACCTGCTTTTCAACGAAGGACGGCACGCCTGGGCTTATCTGCAACGTCAGGCCGTATAGCTATACTTTCTTATCGGTCAAGACGGCCAGGACCGGAAAGTGGTCGGAATCCTGTATCTCGGGAAAATTCCGGAAACTTTTTACGTCATACGACGGATCGGAGAAAATATAGTCGATCCGGGCGGGATAGTACTTAAAATCGTAGGTCTTCCCAAAACCGCTTCCCGCCTCTTCAAACGTATCGTTCAGGTCGCCCCGGATGGTGCGGTAAACATACGAGAACGCACTGTTGTTCATGTCGCCGCAAATCAGGAGTTTATGCGTCCACTCGGCCCGATGTTCGCGTAGCATTTCCGCCTGCACCTGTTGACGGCGAAAGGCATTGCTCATGCGACGGAGCATCATCTGCGACTTCTTCTGGTTGATCCCGTTTACGTCTTCTTCTATTTCATGCACATCCGGACTGATCTTGATTGATTGCAGGTGCATGTTGTAGACCCGAATGGTATCGTTTCCTTTGACCACATCGGCGTAAATGGCGCTGTTTGAGGTATCGGGAAACGGGATTTCGCCTTTTCCTATGATACGGTATTTCGAAAAAATCGCCTGCCCGGTGGCAATACGCACTCCATGCATGGCAACATACTTATACGGAAAAGCCGAGATGTCGAAGTCGGCCATACCCGAATATTCCTGAATGCAAAGGATATCGGGTTGGTGTTCTTTCACAAAATCCGAGATTTCTACCGGAACGGTTGTCTTCTCCGACCATTCAAACTTGTTGAAAAGACGGACGTTGTAACTCATGACTTTGAAATCGCCTTCCTGTGCGTCATAGTCCGCCGAGCCAAACTTGTAGAACTTGCTGATGAAGGTCATCCCAAGCAGTAACACGATGCCGGAAAGGAGTACCTGCCTGCGGAATTGCATCGCCCACCAACCGAAAAACAGCACATTCAGGATCAGTAATAGTGGCAGGATAAGGGTGAACACCGACAACAGCGGAAACATCTTCGGCGCCAGGAACGGGAAAAAATAGGCAACGAACGTCAGGATCGCCAATACAATATTGAGGAAAAAGACGATTCTGTTAGGCCACGAAAGCTGTTTCATCAGGAGGGACGGGTTGGCTGTAGCGAAGCTACAAAAAAAACCGGCGTTACGGATTTCCGGCTTT
Organism: Flavobacteriaceae bacterium; assembly: GCA_027490305.1. Taxonomy (GTDB): domain Bacteria; phylum Bacteroidota; class Bacteroidia; order Flavobacteriales; family Flavobacteriaceae; genus Flavobacterium. The sequence goes on from JAIXYI010000018.1 coordinate 71,259, forward strand.
AAAAAGGAATTCCTTCTCTTCTTTCGTCAAACTGTCATAGCCCGATTTGCTGATCTTGTCGAGGATATCGTCAATCTGTTGCTGGTGACGGTCTTTGGCGGGTTTCGCCTTCGGACCCGGCGCCTTCGGATTGGTATGCACCTGGCGGAACGGACGTTTCTTAGCCGGCTTGAGCCATTGCCATCCACCGGCTTCAAAAAGCGTCATAACCCGCGACAAATCGACGCCACGTTGTAGCAGGCGTATGTAGAGGAAACCAAACAACGCACCCGATAAGTGCGCGATGTGTCCACCAAAATTCGGATCGTGCAATTGCATCAGGTCAAGGAGCAATAAAACCGCCGCAATGTGCCAGAGTTTGACATATCCAATCAGCATCAGTCGAATCGACATCAACGGCTGGTAGGTCGCGGCGGCCAGTAATACCGCCATAATAGCGCCCGACGCCCCGACCATATTCCCCACACTGCCCGTGAAGTAGAACGTCAGGACGAACACGAGTCCACTGAAAATAGCGGATAACAAATAAAGTCCGAGAAACTGCCGTCCGTTGAAAAAAGTCGTAAAAATGCGCGCCGCGAAAAACAGCGTCAGCATATTGAAAAGCAGGTGGAGGAACGACGCATGCAGGAAGGCATACGTTACCAATGTCCACGGACGAAGCCATAAGGTATCGATATATCCTACGAGTTGAAGCCAGTCGGGAAAGACAAATACGAAGCTTCGAAACTGGTAAAACAAGGCAATCGATGCCAGAAAAACCCCCACGTTCCAGTAAATTACCCGTTCCGGTGTGCCACCGAAACGATACTCCATTTTAAGGTCTTTGTAGATTGACATCAGTCCCAGCGATTTATCCTGCCAAATTTATTATTCTTCCAACTCCACATAATCAGGAATCCGATAATAGCTCCTCCCACATGCGCAAAATGGGCTACGCCTCCTCCGGCACCAGAGCCAAAGAGCGAACTTCCGTTGAGTCCGGCAAGGATATCAATTGTTATAAGGCCCGGCACGAAGTATTTTGCTTTGATAGGTATGGGAATAAAAAACATCGCCAGTTCTGCCAGGGGAAACATAAAGGCGAACGCCACCAACAATCCGTAAATCGCGCCAGACGCCCCAACCATAGGAGTTTGAGCATGGATGGCCGCCCTCGCGAGAGCATTGAAATTTTCCTGATTGAGCAAATGTCCCCTTCCTGACTTGTCCATTAACTCAATTACGCCGTCTTCAAACAACTGCCCATTCTCCGCCAGACTCAGGTTCAGAATGGAATGTTGAAGTGAGTCGGTCAGGTTCAGGCGAGCCGCTCCTGTCAGCATATCCTGAATCTCCACATGGGTGATGCCTAACTGCAGGGCCGCCGCACCCAATCCGCAGGAAAAATAAAAAAACAGGAACTTCCGGGGTCCCCAATAATGTTCCAGCACCGACCCGAACGACACCAAAGCGAACATATTGAAGAAGATGTGAAATACCCCACCATGCATAAACATATGGGTCACCAACTGCCAAACGCGAAAGTTGTCGTCGCCCCAATAATGGAGCGCAAAAATGTCGTTAGCGGTTGGAATGAACCAAGAGCCTGCGAACATGATGATATTCAGGATCAACAACTGTTTAACGACGGGCGTCATCTGCATCATATAGCGAAGCGTTTATCTAAATCCTCCACCCGTAACGTAATGAAGGTTGGTTTATGAAACGGCGAAACCGACGGTTCCTTGCACGCGAAAAGACTATTCACGAGATTTTCCTGCTCTTTTTCCGATAACAACGTTCCCGTCTTCACTGCGAGGCTCCGCGCCATCGATTTGGCGATGCCGTCACTTTGGCTGAAATGGGTGTCGGGCACATCTTGCTGTAAGTCGGCCAAAAGTTCCTCTAATACGATCGACGTCTCGCTCTCTGCCACGTTGACCGGAAGGCCCGAAATCACCACATGGTCTTCCGCGAACGACTCGAAGATAAATCCGGTATTGCGGAGCGACGGTTCGAGTTCCCTTAGTAGCTCGAGTTCGACGTTGGAAAAATAGAGCGGCAACGGAAACAGCAATTGTTGGCTCGATGCCTGTTGCAACGTGATACTGGCCAGAAACTGCTCATACAAAATCCGTTGGTGGGCCCGTTGTTGGTCGAGGATGACCATGCCCGACTTAATAGGACTTACGATGTATTTTCGATGCACCTGGTAGGTTCGGGTCGTTCCGGTGGTTTCCTCTTCGTTGAAAAGCGACGGCGTGACTTCCTCCGACTCGAATGCCACTTCCGGAAACGCGGCCGATACCACTTCCGTATCGTGCTTGAGATCGGCATAGAGCGATTGCCACTGGGGCGCCGGCTCTTTTCGATAGGAAGCAGACGATGGAGCACCTTTTGCGGGGCGTGTTTCCCCAAACGGATTGAAGGCCTGGTCGACGTCTATCGTAGGCAATACGGCAGCGGCGTCTTTGAAATGATAGGGCGTATCCAGATTCGGATCGCGTTCGAAATCCAACACCGGCGCCACATTAAACTGCCCGAGGCTATGCTTGATCGCCGAACGCAAAATGGCGTATAGCGCGTGCTCGTCGTCAAATTTGATTTCCGTTTTTGTGGGATGGATGTTAATGTCAATCGTATGCGGTGGCACATCCAGATACAAAAAATACGACGGCTGGCAGCCTTCCTTTATCAATCCTTCATAAGCGGCCATAACGGCATGGTGGAGGTAGCCGCTGCGGATGAAACGATCGTTCACGAAGAAAAACTGTTCGCCCCTGCCCTTTTTTGCAAACTCCGGCTTGCCCACGAACCCCTGGAGGTTCACGATTTCAGTCTGTTCAGAGGTTGGCACGATTCGCTCGTGGGTCTTGCCCCCAAACACGCCTACAATCCGCTGCCGAAGGTTGGAAGCAGGCAGACTGAAGACCTCATTTCCGTTGTGATGAAGGCTGAAATGGATCGATGGATGCGCCAAAGCCACACGCTGGAACTCGTCGATGATATGTCGTTGCTCGACCGTATCCGATTTTAGGAAGTTACGCCGGGCCGGAATATTGAAAAACAGGTTCTTCACCGCGAAGGAAGTTCCCTTTGGCACTACCGCCATTTCCTGCGATACGAAACGGCTTCCTTCGATGACGAGATGGGTGCCGAGTTCTTCCTGCTCCTGGCGGGTCTTCAGTTCTACGTGCGCAATCGCCGCAATCGAAGCCAATGCCTCGCCCCTGAATCCTTTGGTATGAAGGGCGAAAAGGTCTTCTGCCACCCGTATCTTCGACGTCGCGTGCCGTTCAAAACACAACCGCGCATCGGTGACGCTCATACCCACTCCGTTGTCGATGACCTGAATCAGCGACTTTCCCGCGTCTTTTACGACCAAACGGATCTCCGTAGACCGGGCATCAACGGCATTTTCAAGCAATTCCTTCACGACGGATGCAGGCCGCTGGACGACCTCTCCTGCCGCGATCTGGTTGGCAACGTGATCCGGTAAAAGCTGGATGATGCTCGACATCTAACTGGATTGAGGTAGCCTCAAAAATACATATTTCCCGGTGGATTAACCGAGGGAACAGAAGCGAAAAAATTCACAATTTTTTATCGGAAACCCTGCACCGATTTGCGTGGCTGTGTTTGGCGCTTCAGGGCCGCCATGCGTATAGCGGTAATCGCCGCTTCGGTGCCTTTATTACCGTGCGAACCCCCACTGCGATCCAACGACTGCTGGAGGTTGTTGTCGGTCAATACGCAGAAAATGACAGGTGTATCGGTCAGGATGTTCAGGTCTTTGATGCCCTGGGTGACACCTTCGCACACAAATTCGAAGTGCATCGTCTCGCCTTTGATCACACACCCGATGGAAATCACGGCGTCGGGTTGGTGCACGTCGATCATTCGTTTCGAACCGTAGATGAGTTCGAAACTTCCCGGCACATCCCAGCGAATGATGTTTTCCTCGCGCGCACCACAGTCGAGCAGTGCTGCTTTACAGCCGTTAAAAAGTCCTTCGGTTACGGTATCGTTCCAGCCTGAAACAACAATCCCAAACCGAAAATCATTCGCGTTTGGGATAGAAGTCTTGTCGTATTCCGACAAGTTTTTATTTGCGGTTGCCATTACTGTGCAAGCCCCATGAAGGCATCGACACCCTGCGCTTCCGCAGATGTCGGATAGTTTTCTTTGATATCGGTAAAATACTCGAGTGCTTTCGATTTGTTGCCAAGGGCCAACTCCGCCTTACCGGCTTTCATTTTGAAACGGGCGGCGATGAACTTGTTGTCCTTCTTCATATCAATGGCCTTTTGGTAGTATTCCAATGCCTTATTGAGATCTTTCTTCTCTGCATAGGCATCACCAATCGCACCCTGCGCCAATGGCCCGAGGGTAGCATCGTCTGACTTGAACTGCTCGAGTTGCTCGATGGCCTGATCAAATTTGCCGGTCTGGAGGTACGCGATACCTGCCGCGTAGTGCGCCAGATTGGCTGATTTCGTGCCGGAAAAATCTTCTGCAATCGCAGGGAAACCGGGTTTACCTTCAGCATCCTTCAGGGAAAGGGCATAAAGTGAGTCGGCTTTCGTACCGTTGGTCGCCTGTTCGAAGTTCTCCTGGGCGCGGAACATCTGCTCGGCTGCGTCTGCCTCTTTAGGCTCGACGATGAACTTACCATACAGTACCCAAGCTAATGCAGCGATGGCAATGACACCTACCACACCGAAGATAATCTTCTGGTTTTTCTCAACCCACTGCTCGGTTTTGCTGGCGGTGGCATCAAGCGCATTGAACACGCCGGCGGTCGTACTGTCTTTTTCTTCGACCTGTACTTCCTCTACGAACGTCTCCTCTACTTTTTCGTCCTTCGGCTTTGGTGCTTTGTATCCTCTCTTGTTATAGGTTGCCATTTACGTTTATTTAATCGAGGTGCAAAAATATAATTTTTATTCAAATCTGAAACGCTTTATCGGTATTTTTGAATAATTTGCACGCGCCGGCCGGCCGCTATACCGCATGTATCTCAAACGCATTTCTTTACTGAATTACAAGAACTTCCCGGAAAAGACGTTCGAGTTCGACAACCGCATCAACTGTTTTGTCGGACCGAATGGCACGGGAAAAAGCAACGTGCTCGATGCCGTGTACCATCTGGCGGTGGGCAAAAGTTATTTTAACCCGCTATCGGTGCAGAATATCCGCCACGGCGAGGACTTTTTTGTGGTGGAAGGCGACTTCGAAATCGACGGCCGCGACGAACACGTGGTGTGCAGCCTGAAAAAAGGCCAGAAGAAGGCCCTGAAACGGAACGGCAAGCTTTATGAGAAGTTTTCAGAACACATCGGATTGATTCCCATCGTGATGGTCTCACCCGCCGACCGCGACCTTATCACCGAAGGCAGTGAAGAGCGACGCAAATTTGTTGACGGCGTGGTGTCGCAATTAGATGCTGATTACCTCCGGCACCTCATCCACTACCAAAAAGTATTGGTGCAGCGCAATGCGTTACTGAAATACTTCGCCCTGAACCACACCTTCGATGGAGACACCTTGTCTATTTACAACGAACAACTATCGTCGTTGGCACAGCCGATTTACGAAAAACGACGCGCCTTCCTGGAGGCGTTCATTCCCATTTTCGAGCACCACCACCGGCAAATCACCGGCGCGGCCGAATCGGTGCAACTGACCTATGAGAGTCCGCTTGCAACCAAACCACTTTTGGCTTTATTAGAGGAAACGCTTTCGAAAGACCGCGTGTTGCAATACACCAGCGCCGGCATCCACCGCGATGACCTGGCGTTTTCCATCGACCATCATCCCATCCGGAAATTTGGGTCACAGGGACAACAGAAGTCGTTTCTCATCGCCCTCAAGCTCGCGCAATTTGACTTCCTGAAAAAACAGTGCGGCCGCATGCCCATCCTCCTATTTGATGATATCTTCGACAAACTCGATGAAAACCGGGTGGCGCGCATCATTGAAATGGTGAACCAGGATGATTTCGGACAGCTTTTCATCTCTGATACCCATCCGGATCGCACCGAGGCCATCGTGCGTAAAACCGGGCAATCCTATCGGATATTTTCGCTTTAACCCCTCCTTTCTTACTATACAGTTGTTAACTTTTCATCCTATATTTGTAGGATGAAACACCTCGTCCTGCTATACCTTACGTTCCTGGTAGCAGTCGGATGCACCGGACAAACCGACGCGCTTCCGGCAAAAGCGTTTTCGGCACAACTGGCCGCTACGCCGAATCCCCAACTATTAGATGTACGAACACCGGAAGAATTCCAGTCGGGCCATATAGACGGTGCCCGCATGGCCAATTGGAACGGGTCAGAATTCGAAGCCATCGCACCCTCGCTCGATAAAACCAAACCCGTTTTCGTTTACTGCCTTAGCGGTGGCCGAAGCGCGCGTGCCTCCAAAAAACTGAAGGAAATGGGCTTTTCGACCGTATACGACCTGCAGGGCGGCTACCTCAAATGGGAGGCGGAAGGTCTCGCCGGTGCCCCCCAGTCGACCGTCCCGGTGGGCATTTGTCCGCAAGAATATGGGGATGCCACCAAATCGGGAAAAGTACTGGTCAATTTCTATGCCGAATGGTGCGGCCCGTGCCAAAAGATGAAACCCTTCATGGAACGTCTGGCCGCTCAGGAAGGCCCGCTTAAAGTCATGCGTCTGAACGCGGATGAGCATAAAACGATGGTGCGCGAACTGAAAGTATCCGAACTGCCTGCCCTTTTCCTTTACCAGGATGGAAAACTCACCTGGACGCATACCGGTTATATCTCGGAAGACGAACTCAAAAAACACCTTTGATGCTCTCCCAAGCCGCCCTCGACTTTCTCCGCGACCTGAAGCAAAACAACCACCGCGACTGGTTCATTGGCCAAAAAAAGCGCTACGACGCCTATAAAAAAGAGTATCTGCAACTCGCAACGGATCTGTTGGCAGCACTGCAGGCATTTGACCCGGCCCTCGAAACACTCGAACCCAAAGACTGCATGTTTCGTATCAACCGTGACATCCGATTCTCTGCGGATAAATCGCCGTATAAAACGCACATGGGACTATGGTTCTCGGGCGGTTCCAAGATACACAACCGACCCGGCTACTATATACAAATCGAAGACGGAAACGCCTTTATTGCAGGAGGATTGTACCAACCCGATGCAGCGGAACTCCGCAAACTCCGACGTGAAATCGCCTTCTTCCACGATGATTTGGAAGCCGTACTTTCGGGTCCGGATTTTCAGTCGGTCTTTGGAAGCCTGAGCCAGGAGAATGCTTTGAAAACAGCACCCAAAGGCTACGAGAAAGACCATCCGGCGATTGAATTCCTGAAATTGAAGAGCTTCGTCGCGACAGCTACCTTTCCGGTGCGCGAGGTGTTGCAAAAGGATTTCGTCTCAAAAACAGCCAAAAAACTGCGTGCGCTGAAACCGCTGAATGATTTCATCGACCGCGCGCTCGAAGAATCGGAAGACTGAAGATGCAAAAAAAACGGAGGATATTGTTTCTAGGAGAAGCCTATCGGGCCGACGCCATCACCTGGATGGAAGGCCTGAAGCAGTTCGGCGATTTCGAGATCGTCACCTGGGAACTCCAGCATCCCGGACATAACCTCAAAAGCCGCTTCAAACGCTTTATCGAATACCTTAGTGCCGTGCGAACAATACGCCGTGTCATCCGGGAACACCGACCCGATATGGTCATTGCCGAACGTACGACCAGTTATGGATTCCTGGCAGCTTCGTGCGGACTTCACCCGGTAGCCATTGCGCAACAGGGCCGCACAGACCTATGGCCGGAACGCTCTTTAACCATGCCGTTGAAACGGATGTTGCAGCACCGCGCCTTCAAATATGCCGACCTCATTCACGCCTGGGGACCTGTAATGACCATTTCAATGCAGGAAGCAGGCGTCGAAATGTCAAAAGTAATGGTACTTCCGAAAGGGGTCGACCTCGCGCGTTTTCTGTTTGAAAACGATGCTAACCGAGCTCCCGCCGCGATCGTCACCCGCTCGTTACAACCCGAATACCGACACGATGTCATCCTTCGGGCTTTTTCACTGCTCGCCTCACGAGGCATCCGACTTCCGCTCGTAATCGTAGGAGATGGCAGCCGAAAGCAGTACCTTCAACAACTGGCGCAGGAGTTGAACATCGCCGATCAGGTCACCTTCACGGGCCGCATCCCCAATACGCAACTCCCGCAATTGCTCGCCTCCTCTTCCATTTACCTAAGTATGCCTGTTACAGAAGGGGTTTCAGCATCCCTCTTTGAAGCCATGGCCTGCGGATCGTACCCCATCGTAACCGACTTGCCAGGTAACCGAAGCTGGATTACGCATCAGGATAACGGGCTACTCGTGCCGGTAGACGATGCAACGGCACTTGCAAACGAAATAGAATGGGCCCTCGCAAACCCCGACTTGCGAAAGAAAGCCTCCGAACATAACCGAAATTTTGTCGAAACCTACGCTGATTTCCATACCAACATGAAAAAGATAGCTGACCGCTATCACGAAATGATCAACGAAAAAGAAGACAATGTGCGGAATTAGCGGTTTATTGCACTTCGATGCTGCGCGACGTGCAAGTGAAGAATGGGTAGTACGAATGCGGGATGCCCTCGAACACCGTGGCCCCGACGATGCCGGCATTTTTATGGACGGCCCTATCGGTTTGGGCCACCGACGACTGTCGATACTCGACCTTTCAAAAGCCGGGCACCAGCCGTTTACGTCGCAGGACGGACGGTATATAATGGTGTATAATGGTGAGATCTACAACTTCCGTGATTTTTATGGTGAGCTAAAAGCCCGTGGTATCACGCTTCGAACCGGATCTGATACCGAGGTGTTGCTGGCCCTGTTCCAACTTTACGGAACCACCATGCTATCGCGCCTGAACGGCATGTTCGCCTTTGCCGTATGGGACAAACAGGAACGTCGGCTTACGCTGGTGCGCGACCGGATGGGTGTAAAACCGTTGTATTACGCCCTTCACGACAACAGCCTCTTTTTTGCATCCGAACAAAAAGCGCTGTTCAAAGCGGGCGTGCCGCTGCGGATCGCACAGGACGGACTTGAAGAATACATCTTCAACCGCTTCGTGGCAGGTGAAAAAACGTTGTGCGAGGGCGTGTTTGTCTTGCTTCCCGGACACATCATGACGGTAGCCGCCGACGGGAAAACACAGACGACCAAATGGTGGGACCTGAAATCAGAAATTCAGGCGCACCCCAGGATTGCGAACCCCGTTGAATGGTTCCGGGAGACATTTGATGATTCGGTACGCCTCCGCATGATAAGCGACGCTCCGGTGGGCGTGTTGCTGAGTGGCGGACTCGACTCTTCATCAGTCGCAGCATCCTTATTTGAACAAGACTATAAAGGTATCAACACCTTTACGATTGGCTTCCGCGAAAGCGAACACAACGAAGACTACCTCGCCCGCCGTCTTTCCAAACAATTCGGATTTGACTTCCACTCGATGATACTCGAAGACGACGCGGTGTTCGAGACGCTCAAATCCATCACCTATTTGCATGACGACCCGTTGATGCACCTCAGCGAACCGCATTTGCTGGCGGTGTCGATGCTGGCCAAGCCTAATGTCAAAGTGCTGTTGTCAGGAGAAGGGGCCGACGAACTGATGGGGGGCTATTACCGCTACAAACCCCTGCAATTCCCGAACCTGCTGCACATTTTGGCGCTGTTCGGACGGAATGCCGGCGCCGGCCAGGGTGGAAAAATCGATAAACTTTTCCGGTTTGCCCGTATCGGATCGAAGCAGGACATGGTGCTTTTCAACGGATCCAACATCTTCCCGGAAGACATCTTGTCGGGGTTCGGCATCTCCGGCCTCCCTGAAAACGCCTATCGGAAACAACTATACGACGAAGCCCGTACGCTCTATCCGGGTGACCTTCGCCGCAAAGCGATGTATGTCGACCAACATACCTACCTCTGTTCGTTGCTTGACCGAAACGACCGCTGCACGATGGGGGCATCTATCGAATGCCGCGAACCGTTTTTGGATCAACGCCTGTTGGCCGGACTCGGCTCGCTCGACAGCAAGTGGTTCTTTAGCGGCAAGAAAGGAAAATACATCCAGAAAAAAGCAATGGCCGGGCGATTGCCTGACGAAATACTCGACTTCCGCAAGGTGGGACTAAGTTCGCCCTGGGACCACTACCTGTTGAACAATCCGGCCTTTAAAGAAGAGTTAGAGGCCTTCCGGAAAAGTGAGATATTCCGTCTTCCGTATTTATCGTCGATCGATCCGTCGCAACTCGTGCAGCGCCTGCAACAGGGCGACGAACGGATGATTTCCTATATCATGCCGCTGTTCATGTTGCATATGTGGACGACTTATTACGCCGCACGCTTTACCTCGACCTTGATGTAGTCGCGCTTTTACCGTATTTTTGGGGACTCAAACCAAGCCTAATGGAAATCCGTCACGACGTCTCCCTTAAAAACTACAATACCTTTGGCATTGATGCGAAAGCCCGCCGGTTCGTATCGGTAACCACCGAAGCAGAATTGATCGACGTCCTGAAATCGTTTCCAGACGCACCCAAATTCATCATCGGGGGCGGCAGCAATATGTTACTCACCCGCGATCTCGACGAACTCGTCATCCATATAGCGATGAAAGGAAAAGAAATCGTGCGGGAAGACGACGATACCGTCGAGGTGCGCTGCATGGGCGGTGAAGCCTGGCACGACTTCGTAATGTGGGCCATCTCACACGACTTCGGGGGCATCGAAAATATGTCGCTTATCCCCGGCAATGTCGGCACCTCACCCGTACAGAATATCGGCGCATACGGCGTAGAGATCAAAGACACCTTCGTGTCATGTGATGCCGTTGCGATTGCCACGGGCGAACGACGGCACTTTTCACTGGAAGAATGCCGATTCGGCTACCGCGAAAGCATCTTTAAAAATGAGGTAAAAGGACAGTATATCATTACATCTGTAATCTTCCGCCTCACCAAGCGCCACCATGTCATCCGCACCGATTATGGTGACATCCAGGCCGAACTCGCGCGAAATGGGGTCACAACGCCCACCATCCGCGACGTCAGCAATGCCGTTATCACCATCCGCCAAAGCAAGCTGCCCGACCCGAAAGAACTTGGCAACAGCGGTAGCTTCTTCAAAAACCCTGTCATTCCGATGAGGCAATTCGAAACGTTGAAAGAGCGATTCCCTGAGATCCGCCACTTCCCGGTTTCCGATACCGAAGTGAAAGTGCCCGCAGGATGGCTGATCGAACAGGCCGGAATGAAAGGATTCCGCGATGGAGACGCAGGCGTCCATAAAAACCAGGCGTTGGTGTTGGTGAATTATGGGAATGCATCCGGACAAGACATTATCGCGCTTTCCAAAAAAGTGCAAGCGGCGGTGACCGATAAATTCGGTATTGCCATAGAAGCGGAAGTAAACCTGGTATAATGTACATCCCTGACTATTATAAAAACGAAGACGAGGCCGACATCCGGCGCTTCCTGGCCGAAAATGGCTTCGGCATTCTCGTCGGGACCGTAAACGGAGAACCGTGGGCCACGCATATCCCGATGATGGTGGAAACCGATGCCAACGGACGCCTGTTCCTGCACGGACACCTCGCAAAAGAAAATCCACATTGGCAATTCTTTTCGACTGATAAAGAAACACTTGCGATTTTTATGGGGCCGCATGCCTACGTATCGTCTTCCTGGTACGACCATGAAAACGTTCCCACCTGGAACTACGTCGCCGTGCATGTCTACGGCCGCATCCGGATTCTGTCAGAAGACGAAACCCTCGCCTCGTTAACGCGACTGGTCGACAAATACGAAAAAGGAAACGAACGCCCCGTGCGCGTATCCGAACTATCGGCGAAAACGCTTCGGCAGGCGCGGGGCGTCGTAGGTTTTGAAATCGACGTCACCCGTATCGAAGCCAAGCGGAAGATGTCGCAAAACCGCGATGCCGCCAATTATGAAGCGGTCGTCCAACACCTCGATGGTTCGGGCGATCCGCAGCAACAGGCCGTCGCCGCCGAAATGAAACGCAAAACGCCGTTTGAATAATGGATATCGTGGCCACACTGCGGCAAGAGCTGCAATCTATGTCCGATCCGGTCTGGCAGGAGAAAACCCGCCGCTTTTTTAAGGAATCGGTCGATCCGTATGGCGTACCGACCGGTGATGTGCGAAAATTGGGGAAGTACTTCTACCCTTCCCTCGCGCCATTGGAAAAAGAGGCGGTCTTTGCGCTTTGCGAGCAACTGTTCCAATCGGGCAAACAGGAAGAATGCCTCATTGCCTGTGACTGGTCGTTACGGGTCAAAAAACACTACCGCCCCGACGATTTCGCCCGATTCAGCCGCTGGATCGACCACTACGTCACCAACTGGGCGATCTGTGACACCCTGTGCAACCATACCGTCGGAACCCTCGTGACGAACTACCCCGAACTGCTAACCGAACTAGAGAAATGGACCACCGATTCTAACCGATGGAAACGACGCGCCGCTGCCGTCTCGTTGATCATTCCGGCTAAAAAAGGACTCTTCCCCGACACCGTACTCCGAATTGCCACTACCCTGTTGGAAGATACCGACGACCTGGTGCAGAAAGGATACGGCTGGATGCTGAAGGAAGCGTCGATACCCCATCGGGAAACCATCTTCGATTTCGTGATGGATCACAAAGACGTTATGCCGCGCACTGCCCTTCGGTATGCCATTGAAAAAATGCCCGAAGGCGACCGGCGTGAAGCGATGGCAAAGTAAGCGGCCATGGTACCGGTCTTAGCTTCTTAGCTTAGTCGTCCTGCTCTTCGGTATTTTCGTCCTGGTCTTCCGTTTTCTCCTCTTCCTGTTTTTTGTTGTTCCGGAAAGGTCGGAAGGTAATGCCCAAGTACACCGCGCGTGACTGCCTTGCGAAACGACTCGTCACAATAAAGTTAGGCGCTGTCATATCGTAGTAACGGCGTTGGGTGTGGAAGATATCCGTGCAACGCAGGGAAACGCTCAGTTTCTTGTTGTATAAATCCTGTTTGAAGGACGCATCCACATAATACTGCCCAAAATTCTTGACCAAAGGTGAAAAAGTCGGCGATTGGTAATTGCCGGAAATTTGCAGCATTGACTTCTTCCACGGCGTAAAATTGTGGTTCATCTTGCCGTTCAGGCTGAAATTATCGGTCGAGTATTGAGGGCCCACGTTCGAGGCATCAATACGCTCGTTATAGTAGTTGAGGCTAGAGTTGATCTTCCACCACTTATATAATTGAAAATAGGCGTTCACCTCAACCCCGGCGTTCTTGGTGCTATTGATGTTCTGGAAGTTGGTTTCCGTGACCCCGTCCGAACGCAATAAGACAATGCGCTCGATACTGCCGACGGCGTAGCGATAATACATACTGACGCTGACGGAACTCTCTTTCCACGACTTCGTATACGTCACATCGAATGAGTTGGTATATTCTGGAAGGAGGTTCGGATTTCCTTTGTTCAGGAAGAACGGATCGTTGAACTGCTGCAACGGGTTGATTTCCCGAAAAACCGGACGGTCGATCCGACGGCTGAAACGAGCGGTGATCTTGTGGTTGTTTTTGAATTCCTGTAGCAGGTGTAGACTTGGGAATGCATCGGTATAATCGAAACTATTCCGGAGGCCGTTGCTGACATCGAAGGAAACATTGGTGTTCTCAACGCGAAGTCCGAGCTTATAACTGAAATTCCGAAACTTATTCCGATACGTCACGTAACCGGCATTTATCCCGATATCATAACGGAAATCGTTCGAAATCTGCGTATCCGTAATGAAGATATCCAACGGTTGGTAGTAATTGTCCAAACGATACTCCGCCTCATTCCGTTTCACGCGAAACTTCATCCCCATTTCCATCTTCGCCTTCCCCGGTAGCGGCTGGTCGTAGTCGATTTGGGCGACGAAATTCTGCTCGCGATTCTGCTCTTTCGTGCGGGCAATATCCGGTAAGGTCGGGGCCTCGGTGCCGTCGGTATTGTAATACGTCTGCACGATATCGCCATCCGTATGCTCAGTACCCCGGGCGTAGAACAAATCGGCTGAAAGCTGTTGCTGTGGCCGTTGGAACTTCTTCGTATAGTTCAACGTCACGTTGTTGGACGCGTCGCTGTCTGTTTCCTTGATATTTCGGTTATAGAGATCGGTCAGGGTAAAGGCACCGTCGTATTGCCGATACAGGAAGTCGTTGTCATCTTTATCGGCTACTTGCGAATGCAGAAACGAAAACCCGAGCGTGTTCTTTTTGTTGAACGCATACTCGCCCCTAAAACGGCTGTTCTGCGTGACCGTCTGGCTCAAAAAGTCACGATCCTGGTTTACGTAACGGGTCGAACCACCCTGATTGGTCTCGCGGTCTTTTGATTCCCAACTGCGCATGTTTGACTGCTTCACATCGTATGATGCGAACAAGCTCAGTTTTTTGTAATTGAAACTGATGTTAGAAGACGTATTATACCGGTCATAGCTGCCGCCACTGACCATAATCATGGCATTGACACCCGGCTTGTTCTGGCTTTTCAGGATGATATTGATGATGCCACTGCTGCCGTCAGAATCGTATTTGGCCGACGGGTCGTTCATCACCTCTATGCTTTCGATCATACTGGCCGGAATATAATCCAACACCTGCGAGCGGCTGATGCCCAAAATACCGCACGGCTTCCCATTGATATACATCTTCACTTTGCCGCCACGCAGCGTCACCGAACCATTGGCGTTGACAAAAACCGACGGGATATTTTGAAGGATGTCACCGGCTGTTCCATTGGCCCCCACCGCGTCTGTGTCGATACGGTAAACACGTTTGTCGACGTCGATACGCATGCGATAGTTACCTTCGATACGCACCTCGTCCAAATCGATAGACGCTTCCTTCATCTTGATGACACCCAGGTCAACCGAACCGCCTTTCGCGTTAGGCGCAAGAGGAATGACGCGGCGTTCCAGCCCAATCAGGCTAACCGTTAAAAAACACGGCTCGGTCAGGTTGGCCTTTAATCGAAACGTGCCATCTTCCTTCGTAAGGCCACTGGCAACCGAAACAGAATCTTTCACCGTCGCGATTTTGATAATGGCACTGGCGATCGCGTTGGCGCCCATTTCGTCAACGACCCGGCCTTGCAGCGTGGTTTCAGACACACGGGAAGGTGTTGTTTCCTGCGCCCAACCTCTGCCGAACATAAAGAGGATACCCAACAAAAAAAACGAGCGAAAACCCGTTGGGTATGAGGTTTTTGCCAACCATTCAATAGGACGAAGTATCACCGTATTTTTTTTGCCGAATTTAAACAAAATTGTAATATTGTCACGGATTTGTGATTTTTAATGAAAAAATCTCTATATCGACATGGTTTTATTAAGATGTAGCTCAATGTGCGATTATCAATTACGGAATTAACAAGAATATGAAGATATCCCTACTTTTCGGCATGTGCCTGTTTTGTTCACTTTCGATGTCGGCCCAGGTGTGGGTGAACCGATACAACGGACAAGGTGACTATAGCGACCGGTTTACGGCCGTCATGACGGATGCCTCCGGAAACGTGTTTTTAGCGGGCTCGGCCATCATGCCCAGCAACAACCAGGACATCGTGCTGATGAAAACCGATGCGAGCGGAAACGTGGTTTGGAAGAACATTTATGACGGACCGTCCTCTGGTGCCGACGCAGCCCTGGCCATGACCATGGACACGTCGGGCAATATCTATGTCACCGGATACGGGAAATTCTCGGCATCCGCTACCGACATCGTCACCATTAAATACGACAGTGCCGGAACGATTCTTTGGACAGCCAACTACGGCTTCGTAACCGACCAATACGAACAGGGCAACAGCATTACGGTCGACACAAGCGGCAACGTCTATGTGGCCGGGCAAAGTGATCCGGATGCCACGACAAGCGCCAGTGATGACTATGTCGTGTTGAAATACAATGCCGCCGGCGTGCAACAATGGGTGCAGCGCACAAACGGCACGGGCAACGGCGTAGACCGACCGTCAAAAATTGCTATAGACGCGTCAGGAAATCCGGTTGTGACCGGTCGTTCCGACAACCTTGTAAACTATGACTATCTGACCGTAAAATACAATGCGTCAACGGGCAACCCTATTTGGTCAGTGCGTTTCGACAGGACGCACAATGACTGGGCGACCGACCTCATCATCAGTCCGACCAACGGGAACATCTATGTCACCGGACGCAGCAAAAATACCGACTTCGATTATGCCACCGTCTGCTACAACTCGTCGGGCGTACAGCAATGGGCCACGATCTATGACAACGGTATCGGTGACAACCGGGCGACGAATATCGGGATGGACAGCAGCGGAAACCTCTACGTTACCGGCCAAAGTGACGTCGGCACCGCCAGTGTAAACTACGACATCGTCACCCTGAAATACAACAGCAGCGGCGTGCAACAGTGGCTCAAGACCTATAGCGGAACGGCATTGGATGATGATATCCCGACCGCCTTTTATGTGAGTCCGTCCGGAAACGTAACTATAGCCGGCATGACCGACACCGATGCGACCGCCAACGTCAGCAACAACTATGTGGTGCAGAAATACAATGTGTCGGGCGTGTTGCAGTGGACACAAACCTACACAAACAGTGCGTCGTCCAACGACATCCCGCGGGGCGTGGTAGAAGATGCCTCAGGTAACGTCATCGTCACCGGCGCTTCGGAAGTGATTCCGCAACGGAACGCCGTAACGGTGAAATACAACGCATCCGGCGCCTTGCAATGGACCAATATCGAAAACGAAACCGGTGACAACTCTGACAAGCCCAATGCCATGGTCATCGATGCCAATGGCAATATGTATATCGCGGGTTATGTAGTTGAATATGGGACAGACCGAAATTTCGCCCTCCAGAAAATTACTGCCGCCGGAGCCACGGCCTGGGTTCGCACGATGAACGGCACCGCAGTCGGAAGTTCCGACTCGGCGCAGGGCGTGGCCGTCGACAATGCCGGTAACGTCTATGTTGCCGGATACACCCACAACAAAGGAAGTTCAAGCGATATCACCGTCGCCAAATACGACACCAACGGCAATCAGTTATGGGTGTCGTATTATGACTTCGCTACCGAAACGGATCGCGCGCTGGGCATCGCTCTGGACGGATCCAATAACGTCTACGTCACCGGACGAAGCGACAGCAATTCCGGCAACATTATTTCCAACGACGACATCGTCACGATCAAATACAACACCAACGGCACCCAATTGTGGGCCGTGCGGTATAACGGCACCGGCAATACAACCGATACCGGACGGGCCATCCGCGTGACCACCGCCGGGAATGTATATGTGGCCGGACGGACGTCCAACACCACCAATTTCGATTACATCGTATTGAAATACAACACCAGCGGCGTACAGCAATGGGTCAACTCCTATGCCGGTGCCGGAAACGACGAAATCTTCTTCATGGAACTCGACGGCTCGGAAAACGTCTACGTGACCGGCAACAGCCAAAACAGCAGCCTGACCAGCGTCGATATCGTAACCCAAAAAATCAATTCGGCAGGGGTATCGCAATGGACGGCCCGATACGACGGACCCGCCACAGGCACCGACCTGACCGACGCGATCAAAATCGACACGGCCGGAAACGTATGGGTAGCGGGCACCACCGACACCGATACCTCCGACGCGACCCTCAACAGCGACATTTGTCTCATCAAATACGACAGCAGCGGCAACCAAACATGGGCCTCTACCTACGGCAGCGGAACCGGAACAGACGATCAGGCGGTAAGCCTCGCCCTCGACGGAAGCAACAATGCTTATTTGTGTGGGATGATAAACGGCCCGACCAACTACGATTATGCGACGTTTAAATTCACACCTACCGGAACCGCCAGTGCGCCACTGGTGTATAACGGCCCCGGCGATGGAGCCGACATCCCGCAAACCATTCTTTTTAGAAACAATTTCCTTTACGTAACCGGAAGCAGTACCGGAACCGGAACACAATCAGACTTCGCGACACTCAAGTACGATCCGGCGACGCTGTCGGTCACCACCGTGGCCCAAGGCGACGAGCGCGTAAAGGTGTATCCGAATCCGGCTTCCGACCGACTGAACGTTGACCTGTCGCAGATGGCAGATCGCCTTACCGACAACGCATCCGTCATCCTGTATGATACCTTCGGTCGAACCGTATTACAAACCAGAATAACAGGCGTCTCTACCCAACTCGACGTCAATTCCCTCGCCGCAGGATGCTACATACTGGCCGTGCGATCGGGTACAACACCGGTATACACATCCAAAGTAGTGATTCGTTAGTTCTATCCCACTATATAAAAGCCCACACGCGATGCTATCCAAAATCAAAAAAACCATTATCTGCCGAAATATCCACGATTTTTCCATTGACAACCGACGTAACCTGTCGTATACACCAAAAAAAGGGGATGTAGCGGTTTTTGAGGTATTGGAAATCGGAAAACACCGGGCCATCCAGTCCGATTCGAAACGCATTATGACCATCATCGAAGGCGATCTCATCATGGCGGCCTTCGGCGAACGCTATGCCACCGAGCAATTCGAAGGCTATTTGCCTGAAACACCAACGGAAATACTCGATATTCTCGGAGCGGGCGGTGCGATTGGCGTGCTCAAATCCAAGCACGACCATTTCAAACACATCCCTACTACCAGTGTCAGGCTCGTGGGGTATGCGGTCGATGCATCCGGAGACATCATCAACACCATCTACCGCGACACCGCTGAAATTCCCTTTACCGGCAAGGTGCCGAACCAGGCAAAGGTCATTCTGTCGATAGGCTCTTCGATGGACAGCGGGAAAACGACCTCGGCGGCCTATCTGGCACGTGGACTCAAAACCACCGGACGCAATGTCGCCTTCATCAAACTCACCGGCACCAGCTATACCAAAGACATGGACCTGGTGTATGATTGCGGAGCTGACCGTACGGTAGACTTCACCGAAGCGGGTTATCCCTCTACCTATATGTGCAGCAAAGAACAAATGCTGAACCTCTACCAAACCCTTTTACAGGCACTTGAACCGGCGGCACCCGACTATATCGTAATGGAAATCGCGGACGGTTTATTGCAACGTGAAACCGAGTTTTTGCTTCGGGAACCCCGCTTCATGAAAACCATATCCAACGTCATCTTTTCCTGCGGCGACAGCCTGGGGATCTTCTTCGGAATCGAGTTTCTTTCAAAACTGTCTGTGAAGCCCTCAGCCCTCAGCGGCGTGTTCACCATGAGTCCGCTTTTGGTCAAAGAAGTGCAGGACCGCACCGATATTCCGGTTGTGACAATCGACGAACTCAAAATAGGAGGCGAAGCCATAGCACATTTTACCCGGGAATATGCTCACTAAAAAAGCGCTTCTAAAAGCGTTTGCCTGGCGACACCGCAATAAAGTCGCCGCCGCCTTCTTATTTGGCCTACTCAGTATTTGCACCACCATCCTCATTCCGGTTTTTCTCGGGAAATACTACCAGATTGCCCTGCACCGTGATTCCGCACGAGGCAAAATGTTTGACGTGCTGTTAGGACACGTAACAGGCCTTACAACCTTCTTTGTGACCTTCGGCATCCTGGTAGCCCTCAAATTCGTGGGCGATTTCTTCAAAAGGTACTACCTGGGCATCACCGGGGAATTGCTGGCGAAAGACACCCGCGAACGACTTTTCGAACGACAACTGAATGCCCGGCTGGCTTACCATCAAAAAAAAGATACCGGCTTGTACCTCCTTCGATACAGCGGCGATTTGTCGGCCATCCAGAATTACCTGACCAAAGGCATCATCTCGTTCATCAATGACTGCCTCTACCTGGTGCTCGCCGTCACTGTACTGGCCATGCTCAATCTCCGCCTCACACTGGTGCTCCTAGCCTCCTACCCAGTCATCTTCGGGTCGATCCTGTACCTCAACAAGCGGCTGAAGATACTCACCCGAAAACGACGGAACCGGCGATCCAACAACCTGTCGTTTGTGTCGGCTCGGCTAAGTGCCGTATTGACGATAAAAGCCTTCAATCGGCAACGCATCGAAACCGACAAATACATAAAAGGGTCGACCGATCTATACCGCTATGGCGTGCGCTACCAACGCCTTTACGCCCTGATACAAGCCCTATTGCCGTTTATGTTGTATGGCATGCTCGTCGTGGTGCTGGGGCTGGCGTATGAAATGAAACACACCAGTCATCACAAAATACACGGACACGACCTCGTGACGTTCATCATGACAACCGTCAGTATCATCCCCGTGATGAAACGGATTCTGGGCGTCAACTTTATCTGGCAGGCCGGCGATATTTCCTTTACGAAACTCCTCCGCGTCTACAACACCCGACAGGAAAACGAAACCGGAAGCAAACAGGCTCCGGACAATTCTGGCCACATTACGTTTTCAGGTGTGTCATTCGCCTTTGAGGGCGAGCAGTACGTATTCCGCGACCTGTCATTTGAACTACCTGCCTCATCCCTGGCGCTGATCACAGGTCCGAACCAATCCGGAAAAAGTACCCTACTGAAACTGATAAGCGGTTTATACGATCCGACATCAGGAACTATTTCCATCGGTAAAACTCCTACTTCAGAGTGCGATACGTTCCTGCTGCGCAAGCGGGTTACCATCGCCTCCGACGAATTTCCGTTGATTGGTAAAACGGTCTTCGAAGCAGTCTCCTACAGCCGAAAACCCGAAAAACGAGCGCCGGCGCTGGCGATGTTAAAAGCGTTGGGATACTGTGCGGAAGACGCAACTGACACCATCCTGGATAGTCCCATCAAAGAGAGCGGCCGAAACATCTCGTATAGCCAACGGAAAATACTCCTTCTGGCGCGGGCCTTCCTTACCAACAAAAAAATCATCATGCTCGACGAACCGTTTGAAGGCCTCGACGACACCATCGTGCAGCGGATAACCACCGTCCTTCACCAATACCGAAAAAAACACACCATTCTAATTGTCGGCCGTGCACAGGAAGGCGGACTCGACTATGATTTGGAAATCAGCCTCAAAAACAAGGATCATGTGTAAGGATTCCCAGAAAACGCGTACCTTGTTTCGCTATTCCGTAACCCGGCAGCGTATGCGCAACCTACTCTTATTCGTACTGGTCATCGGACTCGCCGCGTGCCGGACGGTGCCCAATAAAGCGACTGAATCGGCTCCTAAAATGAATGAACGTTTCTCTATAGCCCTCCACGGCGGAGCGGGCAATATCGCGAAAAGAGGGCTTACGCCGGAACAAGAAGCCGCCTATCAGGACAAGCTGCGGGAAGCACTCGACAAAGGCCGGAAACTCTTATCAGAAGGGGCTCAGGCCGTTGACGTGGTGGAAGAAGTGATCAAAATCCTCGAAGACTCACCGCTTTTCAATGCCGGCAAAGGGTCGGTCTTCTCACACGAAGGCCACAATGAAATGGACGCGGCCATCATGGACGGCAAAACACTTGATGCCGGTGCATTGACCAATGTCCGCACGATACGGAATCCTATCAGTGCCGCCAAAGCCATCATGCGGAAGTCGAAATTTATATTCCTGTCGGGCACAGGCGCGGAGGCCTTCGCGAAGGAAAACGACATCGAAATCGTCGATACCTCCTATTTTTTCTACCAACCCCGTTGGGACGAGTTCCTGAAAATACGCGATTCGAAAAAAGTCAAACTCGACAACGACAGCTCTAGTGGCGCCATCGATTCGTTCAACAGTTCGATCGACAAATACGGAACTGTGGGCTGTGTGGTGATGGACCGGTATGGGAACCTCGCCGCCGGTACCTCAACAGGCGGGATTGTCAACAAACAATACAACCGGATCGGCGATTCTCCGCTCATAGGATCCGGCACCTACGCCAACAATGCCACGTGCGCCGTTTCGTGTACGGGCCATGGCGAAGACTTCATCCGCGTGGTGGCCGCCCACAACGTATCCTCGCTCATCGAAAACCGGGGTGTCAAACTGAAGACCGCCGTCTCCCGGACGATTTCTAAAATCACCGCCCTCAAAGGACGTGGCGGCATCATTGCCGTTGATAACAAAGGACATATCGTGATGGACATGAACACGACAGGCATGTTCCGCGCGGCCGCCACCGAAAAAGGCGTTGAGTGCGTTGCTATCTACAAAGCGGCCAATGCGGCGCCTCAGTAGGAAAACGTATTGATGTGCTCGCGCGGTACGACTGCTTTGGGATAACTGTAACATTTCCGCCGATTTTCAGTCTTACCCACATCAATCAAAATCCATGAGGAAACTACTTTTACCCTTCGTTTTTCTGGTCTTATGCGGATGCGATGACGCGCTTGAATGCGGACTCGTCAACCGCCGTGCCGACATGCAGGACAAACCCGCGCAGGTTCTCACAAGAGATGCCTACGCGACGATTACCTACGAAGCGGAAGTCGTCAACGACACCGCCGACGACGAAGAGTACGACTATTCGTTTGATGTATATGGCGATGTGCCTCCGGGGCTCACCATTACATACGAACACCGTCAGGTCGTGCTTCGCGGCTATCCGCAACGCAGCGGAGTGTATGATTTCAGTATCCGGGTGTATGTCGACTACGTAGGCATCGACTTCAAATGCCTCAACGACGATTCCGACGAAAATACCTACCGGATTACCGTACAATAATCAATCCCGTGTTTTCGGCGGCTGCACCTGCGGATCAGGGTCTTTGGTCGGTGGGATGGCATCGAAATCCACCGGTTGGGTGGTTTGTCCAAACGCCAGTAACGAGAACCATAGAAACGCGGCTACCAGAATCGTTTTCATCTTTTTTTTTTTCAGCAAGGGAGCTACCGACACCCGTCACGGTGTTACGTTTTGCACCCAAAGCGTTGCAATCTTTCGACAAGGGCGAAATTAGCGGAACGCAATTTTTCGATTCTGTCATAACTGCGTACCTTTGCACCACCGAAAAATGCAAGGGTTTTATGCTGGACATCGTTTTCTGGATTTTCGTTGCCGTTACCTTCCTTCAGTTCCTGTACTACGTGGTGGTATTTGGGAAATTCGCGTATTACAAAGCGAAAAAGCAAACCCCAAAGCGCATACCCGTTTCTGTCATCGTTTGTGCCAAGAACGAAGAGGAAAACGTCCGACGCTTTATCCCACTATTGGCCGAGCAGGAATACCCCGATTTTGAAATCGTGCTCATCGACGACGCTTCTTCCGACGAAACACTCGAGGTTTTTGAAGAATTCGAACGCCAGTACCGAAACATCCGGTTGGTAAAAGTGGCCAATAACGAAGCCTTCTGGGGCAACAAGAAGTTCGCCCTCACACTCGGTATAAAAGCCGCTTCAAAAGACTATCTCCTGTTTACCGACGCCGATTGCTATCCTTCCTCCAAAAACTGGATCACCGAGATGACCTCGCATTTCTCGGCGCAGAAAACCATTGTGTTGGGCTATGGCGCGTATGAAAAAATCCCGAATTCGTTTCTCAATAAACTCATCCGCTACGAGACGCTTTTGACGGCGGTCCAATATTTCTCCTATGCCAAAGCAGGCAACCCCTATATGGGCGTCGGCCGTAACATGGCGTACAAAAAAGAGGAGTTCTTCAAAGTAGACGGTTTCCGCGACCACCTGAAAATCCGTTCGGGTGACGACGATCTTTTCATCAACCAGGTAGCCAATAAAAAGAACACGACGATTTGCTATACCACGGAAAGCATCACCTACTCAAAACCGAAAACGTCGTTCAAGGAGTGGTTTACGCAGAAACGCCGTCACGTGGCAACCGCCGGTCATTATAAGATGAAAGATCGTGTGTTTCTCGGTCTCTTCTTCGTGTCGCAATTCCTGTTCGTCATCCTCGCCACGCTGTTGCTGGCCTTCCTTTTTAATTGGATCGCCGTGGTGTCGATTATCGGCTTCCGCTACCTTTTTGCATGGCTCAC
>JAIXYI010000029.1 GCA_027490305.1 Flavobacteriaceae bacterium
AACCTATTCGCAGCATTGATTGCCTACAACTTCAACGACAAAAAGCCATCCCTGAAAATCAACTTCGTTGATACTAAACAATTGTATTTGCCTTTGTAGTTATATCGAACTCACGTTAAATAAGGACGGCAAAAAAGATTATAAAGATATTGAATGGACATACTTAAAGGGTGACGGTGACTTTAAAAGCAAGGAAATAGAAAAACTAAGAGACGAAGCAGACATAATAGTAACAAATCCACCGTTTTCACTGTTCCGTGACTTTGCAGCTTGGATTATGGAGGCTAAAAAACAATTTTTAGTTATTGGGAACATTAATGCAATTACATATAAAGAAATATTTCCACACATAAAAGACAATAAAGTTTGGCTTGGTGCAACCAATTTTAATACTGGTATGTATTTTAAGGTGCCAATAGATTTCGTTTATGCAGAAACATACAAATTCGAAAGAGAACGAAATGGGGAAAAAGTTAACCGTGTACCGGGTGTTTGTTGGTTCACAAATATTGACCACGGCAGACGTCATCAACCAATGCCGTTAATGACAATGGCGGACAATTTGAAATTCAGTAAACACAAGGAAATTAAAGGCAAATTATCGTATGACAAGTATGTTAACTATGATGCTTTAGAAATTCCATTTGCCGATGCAATTCCGGGCGACTTTGATGGGGAAATGGGAGTTCCTATTTCATTCTTAGATAAATACTGTCCCGAACAATTTGAAATCATCGGTTCTAATCTTACTCACGGGATTCCAATTTCTGAGATTGCAGAAAAAGGGACATATGCACAAGGCGGACCTAGCTTTTACACAGCTAATGGTGATGGAACATATAAAAGAATTTACACTCGAATTCTAATTAAATTCATTAAGGCGGAAAAATGAGAACCACACTTAGAACAGACATAACGGTTAGAGACATTTGCGAAGGATTTGTTTATAATCAACTAGAAGGGAAAGGTCTATTCGGCTTATCAGGAAAATTAACTATTCAACCCGAATATCAGCGAAATTATATTTATGCTGATGGCAAAAGAGATGTTGCCGTAATTGATTCAATGTTGAAAGATTATCCATTAGGATTAATTTACTTTGTAAAGATTAACGAAAATAAATTCGAAGTCTTGGACGGTCAACAACGAATTACAAGTTTTGGTCGTTTCGTAACAAACAAGTTTGCAATTAAGGTTGATGGTATGGAGCAATATTTTGAGAGCCTTGCTCCTGAACTTCAATCAAAAATTTTAAACACCGAGCTGACTATTTACGAATGCGAAGGTGAAGAACCTGAAATTAAAGCTTGGTTTAAAACTATAAATATTGCTGGCGTTCCTTTGACAAATCAAGAATTGAACAATGCCATTTATTCAGGCCCTTTTGTTACTTTGGCAAAGGCAGAGTTCAGTAACAGTCAAAATGCAAATCTTCAAAAATGGAGTTCTTATGTATCAGGTAGCGCAAATCGGCAAGAGATATTAGAATGTGCTCTTGATTGGGTTAGCAAGGGGAAAATAGAAGACTACATGGCTTTTCACCGAAAGGATGAAAACATTAATGAATTAAAAAGATATTTCACAAGTGTTATTGATTGGGTTTCAACTGTATTTATTGACGTTGAAAGTGAAATGCGTGGACTCGAATGGGGACGACTTTATGAAACCTACGTAAGTCAGCCATACAGTCCTAAAAAGGTTTCTGATCAAGTGAAAGAACTATACGCAGACCCATACGTAAAGACTAGAAAAGGGATTTTTGAGTATATACTTGGTGGTTTGACAGACACAAAACTTTTAGAAGTTCGGGTTTTTGACGAAGCAACAAAAAAATCTGTTTACGCGATTCAGACAGCAGAGGCGGAGAGAAAGGCTATTTCTAATTGCCCATTATGTGCTGTAGGACACGACTCAAACAAAACAAAAATTTGGAAACCTGCGGAAATGGATGCAGACCACGTAACAGCTTGGAGCAAAGGCGGTGCGACAGACACGAAAAATTGCCAACTATTATGCAAGACACACAATAGAGCAAAAGGAAACAAATAAGAGTAAAAATTATTCGAGACAATCCCCCGCTGGTGCGAACGTCTCGCTCGTACCATTTTTAAAAAACCCGCTCGCCCAGATACCCGTGTTTCGTTGATTGAACGAATCGTTCTTTTTTGTACTTTTCACCTTAGCATAGAACACACAGTTCCAATTCCTTGCACTACCGCGACGGAGTCGTAAACGTTTACAGAAATCGTTTAAATTTAGGACACTATGAAAGATGTAGAAAAATTTGAGAGGTTTGAAGACCTCAAGAAATCGGAAAGTCAGAAGTCTATGTCATCGGAAAACCATCCGGAAATGGCGGAAGAATTCATAGCGCTGTTAAGACGAAATGCTCAAAAGGTAGAAACTCCTACGAGCTAGAAGTATATGTATAGCGACTTTACAAAACATATCTTAGACGTTTGTAGGGCATTGAATGCCTGTGATGTTGAGTTCATTATAGTGGGAGGAACTGCGTCGGGTTTCCACGGGTTTTATCGAATGACCTTAGACAACTACGGAATTCCAACCGAAAAACATGACTTTGACTTTTGGTTTAATCCCAGTTACGACAACTACTTCCGTATCCTAAAAGCAATGAAATCATTGGGGAAAGATGTAAGTCGGTTAGAAAAAGAGTCGAGTCCAAATCCTAAAAAGTCTTTTTTAAAGTTTGATTTTGAAGAGTTTAAAATCGATTTTTTACCAGAAATAAAAGGTCTGGGTTCATTTGCGGATTCTCAAATCAAATCAAGTAAATCTATTATCGACTATGTCGAATTCAGGATTTTATCTTTGGACGATTTGATTAAAACAAAAGAAACTGATTCGCGCCCGAAAGATATATCCGATTTAGAGGAACTCCGAAAACTAAAAGATAGTCACCCCGACCAGGCATAACTTCCCCCGCTGGTGCGAGCGTCTCGCTCGTACCTCTTCAACTTCCAATGCCACTGCCAACCATACTTCTCTCAAATCCACAATGAAAAACCTTACTCCCCTCCTACTATTTCTCGCTTCCACCCTATTGGGCCATGGCCAATCTCTTTGCCATACGGACATACTGTTGGGCGAACAATTGGAAGGGCCTAATAGGTTGAAACAGTTTAGGCAGGCCGATTTCTCTGCGCTTATTTTGTCTGACGATAGCATGAGGGTGGGCGCATCCGGAGATAACCACAGTCGCTTTTTAATCAAATTTTTATGGATAGGACGAAAGGATGGCAGCACCTATAACGTGCGGGGTAAATGGCAGGCAGAGGGAAAGGTGAGCAGTTTCATGGGTGTGATCCGTTTCGAGAAGATATGTAAAGTCGCGGAGCAATCATCACAATCCTATCCCGGAACGGCCAAAAGTCGATTTCTCGGGATCGCGTCTTTCCTTTTTGTCAAAAGCGATGACGATACGAAACCCAAAAAGCTGTCGGGTACCTACAAAATCCGATTTTACCAAAATGAAGACCAAGCCGTCGTATATGACGACCTCGATCTGGACGATGATGGCTATTTCAACAATGCATACGTCGGCTTCTGGGTGGCTCCCAAAGGAGGAACATCCATCCAATGCAACTGGGGTGATTATCGGGTTCCTAATTCTTACTGCGATTTTGACGATGGCGCGGGCGAATTCCATGTTTCGGAAACGTACCGACAATATGGCTGGTGGGTAAAGCCGAAGCGGAATTGGTGGGAGTAACAAATTGTTAGGGAAATTCCTAAATTGCCCAAACGAAAGCGGCGGCCTCATCCCCCGCTGGTGCGAGCGTCTCGCTCGTGCCGTTTTAACCTCAAATGGCACCGGCCCCTCGCTACCAAACCGTTGGGTAAAAGCGGTCGAAAAATCGTCGTCTACAAAAACGCGTCGGTGCTGCCGTTTTAATAACTTTGTAGAAACGCAAACGCTATGGACATTCAAACCCGCAAAATAGCATTCATCCAGGAATTTCTCAAAATCCAAAGTGAGGAAGTGCTGTCTCGTTTCGAAACGCTTTTGAAAAAGGAAGGTTCCGTAAAGCCGAAACCCCTTTCTATGGATGATTTCAATCGTAGGATTGATCAGTCTGAAAACGATTTCCAAAATGGAAACTTTAAAACGGCATCCGAATTGCTCGCGAAATACAAATGAGAGACCTGCAGGTCGTGGGGCCTGCTTTTATATAACACCCCTCCCAAAACCCAAAAACAACAGGGTTTTCTTTCAAAAAAAAGCCACAAGGCATTGGAAATGACCTATATTTGTCGGCGATGTTGGCGGTGTTCAGGTCTTAGGAAGGCATGGGTACGGGACGACACTCTCTCTCTAACCCAAAACAAAATGAAACATCTCGCCTGCCTCCTGCTTTTTTTCGCTATCACAACCTACGGACAAATCATCAACATCCCCGATGCGGTGTTCAAGACAAAACTCGTGTCGGCGGCACCCGGAAATATGATCGCCAAAAACGTCAACGGGAATTACATGACGATCGACGTCAACCAGGACGGTGAAATCCAGCAATCAGAAGCCAATCAGGTGTATAAACTCTACGTGGTGAATTCGACCATCTCGAGCCTGGAAGGCATACAGTATTTCAACTCTCTAAAATGGCTCGAATGTTATAACAATGCGATCACCACACTGGACCTTACGTCAATGGAAACCCTCGAGTGGGTAGATTGTTCGAGCAACCTGCTGACGTATGTGCACATGCCCTACACCATTATGTATCTGGCTTGTCCGTTCAACCAGTTGACGACGATTGATGTCAGTAACAGCCACTGGATTTCCAACCTCGTGTGCTCGTTCAACCCGCAGTTGCAATCGATCTTCATAAAAAATGGTACCTACTGTGCCACAACGCTTGTCGGAGACGACAACCTACAGTATATCTGTGCCGATCCGAACGAGTTTTACGCCCTCAACACCAACCTCGCCAATGCCGGTATTACGGGCTGCGAAGTGAACTCGTATTGCAGCTTCACGCCGGGAGGCGACTTTGGCACGATCACCGGTACGGTTACCTTTGATGCCGACAACAATGGCTGTGATGCAAGCGACCCAGCACAGGCAAACGTGCGACTGACTATCACCGACTTCACCACACCCTTTTCGACGTCGACAGGATTCGACGGAGCGTACGCGTTTTTCGGGAGTCCGGGCGCTTATGGCATTTCGGCCGCCGTCGAGCATCCGGAGTTTTTTACGGTATCTCCGCCCACAGTCACCATTCCCTTTATCGCGGCCAATACCACCAGCGCACAGGATTTCTGCATTACCGCCAACGGCACCCATTATGACCTGGAAACCGTCTTAGTGCCAATCACACCGGCTATGCCCGGATTTTCAACCAAGTACCTGCTCACCTACCGAAACAAGGGCAATCAGGTAATGACTTTAGCGGATGGCATTACGTTCACATTCGACGAGACGCGCATGGACTTCCTGTCGGCCAACATTTCGCCGAGTATGCAAAGTGCCGGGACCTTGCATTGGAGCTATGACAACCTGATGCCGTTTGAGACCCGCAGTATATTGGTCACGATGCACGTCAATGCGCCAACCGATCCCAATCCGGTGAATTTGGGCGACCAACTGCCTTTTTCGGCAAGCATCGCACCGCAGGACGTTGACGAAACGGCCGACGACAACCTGTTTGCGTTGAACCAAACCGTGGTCGGCTCGTTTGACCCGAATGACATCACCTGCCTGGAAGGCGATTATGTGAGTCCGGCGAAAATCGGCGACTACCTGCACTACAACATCAATTTTGAAAATACCGGCACGGCAGCGGCGCAAAACATCGTAGTGAAAGACGTGATTGACCTGACGAAATTTGATATTTCGAGCCTGCAGATTCTCTATGCGTCGCATGCGATGAGGCTGCAGCTTACAAACGACAAGGTGGAGTTTATCTTTGAAAACATCCAGTTGGGCGCGGGTGAAAAGGGCAACGTAGCCTTTAAAATCAAAACAAAAAACACTTTGGTTACGGGCAATTCGGTGGCTCAGAACGCCGGGATTTATTTTGATTATAATTTCCCTGTCATCACCAACACCGCGACCACGACCTTCCAAACGTTGGGCATTACGGATGTAAACGGTGGGTCGCTACGCATTTGGCCCAACCCTTCGAAAGACGTTTTCCACATAGAATCCCCTTCTGAGTTATCATCTCTGGAAGTATTTGACGTGCGGGGTAGGCTATTAACGCGTCGCACGCTGAACGGCACATCTGCGAGCGTTGATATGAATGGCTTCTCTAAGGGCGTTTATGTTTTGAGGGTGATGTCGGCAAGTGGCGTTCAGTCGCAAAAGGTGGTGCTGGAGCAATGAACGATGAACGATGTACGATGAACAGTGAACAATGAGCTGTTAAACGTCTATGCTAATTATCAATTATCAATTGTTAATTGATAATTGATAATTGATAATTCCCTCCCAACGTTGAGTCCGTACAAACCCTAACTCAACACTCAAAATTCTTAACAAAATACGCGGTTTTCCCGTAAAATGGTGTCGTCGGGAAAACGTATTTTGCATTTGGGGAGGGGCGGATGCGTCCCTTACGAAATGCCCGTGACATTGCGTTACGGGAAATCCGCACTAATTGTTAAAGTTTGACGTTAGAACAGCATGTTACGTGCTTTGTCCGTCGATCACAAGAACGCTATGTCATCCAAACCTTACCAAAATGGATGTCACTCCGTTGGAGACTATGAAACTAGCAACCGTCAACTGTAAACCGTCAACTGTCAACCCTCAACTGTCAACTATCAACTGCCAAC
Source organism: Flavobacteriaceae bacterium (assembly GCA_027490305.1). Classification (GTDB taxonomy): domain Bacteria; phylum Bacteroidota; class Bacteroidia; order Flavobacteriales; family Flavobacteriaceae; genus Flavobacterium. Next base: position 6,802 of record JAIXYI010000029.1, read on the forward strand.
CCTCACCCCGTCCGTCGACACTTTTCTTCCATTCGTCGACACTTAGGCAATGCTTATCGAACGTAACGTTCGTCGGAGCGAATTAATAACTATCATTATCTTCGGATACTTATACCTATTAAAGATGCCAAGCCCCCTCAACATATTGTTAATCGAAGACGATGCCATTGAAGTAATGAAGTTCAACCGCGTGCTGGCCTCCCTCAATGTAAACCACAAGCTCATTGAAGCCCATAACGGTGAAGAAGCCTTAGCTGTGCTTAAAGAGAAAGAAATCATTCCTGATATTATCATACTCGATTTGAACATGCCGCGGATCACGGGCATCGAGTTCCTGAGGATTTTAAAGGCCGACGACTATGTGAAATACATTCCGGCTATTGTGCTGACGACTTCGAACTACCATAAGGATGTGCTGGAGTGTTATAAAATTGGGATTGCCGGCTATGTGGTGAAACCACTGAAGTATGAAGATTATGTGGATCGCATCCGCAGAACGCTTGATTATTGGAGCATAAACGAAGTAATTTCTCAATGATAACGCGATGTATGGAATTGTAAACAAAGCCATTGAAGACCTCGTCATTACGAACTTCGGCATGGAAAAATGGGAAGCGATCAAGGAACGAAGCGGTATTGACATCGACTTTTTCATCAGCAGTGAACCGTATGATGATGATGTGACCTTTCAACTCGCCTTTGCGGTTTCGGAAGAAATGGAAATGCCCGTCGGAGCGGTGCTTACCGCGTTTGGCGAATGGTGGGTCATCAAGACCACTACCGAGAAATACGCGGGATTGATGCAATCAGGGGGAAATAACCTTAAAGAGTTCCTGCAGAACCTACCCAACTTCCACAATCGGGTAATGCTGATTTATCCGAAACTGACGCCGCCCGAGTTTAAAGTGAGTGACGTGACCGAAAACAGCATCCACCTGCATTACTTTTCAAAGCGAGAGGGATTGCAGGAATTCGTGAGAGGACTCATACAGGGGCTTGGTAAAATGTATGCCACACCGGTCGACATTGAACTTATGCAAACCCGTGACGAGGGAAGTTCCCATGAAATATTCAAAATAAGCTGGTAAGATGGCGGGGATAGAATTTAAATTCGAGGAGGAATCGTTCAATAAGCTATTCCCGTATTTTATTCTAATCGACTCCAACTTTCAGATTGTTGGTTTTGGGAAGAGTGTCGCAAAAATCTGCCCGAATCTTCATAAACAGGGTTACTTCCGCGATTTTTTCGCCTTAAAACGACCACACGCTGAAACGCATTCTTTTGAGGAGTTATGTGGGTTCAGCGGACAACTGGTGCTTGTTGAAGCCAAACTCGACGGCGTGTCGCTGCGGGGCCAGTTTGAACTGCTTGACGGACAACTGTTGTTTGTGGGTTCGCCTTGGTTCAATTCTATGAATGAGGTGGTAGACAAGAGCCTGACCATCAATGATTTTGCTATACATGACCCGTTGCTGGACTTGCTCCATGTGTTAAAAAACCAGGAAATTTCTGCTGCCGAGCTAAAGGAAACGCTTATCACGATCAACAGGCAACGGATTGAACTGAAGAATGCCAACAAAGAAATTCACGACATCGCCCTATTTCCGACACAAAATCCGGATCCGCTGATACGCATTGATTTTGAAGGCAATTTGCTAAAGCGAAATCCTGCCGGTGAAAAACTTTCGTCCTTTGTTTTTGAAGACGTGGTGTATGACGACGAAGCCTTTTTCAAAAAAATAGGCGGACTGATAGACATCGACCAGGAACGGTATATCCTGGAAGCACAATCAGACTCACGGGATTATTCATTTGTATGTAAGAGCCTTAAGGACGAAGGATACATCAATATCTACGGGCGCGATATCACCGAACAGAAAAAAGACCGGGACGAACTGGAGCGACTGTCGATGGTGGCCAGTTCCAATGAAAACGGGATTGTGTTTACCCATCCCGACGGCATCATCTTCTGGTGCAACGACGCCTACACAGAATTGACGGGGCACAGCAAAGCGTCGATCATCGGTAAGACATTGACAGAAATAGGAAGATGCGAACACACCGACCCGGAAGCCCTCCGGAAAACGGTCGAAGCCTTCCAAAATGGCGTGCCGTTTGAAGTCGACATCATCCACGGCAGGAAAGATGGAAGTCATTTTTGGTCGCGCGCCAAAGGCCAGCCTATTTTTGATGCAAACAGAAAAGTGAAACAGTATTTCACCATGCTGGAGGACGTGTCGCTCAAAAAACGGTATGACGAAAACCTCGAGTTGGAAAAGCGGAAATACCAAAGCATCATCACCAACATGAACCTGGGAATGCTGGAAGTGGACCTCGACGACGTGATTACGTTGTCAAACAACAGTTTCAGTGAAATCAGCGGTTACTCGGCAGAAGAACTACGGGGGCAGAAAGCAACCGAATTACTGATTCCTTCTGAAAGCCAACAGATTATCACCAGAAAGCGCGAAAAACGTCAAAAGGGCGTCTCAGATTCGTATGAGATGAAAGTCGTTACCAAAACGGGCGAAAAGCGACATTGGCTGATTAGCGGCGCACCCAACTATGATCGCAACGGCAACATCATTGGATCGATCGGCATCCATCTCGACATCACCGAACAGAAAGCCCAGGAAGAAGAACTGTTGATATTGTCGCTTATCGCCGAAAAGAACATTAATCCCGTTGTCATCACCGACCGGGACGGCACTATTGAATGGGCTAATGAGAGTTTCCTCGAGATGTCTGGTTTTTCTATGGAAGAACTCATCGGTTGGAAACCCGGGCAATTGTTACAGGGACCCGAAACCGACCCGGCGACCGTTTTGTATCTGAAAGAGCAGATCCGGAAAGGGCTACCGTTCAACTGCGAAATTGTGAACTACTCTAAAAACGGTGAGAAATATTGGGTCAGTATACGAGGACAGGCCCTGCACAACAAGCGAAATGAAATCGTCAAGTTCTTTGCCATTGAAGAGAACATTACCCGAAAGAAGGAATTTGAGCAACAACGTGAGTTCTTGGTAGACAGCCTGGCGAAGAGCAACAAGGAACTGGAAGATTACGCCGCGATCGTTTCCCACGACCTAAAGTCGCCCTTACGAAGTATCCACTCTCTCGTAACCTGGATCAAAGAAGACAACGCGAAGGAGTTTAGCCAGCAAACCCTGGCGTATCTCAACATGATGGAGAATAAGGTCGAGAAGATGGATCACCTGATTGAGGGAATCCTGACGTACGCTAAAATCGACAAAGCGAGGGTGACACGGGAGAATGTCAACACGCAGGAGATTATCCAGAATATTATCAACATCATCCATATTCCGTCGCACATTTCCGTTTCGATCAAAACGAATTTACCTGTCATCAAGGCCGACCGTTTCCGAATCCAGCAGTTGTTCCAGAATATCATCAGCAATGCGGTGAACTATAGCGACAAACCCGCCGGTATTGTGGAAGTAGAGTGCCAATCGTTGCCTGCGCACTATCTGTTCTCAGTTAGGGATAACGGACCCGGAATTCGGAAGGAAAACAAGAAAAAAATCTTCAAAATCTTCCAGTCGTTTGGATCAAGCGAACAATCGACCGGGCTGGGACTTTCGATCGTAAAAAAAATAGTTGACCTCTATCAGGGGGAAATATGGGTTGAAAGTGAGATCGGTCAGGGCGCCACGTTCTATATCAAACTGAGCAAATAAGCGCCCTCAAACGCAGGTGAACCGCAAACCTAGGGCGGCAGATTACGCGTTCGCGGGATGCCCAGGACCACTCCCCCCTATCTCGATCTGGCAATCTTGTTGCCCCACTGCTTTCGATCATAAGGAAAATTAGCGATATTTAACGTGTTGAATGTGACTGGAAACCCAGGCAGCCGAGGAAACCGCTTTTTTATTCCCTTGCAGACCAATGGAGCAACCCAATAACGAATATATTGACCGGCTGTCGGGTGATGACCTGGGGTTTAAGACCAGGATGATCGCCATACTGAAGCGCGAGCTACCCGAGGAAATCGCCCTGTATCGGGACTTGCTCAGGAATCGCGATATGTTGGAAGCCGCGCAATGCGTTCACAAACTGAAACATAAAATTTCGATACTGGGGCTTGAAAAAGGGTATGAAATGGCCGATCAATTTGAAGAAAACTTAAAAAACGCGCATACTACGTTGCAATCCGACTTTGAGATGGTGTTGGATACGATGCAGCGGTTTGTACGGGAACTATAATTTTGACCTACGATATGAATTGTATAGTTATTGACGACGAAGAACTGGCAAGAGCCATTATCGGGCAATTGATTGAAAAACATCCCCAACTGCATTTGGACCAGTCGTTTTCGAATGCCATGCAAGCTATCAAATATCTGAACCACCATCAGGTCGATTTGATTTTCCTCGACATCCACATGCCCGACTTCACCGGTTTCGATTTTATACAAACGATCAAAAACCCGCCCAAGGTCATCCTGATCACGTATGACAAGAACTTTGCTATTGAAGCTTTTGAATATGAATGTATCGTTGACTATCTGATAAAACCCATTACCGAGGACCGATTCCAGAAAGCCATCCAGAAAGCGACGAATACGACAATACCGTCCGGCGGGGCAAAACCGGATCCAAAAAACACAGAACCCCAGGACTCGGTCAACGAATTCTACGTCAACATCGACAGAAGGCTGATAAAGATTGAGTTTGCCGTGGTGAACCTGGTTGAGGCCAAAGGGGATTACATCCACATTAAGACCGAAGGCAAAAACTACATTGTGCATTCCACCCTTAAAAAAATCGAGGATAAGCTGCCCAAAGACCTGTTCCTGAAAGTCCACCGCTCGTTTATCATCAACACAAAGAAAATCATTGACATAGAAGACAATAGCGTGTTGATTGCCAAAGAAGTCATTCCGGTGAGTCGTTCCAACCGACCCGAATTGATGAAACGGTTGAACCTGCTCTGATTATTCATCCCTACTTTTTTTCTGTTCGTCTACACTTCTTCACTGTGTGGCTAAAGTTTTCTTTGCCCATGCGTGTTGCTTTTAGTTTTGTTCATAGTTAAATCCTAATTATGAAACGACTATTATTTTACCTTACGATCTTAACCGGTTCGGTTTTTTACGGACAGGGTTATCAATTTCTCGGCAGTTACACCGCCGACGGAACGCCCCTCTATCTGGTTGAAAGTGACGTCATCACGTCGTCGACCATGACACTGGTGAACAATTCACTACCGGAGAGTTATCCGGTGCCGACGTACAATCCTCAGTACATTTCTTCCGGATACGACACGGATGTTATTCTTGACAGTATGGCCGACGTGTGGGTTACCTTTGTAAAGGAAGGAGCCGGTTATAAAAACGTGCTTGGTTTTTATACGTATGACCTGAACAACCCTCCTACCACTGCGCCGACAGCCAGTAACATCACCATTGTTTTCCCGAATGTTTCCGCCTTGGGAAGCGGTGGCTCACTGGTAGCCGGAAACAAGGTCAAAATCGGAACGTTCCCGGCCGGAACCGGAATCGGATGGGTTTTGTTGGCGAATGGCTGGAATGGTTCCGTGACGAATGGTTCGTGGCGTCTGTTCTCGAATCCGGATTTCAATCCAGAGGCCGATCCCAACCTGCGGCAACACAATGTACTGTTGAACGACCCCGATAACCAAAGGATTATCTTAGGTTTTGAGGACATCCGCAGGGACAACGGCGGCTGCGACAATGATTTCAATGACGCCATTTTCTATGTAACCTCCAATCCTTACGAAGCCATGCGTATCACCAATACGGCCGATGTAAGTTCGGCAACCGACGTAAGTTCGGCGAACAACGGAGGCCTGGAAAGCAAAGGCGATTTGGCAACCCTGATCGCCAAACGCAATTTCAATAGAATCAAGACCAATAGTTTTGCCGACACTAAAGCGAAGCAAACCGCGTTCAACCGCCCTACTGCAGCGCAATTCAGGAGCGGCAGTTCTGTTAACTTTTCTGCGCTATTGCCCCAAACGGGAATGTACGGAACGGAAACCACGTTTGTGTCGAGCCCGACCGACTTGGTAGATATCACAAACGCCTTACAGGTTTACTCTGTAGATTATTACCAGGGAGACGCCAGGGTGGCCGCCGTTTTAGTTACACAAACCTCCGACGGTATTTACGGGCATTCTAAAGCCATTTGTGACCGATTGAATAACTCAAGCCTTGAAGACATCAGGACGATCAAGTTGAACGGATACGAAATCGTCATGGTAAAAATAAAACGGGCCAATGGTGCCATCGAGTTTGCGGTGCAGTTTTCCGTACAACAGTTATCCGATGAAAATAAATTACACAGCTACTGGAACCTAACCCAATACCCGAGTGGCGATTATAGCAATTTTCAGATCTGGGGCGCGTCAATGGGCCAGGTGTGCAGCATCACGAACTACATCCTGACACAGTTTCAGAACCTGGGCACTTTTACAGAAGATACCGTAGCTGACCGTATACCGTCGGTCTTTGTAAAGAGCGGGTACTACCGAAACGGCGCGTTGCATTTGAACATTATCAATAAGTCGGGGGCGTCACAACTGTCGTTCACCGCTAACAAGAAACAAACCGAACTCGCTTCGCTGGAACCCGTAAATCAGGTGCTGCCACTGACGGGGAATTTTGAGGAGACGCTCACTGTTGATACAGGCGCTCTATTCGATATCGGACTGGCGATACAGGGTAATACGTCGATGCAATCGGATGCATTGTATCTGGCGGATGGTCCGTGGGGACTGGATTATGCTGCATCGGAAAATACGATCAGCAACTTCGGGATTTCGAACGATGCCACTGTGGTGGGATCAGACGAATACAAAGTAGAACGAAATGTAACCGTGACGGGCGACATTTACGGAACCGTAAACATTTTCCGCAACCTGCTGCCTGGGGAATTGACATTTGATGCTGCCGCGTATAGCTCGGTTCGTTTTTCTTTACAAAATACCTTGCCGGTTGAAGTGGTTTTGGTTACGGAAGGACTTTCTGACTGGAATAACCGGCTCCGGATCGCGCTACCGCCGCATGAGGCAAACACCAATATAACCCTTTCGCTATCCGATTTCGCAAGTGCCTCCGGAACGACCTTTAACCAGGAAAACCTAAAAGGTTTTGTATTCTCCACCTCCGGGAACTATACGACGCTTCAGCCTTTCGCTATTGGCGTCTCTAATATGAAACTGGGAAATACGACCTCTTTGGGCGTAACAGACGGCCTTTTGTCTCCGAAGTCTATTTTTACCTATCCCAATCCGTGTACCGTTTCCACGACTGTGGTTCTGCCAGAGGCCGCGGCTTCAGTGACGGTACGCATCATAGACCGAATGGGACGAACCGTAGTATCGGAAACGAAAAAGGTAGACAGTCGGGAAGTGACAATCGGTACCGAAGCGGTATCCACCGGACTTTACATTCTGGAAGTTACGACCGATCAGAACAAAAGATTCACCACCAAACTACTCAAAAACTAAACCCCAAGAAGTACCTGGATTGAACGGGGGCTGTCGAATGACAGTCCCTTTTTTTTAGTCTTGCTTTGGCGTTTTAAAAACCGGCTGGCGAAACAGCATCCATTTAAACCGGAACCCTATCTCTGTGTAGGTAAATCCCGCTACAGAAGCAGACGCAATACTGCTCTTTCCGCCGTAAAGGTGGGCGACCACGCGATCTGAAAATGTGTAGCCCAACCGCATTTGGAACCGATAGGTCGATTGTGCATCGTTTGATTCAATATACTGATAACCAATAGCCCCGCTTACGTTATAGAATAGTTTTTTTGCTGACACGGCCTTTTCGTCTTTTAACAGGTCGACAAAAATCTCATAGGCATTAAATTTTTCAGGACTGAAATAGACGGCTGGTAGCTGATCCTTAAAGGTGATAAACTGGTAGTTCAATCCGGCTTTTAGCCCGGCCTTTGGCAACACCGTATAATACAACGAGGTGAACAGCAGGTTTCGGGTGTTGTTGTCGGTTTGCGACGTATAGAAATACTGCGTAAACCACCCAAGGTTGCGGTTGGTACCGATGTTGTAATTGATGTAATAGCTGTTGGCCGCGATTTGCTTTGAAATCAGGTCGGTATTGAAGTTTTGTAATTCTCTTTTATACCCTATTTCCAGGTCTTGCAGCTTATAGGGTTTTGTCTTGAAATACGCATTGACCAGACCCTCCGTGTAGCCTCTGTTGTTGGTGTTGGCCGACGTAAGGCCTACCTCTAAATTGAAACTGGCTTTTGGATGGAACTGATACCCAAAACCCGTTGAAAAATCATTCGATTCCGCTTTTGCATCTGTTATCTTATTTCCTGTTTTACGCAACTGATAGGAAGCGTTGACCGACCATTTTACCGAGAGGGGAATAGTGATGACCGACTTCCATGAATAGGCGGTGTTGTTACCGTTGTCAAATGAATAGTTGATTTTCTCTTCGAGAGAAGGTGTGTAGCCTTGGTTCAACTTTCCTAAAAACTGAAGGGCGTCATTCTGTTTTTCGAAAATCGACAGGGTTTTGTATACCGCTGCGTAGGCCTTTTCGGTTTCACCATTGGCATAGTATGCGTTGGCAATTCCCAGATTACCATCGAACGACCGGGCGTCCTGGTCTAAAATAGCCTGATAGAAGCGTATGCTGTCTGCAAAGTCACTTTTGTATATGGAAAGTGTAGCTGACAACGCCAACAACCAGTTTTCGCCTGCATATTGGGTATTCAGTTGTGCTATTTTCGCCTCAGCCTCTTTGAACCTCTTGTTCCATATCAAGGCCTGCACATATCGTTCGTGTGTTTGTTTGATGAGACTTTCCTCGGTTGTATCCGATAAAGAGGCCATCGCCCGATTGGCTATTTCCAGCGACTCAGGATCATCTCCCTCTATGTGCGCGAGCAACGACAATCCGATAAATGCCCTGAGAGGATGTTCGTTGGCCAGTAAACCATAGACCTCCCTACCTTTCACGGCGTCTTTGACAATAAGGTATAGGTTGGCTTTATTCAAAAGTGTCTCCAAATCGCCAGCAAAATCAGATAGGATTTCATTATAGAACGCCTCCGCTTCGCCATACGCCTTCTCCTTTACCTTTTCATTGGCAAATCCCATTTTGATATACTTACGCGATACTTTTGCCCCCTTGTTTTCCGGATCCAACGCTATCGCCCTGTTGATGTAGTTGAGCGCATCAGCGTATTCTTTGAGGTTGGAGAGGGTATTTGCATACCCCAGATTGGCAACAAAATTATCGGGATGTTCGGCAATCAGTTGGCCGTAATACGCCTTCGCTTCCCCGAATTGGTTGTTCCAAAGCAGGGCTTCCGCATAATTCAGTTTAATTTCCAGGTCATCCGGGTACTCGTTTTTCAACAAGGTAAAAAGTGCGAGCCCTTTCGACGCCTGGTGGTTGAGTCCGACTGCCCTGGCATAGCATAGCCGCGCCGTTTTGTTGTTGGGATAATCCCGCAGTACATCCGCAAAAAAAGTTTCCGCTTTTGAAAACGCCCCTCCCTCCAATAAAGAAAAACCTTCCTCCATATTTTGGGAATAACAGTAAAAGTTAACAAACAAAAAGAAGGTAAGGCCAAAGAATCGGTTCATTCGTCGAAGGAGATTGGTAATGCCTGCAACTTAGGCATAAAGCGTCATTTTTCGTCGACAGCAAATGGGCATTCGTCGAAAACTACGGGGCAAAAAGCGGTAGTAGGGACATCTTTGCCACGAACAGTAGTAACAACCCTTTCAATACCACATCATATGGCACTTCAAATCATCGACAATTTCGGCGTATATGAGATAAAAGGAGACCTGAACGCGCAGAACGTACTTTCCTTACACCACCATTTCGACGCCTTGCGAACGCATTCCAAAACAGAGACTGCCTTCCCAGATGAGATCATAGAAAAAGACGACTCCCCACTGCCCCATTTTGTTCCGATTGCCCAAGAGCCGATGCACCTTGAGAAAGAAGCTTTTTTGACAACCGCACAGGCAGAAGCTGCCAACACCAAATATGTCAGGTGGGAAGAGTGGAGAGAGGAACTGCTGCGCAGGCACCTATTTTAATTCAAACCCCTTTATTTCAATATGCGTACGCTATTTACGACACGCATCAGGCCTGACCATTTTTTTATGGCCTCTATGTTAGTGGTCAATGCAGGCAATTATCTTTACAACCTGGCGCTGGGACGCTTGCTGTCGCCGTCTGGTTTTTCCGATGCGGCCCTATTAATCACGTTTCTCCTGGTATTGTCGTTTCTGGGAATGACGTTCCAAATCGTCACGTCAAAGTACACGGTTTTATACGACGAATCGAAACTCACCGCCTTCATTAAGCTCATAACCCGTGCGGCGGTGGTTTCGGGCGTCGTGGTGGGCCTACTGATCGTGCTGTTTTCAGGATGGCTTCAGGAAACCTTCAAAACCGAAACCCGCGACATGTTCTACATTTTCAGTTTCGGCATTCCCCTCTATTTCATTATCAGTATCAATCGGGGATTGTATCAGGGAAAACAAAATATGAACCGCCTGTCTATAACCTATCAGGCCGAAATGTTGTCGCGTGTCGTGGCGACCTTCGTTTTTATGTTCGCGCTGCCAGACGTTTCTGCTTCGGTAGCGATTGCTGCGGGCGTGGTCGTTTCCTTTATATTCGGACTGTATCCGTTTCAACGCACGACATTTTGGGCGCGTACTACGGGCGTCGTCCAACCGGTAGCCGTCAGGCCTATCGTGCGCTTCTTTGCGATTACGGCGTTCTATGAACTCACCCTGATACTCATAAACAACAGCGATATTTTACTGGTAAAACACTATTTCCCAAACGATCAGGCGGGGGTATACGCATCCCTGGCCTTAATCGGCAGGATCGTCTATTTTGCCGCGTGGATGTTTGTGATGCTGTTCTTACCCAAGGTGATCCGGATGCACAAAGAGGGAATCGATCCGAAACCCGTTTTACTGAAATATGCGGCACATACTCTCATGATATCGGTTGTTATTGTGGCGGGCAGTCTTTGCTTCCCGAAACTGGTGGTGACGTTGCTGTTTGGACGCAACTACCTCTCCATCGCGCCCCTTCTTTGGAAATATGCATTGGCCACTTCAATATTTGCCCTTGCCAATCTCTTTGCCTATTACTTTCTATCGATCGGGAAATTCCGTCCGGTCATCATCGCCGCGTTGCTCGGGCTGACCCAAATATTCTTAATCGTTTTTTTCCACGACAGCCTTGAACAGGTCGTCGACATGCAGATTATCGCTATGGTGATTTTGCTCGTTTTTCAAGTTGGTTATTTCATCTGCCAGCCTAAAAAAAACGTTTCGTCTAATGTAAACCCCGATTCATCGAAAATGACGGTCTCATGTTCGTAATCGCCAGAGATTTGCGTAAAAGAACTCAAAACAACAACAAATACCATGAAACTTGCAGTCGTAACAGCATTCCCGCCAAGTAAAGTTACCTTAAACGAATATGGTTATCACCTGGTAAAGCACTTTGCGCAAAGAGAGGAAGTGAACGAATTGGTTTTGATCACTGACAAAACGGTGGAACCCAAACAACTGGATTTTGAGAACAGCCGAAAAGTGACGGTTAACGAATGTTGGAAATTCAATAGCTATACCACGGCCTTCACTATACTGAGGGCGGTTATCAACGAAAAACCAGACGTCATCCTGTTTAATTTGCAATTCGTAAAATTTGGCGATAAGAAGATTCCCGCTTCTATCGGATTGATCGTGCCGATGATCCTAAAACTGGCCGGATATAATACAGTCGTCTTATTGCACAATATCATGGAGCAGGTTGACCTGGCGAACGCCGGATTCACCTCGAACAAACTCGTACAGAAAGTATACACTTTCGTAGGCACGGCGCTCACAAACTGTATACTGAAAGCCGACATCGTGGCCGTAACGATTCATAAATATGTGGATGTATTACAGAAAAAATACAAAACCGACAATGTGGTACTCATCCCGCATGGTTCGTTTGAAATACCTAAACTGGTTTGTTTCGATTTACCAACCGGACCAAAAAAAGTGCTTGCATTTGGCAAATTCGGAACCTACAAAAAAGTAGAAACCCTGATCGATGCCGTCGAATTGATCAGAAAGACGAACCGTGAACCAATTGAAGTCGTTATCGCCGGAACAGATAGTCCTAACACGCCCGGCTACCTGCAGTCAGTCGAAGAGAAATACGCCCATGTCGACGGATTGACATTTACGGGTTACGTGGAAGAACATGATGTGGAACGGATTTTTAGGGAAAGTACAATCGTGGCCTTCCCCTACACCTCAACGACGGGCAGTTCGGGCGTACTGCACCAAGCGGGCAGCTACGGCAAAGCGGTTGTGATGCCTGATCTGGGCGATTTGGCACTACTGGTGGAAGAGGAAGGATATGAAGGCGAATTCTTCAAGCCGGGTTGTGCTTCCTCACTGGCAAAAGCCATTAGCACCTTGCTTGAGGACGACACGTACAGAAAACGCGTTGCGGAAGCAAACTATCGCGCCGCATGTGCACTTTCAATGGAGCGAATTGTTGAAATGTACCTGCAACGATTCAATGAAATTGCAGTACGCCAGACACCGCACGCCTTAGTTGGTAATGTATAGGAACGCGGGTTTCTTCGTTCCTTTCTCGTCTATAAAGCCGAACTTCTTCTGTCTGTTTTTTTGCCACGGCCATCTGCCCGCCACCTGATTCGGAACATGTGGAAAGTCATATAAGGTCCATGACATAAAGGCAATATGGTGCTGTTTGATCAGCGCCTGCATCTTTTTATGATAGTCGGCCTGTCCCTCTTTGTTTTCTCCAAACCAACTCCAGAACCCCCTGTAGGACGGAATACCGAATTCCTCCATCAGCAGGGGTTTTTGCGTCACTTTGTCTAAAGCAGCATGCTCTTTTTCGAAGTCATCGATGGCATTGTAAAAGTGATACGAAACGAAATCTACTTTGTCTTCAAGGTTTTTAGCCGCACTAGTATCCGACCATCCAATAGTGACCAGATGGTTGGGATCATTTTCCTTGACGACGGTAATCATTTGCCGGAGCCAGTTCAAGACATTGTTTTTATCCCGTTCGTCAAAATCCAGATTCGGCTCGTTCTTGATATCCCAGGCAATGATGGCCCGGTGGTTCCGGAATGCGGAAACAATCTTTTCCGCATGTCGGCCCGTCAGGGTCCAACTCTCGAGGGAATAATCACTGTAGAAGTCGAACAGGGTGACGATTACTTTCAGGCCTTTCGCTTCAGCCAGATCCAACAGGGTGCGCAGCTTCTTCATCTTTTCGGACCGGACATCCGCCTGTCCAAAATCCTCATACTGGATGAAAATCCTTATGGAATTGAGCCCGGCTGCTTTGATGATATCGAAATCAGCGGCAATCGTATCGGCATTGAAGGCTTCACCGAAAGTGTCCCACGCCGAATTCTTAGGATAATAGTTAATACCCTTGATAGTGAAGTCGGTGTTGTGGTACCGGATCTTCTTACCCAGCGTATTAAATGCAGGGTTCGCTTTTACCGTATCGATTGGAAACGGCTCCGGCAGCATCCTTTTGATATGACGGACGCGCCAAAACCCATCTTCAAGCAACATCATCACTTTGTAGGTGGCCGTATCCTGGATTTCGGTTCGTAGCTCCTTATCCTTATACACTTTCTGAAAGGTTATGACATTCTTATCCGTAAAAACCACCTGCTGACCGTCTTCACTATAGAACTCCAGCTTCGGATGGTGTTTAAGGGTGGTACTTTCAATTGAAATGCCGTTTTGCAGATTGAGATCAACCGTTCGGTATAGATTGAGTCTGGCATTTTGGGTATAGAAATCCTCAATTCCCTGTTTCTTATTTGTTTCAAGCGATTTGTTCTTGACATACCAGGAAAACAAATAGTCTCTTTCAATCCTTTTCAGCGTGGCAGGCTCCATTTCGCGACCTACGTTGCAAAATTTTTCCCAAACTACGCTGGGCAGATAGGTGTCAATCGATTGTTTTTCCAGATGCAACATCGCACTCCTGTCAGCGCCGGTGTTCAGGAAGTCGAGGATACTACTCAATCCGATCAACAAAAGCACATTCAGTAACACGAATGAGCCTATCAGGAGCGCGCGAACCGTATTTCTGTTATTGATTATCACAATGCAAATTGGGGGTTATTTGGGTCATGCCCAAGGTCGTTATATTAAGGTGGTAACGGTCGTCACAAAGCGCGTCCCCAAGGATAAAAGAGGCAATTCCTCTAGACGTTTCTTCCTGTAAACTTGCTATTTCCCTGTTTTTTTCATCGCACACCTGTAGCGTCACTTTAATGCCGTCCGGTACCAATTGGTTCATATAGCTTTTTATCGGGCCAACCGTTATCGTTCGGTTGTGATTTGAAAACGAATAATGAAACGACGGGGCCACCGGTTTGTAACCTATGTCAAGCGTATTACTTTCGGCTATCCCGGTTATATAGCCCTTCACGCGATAACGATCCGGATGATCGGGATGCAGGATTTGCGCAGTGGCGATGCCGTTGATGGTCGTACCAAAGGTTTTCAAAACCATATCCCTCCGGGTTTTGATGATGAAGGTAACCAATGTTCCGTCACTTACTGTATTGCCGAATGTATCCCTGATAAGCGACGTTGAAAAACGGGTGATCTGGTTACCATCGGCAAACTCGTGATTTCGGGCATACGCGATGGTAAAGTCGGTGCCAATATTGGGGTAAACTTCCGTCTCAATCTCCTTAGACACGGTAGCGGTGCATTCCGTTGCAACGAGCAACTTCCCTGATTGCGTCGGCGAATAGATGTCATACCAGGCCACAAAATCCTTGGTTTCCAAAGTGCGGTTTCTGATTTCCTGCAGAAACTGATAATGAAGCCGCACCGGAGTGTGATCTTCCTTTGGATTATCGAAGGCATCAGTGGGCACGGTGACCATCATGGTAAACTCTTTACCTCCGGCCAAAATCCTCCTCGGACCGAGGTAGTTCTCGATGACGGTTTTCGTATGCACATTGGAAATGATTTGAAACACACCCGAATCGACGGTTTGATTCCCGTTGAGCAGGTACCATGATACAGCGCCCGACTTCCGACTGTAACTTTCGGGCAGTGTAAAGATGCAGTTTCGACCCTCATGCTTCGCGTCAAGCAGTGTTCGCCCATACGAGTGGATGACGAAAAGTTGCGGTTCTGCATGGGGCGACTCAGAAGAAAACACCATCCGAATGGTACTTCCGGTCGCGAAAGTGGTCGCCATGGGAGCCAGCGTAAACCGACTTTTTTTCGTAGTGCCTGCCGTAGTCCCGAATGCACAAATCAGCACGGCAACCAAAATCAATGCTATACATCTGGTTTTGTTCACTATCGGGGATTTCCTATATAATTATTGATCTCAATCTTGACGTAAGCGAATCCGTTTCCTTTTACAGGCTGTAATTGTTCTTCATTCTGGCCCCGTTTTCTATGGGGTACCACCGCTTTGGAAATAGCGGCATTTTTCAGACCGTTTACGAAGCAGTTCTTCAGGGAAGATTGTAGCGTTTTACAACTGCCTAAGTTACGTAATTCATAGTCAAAATCGCTTTTCCGTTGCACGCGGACACCTTCGTGCATAAAGAAATGATCTACATAAACGAGCTGTTTACCCGCATCGTAATACGAAACCAGCAGTTCGGGAACGGTACTTTCCTGGATCCCATAGTTGAACAATGTTCCGCGGATGTGATGGTCTTTGATGGTAAGATCGGACAGCGCTACCTGCGTGTATAAATCCGTAGTGGCAACATTGCCGGCGCATTGGATATCAAAAGTGACCGGCGTACCGGTAATTTCGAGGGGTGCGAATTCGTTTGGATTAAAGGTCGTTGGTTTCACATCGCTGTTTTTCGACCAGGCGACATCCTCAAAGTTCACCTTAAAACTCGTAATTTCCATCGGCATCAGTTTGTGTTTGATTTCGTACTTTGCGTTGAAAGAGGCTAATTTTCTATCGTCTTTGTCATACAAAGTCGCTTTCAACACCACATCAGCCGGCACATCATCTACGTTCTGCACCTCCCCTATTATCATGTAGCTTTTGCCAAACCGAATTAGCCGGGCTGATAAAATTTCAAGAACCGGCTGCTTCAACACATCATCATGGTAGGTTTGTTGCGTTGAAACAGCCCGCCGTCCGTGTTTGAAAAAAAACGTTCCGTTAGCCGGTACAAACTGGTCAGGCGGTATGTCCAAATCGATTTTAGGGGGAACGATGTACCATTTTCCTTTCTCCCGAACGACATCGTGCGTATCACTTTTGTGAAGCACTTCCAGGGGCGTAATCCACTTTGTGTGGGCGATAATCCGGGCGGTATTCTCCGTCCGGTTAACAACCTCTATATCGATGGCATCCATTTTGGCGTATGAATTCGCGATTCCGTCCTGCACCGATATCTCCAGCATAAACTGCGCAAGTGATTTTTGGGCATTCGGATCGAGATAGGAATGCGCTTTTTCGAATTCCTTGTAGTCGATCGCATCATAATACGACCGCACTACGTTTTCCGGACGTAACTGCGTGGAATTGTGAACGTAAAATCGGTAGACACCAAACAGCATAACGAGAAGCAAGCCACCCGTCCAAATATGCAATAATGTCGTCATTCTGCGCGGAAAAGCACGGTAGTCGACGGCAAACCGAAAAAAATCGGGTTTTGGGATTGGTTTTAACTTTAGCGCCTGGTAGACCACCATTTGTATATTCAGCAAAAAGGCGATGGCGACCGTCAATAGCGGAATGATACCCCACATCAGTTTTTGATAGAGCGGTACGTCTTCGAACGGAAGTGTTTTGGGCAAAGGCGCCACGTTGGTTTTCTCCCACACCATAATGCCGTTTTCTAGCTGCGACAGGCGGTGCCAACCGCAGAAATACAGAATCGGATCATAGAACTTATCATTACAGAAGACAAATTTCAGGTTGTATTTTTCCGGAACCGTTAAAAACTGTTGTAAAGAACCAAGCCCTTCCATACCCCGGAACTTCGAATTCTCTAATCGCTCGACGGCCCGGGAGGTCAACTCCGGAAGTCGTCGGGCCGAGTGGTAATTACCGTCTACTGTCAGTGCCCGGGTCTGAAAGGACAGTGTAGCCATTTGGTCGCCAAAACCCAGTGGTAGATACCGCCATTGATCGTGCTGGTCTTGGTTGAGAAAGTTACGGATTGGAAGCGTATTGATCTTTTGCGGCTGGAAAGGTCGGAAATAGCCCAGTGTAATGGTAAAAACCGCCATAAACAGAAACGAACTGGCAAATACACCCGAAATAAGTCTGTAATAGACCGACCCATACCGATGCTTGAGGTCGGTGCGCAGGTCACCTTCCACCAAACGGTAGACCAATTCCCCAAACATCGGTAAGCTCATAAGTGCGGCCCACAGCGTAAATCGGTCAAGGGTTAAAATGTTGAAGGCACTCTTCCCTATCAATTTAAGCGGAATAGGCGTCGTGCCTCCGGTTCCGATAACAGTCAACATAGTAAGCGACAACCCAAAGAACAGATAGCGACGACTGTAATAGCGATAAAAGATATACGGCAGCAGGAAGAGCAGGATACCCCAGGGAATGAGAAAAAACATCAGGCCGGAGGATGTTACTTCGAGAAAGTTATCCCGGCTTCCGTGTGGAATGGGTACTTGTGTAATCGGATTCTTTTTGGAATTGACCCAATAAGGGAGGATGCAGAATACAATGAGAAACACCGCACTTATCCCGAATGCCATGATCCGTTTTAGTAATGGAAACAGCGTCTGTATAAAAAGCTTCAGGTGGATTTCCCGGTAGGATGTCACACTTTCCCTGGCCACATCCATTACAGTCATTCCGATCAATGGGAAAATGAAGAACACCATGCCAAACAAAGGCGTGACGTGGTGGGAACATACCGTAACGGCGATCAGCGATAAGGACGTAAAAAAGTACTTCTTCGTCCCCGTTTTGATCCAAAGATAAATTTCCGGCAGGGCATGCATCAGGACAGAAATCCCAACAATACTCGGTAGCTGGCCGAAGATATGAAGGGTTTCTATAAACGAAGACGAAAAGATTGCAACCAACGCAGCATAACCGGCGACATCCCGATTGCCCGTCATCAGGAGCGAGAACCGGAAAACACCGGTGATAAACAGCGTGGTTGCGATAAGGGCAACTGCAAAGAACCCGAATTTTAGACCACCTACGAACGACAGCGCCGCGATGGCCTGGTGTACGAGCGGGGGATATCCCGTGACATTAAACCCGGTATACCAACTGTAGTTCCAGGTACTAAACCAGTTCTGCGCATAATGGTTGCCAAAGAACATATGGATTAAACCGTCGTATGTGTTCTCCAACGTAAAAAACATGGCTCCCGAATGGAAAACCAGTCCTACGACCAAAGCAGCCAATAAATATTTATTCGATTTTTCGCCCACAAAAAGTTCCGTAATGTCTTGTTTGTAAATGTAGTAATAGTGCCTGCAAAAATGGATCTAACACAACTACAGTTATTTTCCATTCATCGAAAGCAAACCTACTTTTGGTCTAAAAACCCAAAAATGGAAATACTGACGGACGCATATTTGAACCCGAAACAACGCAAATTGATGACAATTATGAAAATACTAGTGGTAGACGATCAGGAGCTTGTAGTGCTTTCACTCGAAAAATGCCTGACCGACCTCGGATACGATGTTGTGGGTTCGAATAATGTTTTTGACGCGATAAAAAAGTACGACCAATTTGGTCCCAACCTCGTCATTGCTGATATCAATATGCCCGTCCTGGAAGTAGAAAGCCAGAAAAATGACACCACCAATATCAACGAGAAAGCATCGGGTTTGGAAATTGTGAAATTTATTAAAAAGATACGGAAGCATGACACTCCCGTCATGATCCTGTCGGCCAACAATGCCGAAGATATAATCGTAAAGGGCTTTGAGTTAGGCGCGGCCGATTACATGAAAAAACCGTTGAGCCTGTCCGAAATCGGGGCGCGGGTAAAACGATTGACCGGTTGCGGGATGGTGTTACCCCATGCCAATAAAAACCGCAACATAATGGGCGCGTGCGTAGGGATCGTTATTCCTTGTTATAATGAGGAAACGCGATTGTCGGGCGAGGAATTCAAAGCGTTCATCCATCGAAATCTCAATTATCATCTTTGTTTCGTGAACGACGGAAGTAAAGATAATACGCTGGGTGTTCTACAGGAACTGCGAAAAGGGAACGAAGACCGCATCAGCATCTATAATTGTGAAAAGAACGGCGGAAAAGCAGAAGCGGTGCGATTGGGATTACTGCATCTCGCCAAAGAAAACCAGTTCGATTACGTAGGCTTTTTGGACGCAGACCTGTCTACCGATTTCGATGACTACGACGACATGGTGCAAACCATACGCAATTCAGACTATCAAATCGTCAGTGGTTCCCGTATTTCAAGGATGGGAGCCGACATCGCCAAAGAATCAAGCCGGAAAGTAATCAGCAAGATAATCAACACCATTATTCGGAAAACGCTGGGAATGGATTTTAAGGACACGCAATGCGGTGCAAAAATCATGACCAAAGAGATTGTGGCGCACACCTTCCAAAAGAAATTCCTGACGAAATGGTTGTTTGACGTAGAGATTTTCATGCGTATGAAGAAAGTCTACGGACCTGAAAAAGCAAAAGCGCTTATTTGCGAAAAGCCGCTAAAGCGATGGGTACATATGGACGGTTCGAAGCTATCGCTAAAAGACTCGCTGAAGATAGCGGGGCAGATCGGACAGATCGCCATTCACTACAGATAGGAATGAACGATGAACGATGAACAATGAACGATGAGCGGTGAACAATGAAGGAGGGACGGTGATGAATGACCATTAACCATCAACTGCCAACCCTCAACTATCAACTATCAACCGTCAACCCTCAGCCCTCAACCCCCAACCATTTAACAAAATATGCGGATTTCCCGTAAAATGGTGTCATCGGGAATATGTACTTTGCATTCGGGGAGGGGCGGATGCGTCCCTTACGAAATGCCTCCGACATAGCGTTACGGGAAATCCGTACTAATTGTTAAATTTTAACGTTAAATCAGCATCACAAAAGAGTGGCACGTCGATAACTAAAATCCTATCGGGCCGAACGCATCAGAAAGCAGATGCTTACCAAGTTGAAGTCGGTTGAAACGAGCAACTGTAAACCGTAAACTATCAACCATCAACTGCCAACCATCAACTGCCAACCCTCAACTATCAACTGTCAACCCTCAACCCCCAACCCTCTCTCCTTTACAAACGTCGCTGCATACGCCTTTATCTGCTCCCGTACACGACGAAACGCCTCCCGGATTTCCTCCGGCGTACCGGTCGCTTTCGCAGGATCGGGAAAGTTGTAGTGGAACCGCTCGGCTGAAGTCGGGAAAAACGGACAGTTCTCCTGGGCGTGGTCGCATACCGTGATGACGTAATCGAAGTCGATGCCGCGGTACTCGTCGATGTGGTTGGAGGTATGCCCCGAAATGTCGATGCCATCCTCCGCCATGATCGCTACCGCCATCGGATTGACGCCATGCGTTTCGATGCCGGCACTGAATACCTCCGCCGCATCCGCTGCGAAATAACGAAGATAGCCTTCCGCAATCTGGCTGCGGCAACTGTTGCCGGTGCACAATACAAGGATCTTTTTCATATGAGAAGCCATAGCAGGTTGATGATACAGAACTTTTCGTCCCAGCCGTAGATCAGCTGCAGGATGATCACCGCAGGAATGATGAGAAGCGGTTTCCGGTACTTCCGGATCCACGCCAGCCGATTAGCAGCAGCCGGCTCCATTCGTACAGGCGTTAGCAGCGACCGACGGCGTCACACCACAGGCGTCCGACGCGAGACAGCTCGTTTGTTTTGGAAGCAGCAGGAAGGTGCCGTTGGCGAATCCGAGTTCATAGGCGCCAATGGTATCGGATTGGTATTCCACCTCGATGCGCAGGTCGTCAAGCGCCAGCGTGCGTTCTGACAACGCGATAATGTTCCGCAGCTTGGCCGGTTTGAGTCGATGGTCGAGGTCGTCGGCCGCCCACAACTGGAACGACACCCAGGCATCACGGCGCACCGTGCCCCCGCAGTCGATGGACTGTTTGGTCATGAGGCCGATTTCCGTCACGTGGAAATGGGCCGGAACGGACGTGCCGTTGGACAGCGAGAAGCGCACTTCGTGTACGGTCTCGAGATGTAATTTGATTTCGGATAAAGTCATATCAGGTCTAACAACAATTGGTTTTTGCTTGTGAGAGGCGGGCTGAATGGTCGCCCAGATAACCCGAGAGAAAAGCGAGGGCCGTCTCGTCGATACAGTAACAGGTGGCCGTACCCTCGATCGTGCCTTTGATGAGTCCGGCCTTCTTCATCTCCTTTAAATGCTGCGACACCGTCGGTTGTGCCAGCGGAAGTTCCTTGACGATATCGCCACAGATACAACTGTCGGCCGCGATCAGGAATTCGAGTATGGCAATGCGGGCGGGGTGCCCCAGTGCCTTCATCATGGCGGCGACTTTATTTTGCTCTTCCGAAAAATGTTCGGACTTGGACGTTCCCATTTGTTTTATTTATCGCAATATTACGATAAATGAAGTGACGGAAGGAGGGGATGGTATTTTTTAACATTTCGTGGAAAAAGTTGAGAGGTTGAACGCGTCGAGGTAACTTCAATTGCAGCACTACAGAATTTCGTATATTTGGGAGGTGCAACCCCGTATCAAAGATGAATTACGAACTATCTTTTCAGGAAAGAGCGAAGTTAGGTTTGGAGCAACTATCCAATCAATCGCCCGTTACCTTAGCGATGGCCCGCCGACAGGCGCGTTTAGTAAGGGAACAAAGCGCTTCAAAGAACAAGAAACAGAGAAGTTAATCGCGTATGTCGGGGAAAATCGACTATGGATTCACGTTGATCTCACGCAATATGTAAGTGAAGGAGCCGAGCAGAAAGTCTATCTTAAGAATTCTGAGCAAGTTCTGAAACTGAATGATGCAATATACTACACTTCTTGGACGGACTATTTGCACAACCTCCTTCTGCATAACTATTTTTTCCCCGACTCAGCTTAAAACTTCTTGGATTTACCGAGTCGGAAAATGTAGTGTATGCGGTGGTAGAGCAAGCATATGTTTCGGTCACCGAGCCTACTAATCTGGAACTGGTCCGAAAGTTTATGACAAGTAACGGTTTCAGGAACACCCGAAATAACGATTATGAAAATCGCGATTTGGGAATTATCATCGAAGATCTCCATGATGAAAATGTACTCACACAAAATGGATTGCTCTATTTTATAGACACTGTATTTTTCCTAACGGAGAACTTTTCATCCTAGTTGACGCTCAGGCACAACGTATCGCAACGAGGACACCACTATTACGGAGCTTTTTTGTTAGACTACCACAGGCTACACCCCTCTCTAACGTTTTACACCAATCTTACAACCCCTATAAATGCCGACACCCGAAATTCTCTCCTCCCGTCTCCTCCCGTTTCCCGTCACCCAAGTATATGAAGCTTTCTCGAATCCCGAGCTTTTGAAACAATGGTGGGGGCCCTCGGGTTTTTCGAATACCATACACGAGTTTGACCTCAGGCCGGGCGGGCGTTGGCGGCTGACGATGCACGGACCTGACAAAGGCCATTATGAAAATGCCGCGACGTTTACCGTGGTGGAAGCGCCATCACGGGTAGCGTGGACCCGGCAATCGCAACCGCTGTTCGACATGGAGATCCTTTTTACAGAGATCGACGCCGGGTATTCGACCATTACTTTTAGAATGTTGTTCGAAACCGAAGAAGCCTGCGCCAAGATCCGCCCGTTCGCCACCCCCAAGAACGAAGAGAATTTCGACCGGTTGGACGCGATTTTACATAGTCAGCGTTTTTTATAAGAAAAAAGTACGTTCTGTTTTTGGTTGAGGATATTTGTTATATTTACGAAACGATAGTAAACTATTCCCTAATCAAAACAAAACCAAATGATTGATCGCAAATTTTTCTTTGATAGTATAAAACCCAGCCTCTTCGCAGGGAAATTCACCCAGAAACAAGTAGATGGTATGTCGGCCATCCTCGACGAGTGGGATGCCACACACTCGACTTCGGATGTCCGCTGGCTGGCGTACATGCTGGCTACGACCTACCACGAAACCGGCCATACCATGCAGCCGATTGAGGAATGGGGTAAAGGAAAAACCTACGCCTACGGCAGCCGCGTGAAAATGGCGAAAGACAAAGCCGGTAACCGCATTCCATATACAGATACGACAGAAATATTCTACGGACGCGGTTTCGTGCAGCTTACCTGGTACGAAAACTACGATAAGGCGGGCAAGAAACTCGGACAGAACTTCCTGCACAATGCCGCGGGCGTGATGGAATTAAAAAACGCAACCAAGATCCTTTTTCTTGGAATGACGGAAGGCTGGTTCACCGCCAAGAAACTGTCGGATTATTTCAATGCTACGTCAGAAGACTGGAAAAACGCCCGTAAAATCATCAACGGACTCGACAAAGCGGAACAGATACAAGGTAACGCACTGGCATTCAAAGCCGCGATTCGAAAAGCAGCGTAACAAAATAGATTTAAATGGGAAGGTCGGTTTTTGCCGGCCTTTTTTTCGGAAGAGAGTCCCTGAGTGCAGGAGTACCTTAGCGCCTGAGCCTAACTCCTAACTCCTGACTCCTAAACCCTACCTCCTAATTCCTATCCCCTTTCTCCCTCTCCTTCAACATCCGTTCGATCCGTTTATCCGGAATCAGCCACATAATAGCGACGCTCACATACAGTAATCCTGCCAATAAGGGAATACCTAGATAGATCATCACGATGGCAATCAGGTAGATAATCACGGATGCGGTGCCTTTAAGGTCATTTCCGACGGCTTTCTTCAGCATAGAATTGGGCCCCTGATCGGCGATGATCGTTTTCTCGAGTATGTAATAGGCCACACCCGACATAAGCAGCGTGAAACCGTAGAAAATGAGGGTGAAGTCATCAAAGTGTTTCTCGCCCATCCAGGCGGTAGAGAAGGGAACCAATGACAACCAGAATAGTAAGTGTAGGTTGGCCCACAGGATGGCACCGTTAACACGTGTCATGCTGTGGAGCATGTGGTGGTGGTTGTTCCAGTAAATCCCGATATAAATAAAACTGAGGATATAGCTCAGGAAGACATGGTAATGCCCGATTAGGTTTTCAAACGTGGCATCACCCGGTACTTTAATCTCAAGTACCATTATGGTAAGGATGATGGCGAGTACCCCATCGCTAAAGGCTTCAAGTCGTCCTTTGTTCATTTGTTGGCCTGATTTTGGCCACAAGTTACAATTATTCGCAATAGGTACGCCCAAAGCAAACGCTCAGGAACCATCTATTGGGCGCGTGCCGCGGCGGCTGTTTGGCGGAGCCTATATACTCCTTTTATCGCAACGACCGTTATTACTGGGTAACGATATCGAATACAAATCGAAGTTGTTGGACGCCCGAGTAGTTTTCGAGGAAAAGCGAAAATGAGTTGGGACCAACGTCATGTAACACGGGAGAATATTCCATTTCATTATCCAGGTCCAGTTGAATGTAGTTATTTCCCGTCGACATGGATTGGAAAGTGACGGCAACGAAATAGTTGGAAAGGTTGAGATTGTGAACGACCGTAACGTCATTAAAGGACCCATAAAAGCTAAGGCTACTGGCGCTTAACAGTTGTCCGTTGACGCTGAACGAGGCCTGTGCCGGCCCACCTATATCCCCAAAATTCAACACGGTGCCACTAAAGTTCACGGCAGCGCCACGCCAGGCTGTTCCGTCAAAATACGCCGGCCCTGCCGCCCGGATATACCGGGTCTGCGAATTGGGCGATGTCGGCCTCGCCGTGACATACACCATATCGCCGGTTTGGCTGCTGGTATACGTAGTGCCGGTGAGGGTATTTCCCGTAACCGAAGGCAAAACAACCCCATCAAGTACTGACGCATTAGTGGCGCTTCCCGTGACATCCAACGTGGCTCTTGGACTGGAAGTATTAATGCCGGTCTGCGCCCAACAGGAAAGCGACATAAGCAACAACGCTATACTATTTTTCATTTTTTCTACAGGTTAATATTCTACCAACTGGATATGGAAACTCACTGCCTGAACCACGGCAAAAAACTCACTAACATTGATTTTGAAACTATTTGCAGTGACGTCGGTGATGACCGGTTCTGTCAGGTCGTTGTCGTTGTTGTACCAGGTGACAGTATTGACTACGTTTGAGACCAAGGAGACTTTGACATACTGGTTGCCGGTAAGGTTCAGGTTATGGGTAATGGTTACAACATCATTATAGACGTTAAGCGTCTTGACCGCCGATACGATAAAGCCCGTGGAAGCAAGCGTACCGTATCCGGCCGCCCGGTCGCCGAAATTGCAGGTGCCCAAGTACACCTTTGGTCCCGCCAATGGATACCACTTCGCTCCATCAAAATAATACGGGCCCGAACGCGTCACAAATTGCACCGCACCCGTAGTGACTGCCGTATTGTTATCGGTTACATATACCATTGCCCCTGCCTGGCTGGCACCGTATGCCGTTTTAGCCGCCAGTTGAGCATACGTAAGCCGGGGAGGTATCACGCCCTCATACGTACCCGCGGTAGCTACCTGTAACGTGCCGATAGGGTTAGACCTGCCAACCCCGACCTGCGCAAAAGCGCCCGTGCTGGCAAAGAACACAGCAACGATAACGAGTCTTGTTTTTACTAATAGGTTGTATCTCATATCAATCGATGAGTTTGATCATTATGATTAGGTCAGTTGGAACTTCTATCTTCTCCTGGAGCAATATCCGGAAGGAATTGGGCGTAACGTCGTGCACAATAAGCTGCGAGACGTATGCTGATTCATAGTAGTTTTGGAGCGCGTTGGTGGTTTGCGACCTCAATGAGACGATTACCCTGGCTGAAGTACTGAGCCCCAGATTATGGGTTACGACCACATCGCAAGCAAGCGGATACGGATTCGTACGAGCAGCAGACCCCCCTGAATTAACGATGAACCCAGTTGTGGTGAGTGTCGCAGGTGCACCGCTCGAGATATCGCCCAAATAAACGCTTCCAAAAAAAACACGCTGGAAATTCATCCACTTTGTGGAGTCGAAATAATAGTACCCCGCTCTGGCAACGTTGACCGTCTGGGCATTGGTGGTCGTCGGCGGGCTCGTAACATAGACAACCGCACCAGCATACGCCGACGTATAGACTTTGGCCTTCAGTTGGTCACCCGTCATGCGCGGAGGTATCAATCCATCTGCGGCATTGGGGTCGGTGGGACTGCCTACTACATCAAGTGCCGCGCTCGGACTTGTGGTTCCGATACCCACTTGTGAGAAGCCGCTTGACGCGAGAAAAAGAAAAAACAGGCAGAGTAGCTTCGATGGATGGAAACCGAAACCTCTTGATTTGCAATTATATGAGACGCTATTGAGCATAATCGGGGAGATAAACTGCTCAAAGTTAACTACTCAGTTCATAGCAAATTGGCCCATGGTCGAATGCGGTAGGTTTTGTGTCTTATTCGGTCGTTTAATGTCTGAATTCGGTAAAGTAAGGACGCAAAAATACCTTTAACCCGAAAAAGGGTCCCCCATAACAGAACGACGGTCCCTTTCTCTCCAGATAGGGTACATCTTCTCGTAAAAAGGTTCGAAATAAGCCGGTTAGGAATACCTGCGAATAAATGACTACCCCTTAATCGAGGTGTCAGATACGACCATAGTACATCGCCTTCACAATGCCGTCCGAAAGTCCGATTTTCGGCACGTAAATCTGCCGCGCTCCGCTCCATTTCATGGCATTTAGGTACACCTTAAGCGCCGGTATGATCACGTCAGCCCGGTCAGCGTTGAGTCCGAGTTCATAGATTCGCTGCTCGTACGTCATCGCATTCAATTGCGAGAACTGCGCATTCAGCCAAAGATACGAAAGGGGCTTGTCCTGCAATTTACCTGACATCTTGAAGATTTTGTTGATGTTGCCGCCCGACCCGATCATCGTCACCGGTTCATGATCGACTACTGCGGCACGGATCCATTTTTCGATTTCCTGCCACACCACATCCGTGACCATATTGTGCAACAACCGCACGGTGCCGACCTTAAACGAACGCGAGGCCACGATACTGCCATTGGCAAAGAGCGAGAATTCGGTGCTGCCGCCGCCTACATCTACATATAGATACGATTGGTCGGTCTTGACCAGATGGTGCAGATCCGTAGAAGCGATGATGGCTGCCTCGGTTTTACCGTCGATAATCTTGATTTCGATATCGGCCTCACGCCGGATGCGGTCAACGACTTCCTGTCCGTTATACGCCTCACGCATAGCCGAAGTGGCGCAGGCCATATAGCGCTCGACTTTGTGCACCTTCATCAACAGTTTATACGCTTTCATGGCATCAATCATCCGGTCGATGGTTTCGTCGCTGATCTCGCCCACCGTGAACGAGTCCTGACCGAGGCGGATCGGCACCCGCACCAGCGAGCTTTTCGAGAATTGGGTTTCCTTTCCTTCCTCTTCAATAATGTTGGCGACCAAAAGTCGCATGGCGTTCGAGCCAATGTCGATGGCCGCGTATTTCCGGATGTTGAGCATGTATGGTGTTTCCTATTTTTCGATGGTATCCTGTGGTGCTGTTGCCGCCTTTTGGGCCTCATACTCCTCCAACAGGTGTTGGTAATAGTGGTAGGTTTCGAGTTGCGCCCGGAACACCGCATTGCTGCCCCGTGGCCGGTATTTGTTGTCGAGTTTCTCAGAATGGAGGCGCGCCTTTACGTTTCCTTTCCAACCGGTGTCAAAATTACCAATGAGTTCTTTCTTGATGATCGGGTCGTAAATCGGGCAGGTCACTTCCACCCTGCCGTCGAGGTTACGCGTCAGGAAGTCGGCCGATGAAATAAACACTTCTGGATCACCGCCGTTGGCAAAAATGAAAACGCGCGAGTGCTCGAGGTAGTTGTCAACGATACTAATCGCTTCGATATTCTCACTCATGCCTTTCACGCCCGGAATCAACGAACAGATACCCCGTATCTGCAACTGAATCTTCACTCCGGCCCGACTCGCCTCATACAGTTTGTCGATCATTTTGATGTCGCCCAGGCTGTTCATCTTCAGCTTGATATAGGCGGGTTTGCCCAGCTTGGCGAACATAATCTCTTTCTCGATCAGTCGGTACAGACGGGTGCGGGTGTAATGCGGCGACACAATCAGGTGCTTGTAACGATGGAGGCGGTAGTTCACTTCAAAGAAGTCAAATACTTTCGACACGTCTTTCAGTATCGACTGATGGGCCGTGAACAGCGTCACATCCGTATAGACCCGCGCGGTCGATTCGTTGAAATTTCCGGTCGAAATAAAGCCGTAGCGGCGCACTTTTCCCTTCTCCATCCGCTCGATCATACAGACTTTACTGTGCACTTTCAGCCCTTTGATACCGAATATCAACTGGATGCCTTCCTGTTGCATCTGCTCGGAATAGGATATGTTGGTTGCTTCGTCAAAACGGGCCTGCAACTCGATTTGCACCACGACCTTCTTCCCGTTCTTCGCCGCATTGATGAGGGAACTGATGACCTGTGAATTCTTCGCCAGTCGGTACAAGGTGATTTTGATGGATACCACCTGCGGATCGAGTGCGGCCTCCCGAAGGAATTTAATCAGGTAGGAAAACGACTGATACGGCGCATTCATAATATAGTCGCGTTCACGGATGCGCTGCAGGATGCTTCCTTCCAACGTGAGTCCGGGAACGGGCAACGGCGGATTGGCCTTATACAACAGGTCGTAGCGCCCGAGGTTCGGGAAATCCATATAATCGCGACGGTTGTGGTAGCGTCCGCCCGGAATGATACTGTCGGTCGATTCAATGTGCATCTTCTGCAGGAAAAAATGCAGCGTATCCTTGTCCATCGACTGGTCGTATACAAACCGTACCACATCCCCAATACGGCGTTCCTTGACGCTGTCGGCGATCTTTTCCATCATACTCTTGCTCAGGTCACTGTCGATCTCCAACTGGGCATCGCGTGTGATCTTGATCATGTGGGCTGAGATGCTTTCGTATTCGAAGATGTTGAAAATACTGTCGAGGTGGTACCGTATCACATCGTCCAACAGCATCACGAACTGCTTGCCGTCGGCGGGTGGCAATACAACAAAGCGGTTGATGGTGGTCGGAATTTCGATGACGGCATACCGCACTTCGGCTTTCGTCTTACGGAAACCAAGCAGCGAAGGTTTTTCGGTCGCTTTCAACACCATTTTGACGGCCAGATAACCGGAGGTGTCTTTCAACAGCGGGAACTCGGCCAGGTCGTTGAGGATGATGGTAACGAGCGCCGGACTCACCTTCTGTATGAACAATTCGCGGATGAAGGCTTCCTGTTCGTCCGACAACTCGGTTTCGTCGACCATGAAGATATTCTCTTTCTCAAGTTCGCGCTCAATGACGCTCAGGATGCGAAGACTCTCTGACTGCTGCCGGATAGCGGTCGTCGTGATGTCTTTTAAAAGTTGGAAGGAAGTCGAGCCGCCGAGGAGTTTCTCTCCGGCAATGCCCGAAATGGCCAGGCGGCGTACGGCAGAATACCGCACCCGGAAAAACTCGTCGGAATTATTGGAAAAGATGCCCAGAAAACGGAGGCGGTCCAACAGGGGAACGTTTTCGTCGCCGGCTTCCTGTAATACCCGGGCGTTGAAAGCCAACCAGCTTTTTTCCCGGTCGATGTACTGATTCTCAGGTATCATGTGATGTCGTGTTCTTTGGGGAATATCGTCATAATGGTGCGCCCTTTACGAAGCAGCGCCCAATGGGTGATGGGTAGTTCGAGGTGCACGAAACCGGCGGTCGGGACGTTGACAATCAACCGGTCGCCGAAGGTGTTGACCAGGTCGGTGATCGCTTCGTTGTGTCCGAAAACCAGTAAGCTCTCTACCTCATCCGGACATTCCGAAATGGCGCTCTCTAACTCGCTGTCGTCAAAGGTATAGAGGTCTTCCTTTACCTGTATGCGTTTTTCTTCCCACCCCAACGTCGTTGCGAAGAGGCGGGCCGTGGTAAGCGCGCGGCGGGCCGGACTGCTCCATACAACCGTTCCCGACGGGATGCGGTCGCGCACTAAGGCCGCCATACCGTATACCGTACGTTTGCCACGGTCGTTCAACGGCCGTTCGCGGTCGGATTGCCCGGCGGTCCAGTCGGATTTCGCATGACGGATGAGAAGAAGTTGTTTCATGACAACAGGTTTCGGACCCTAAAATTAGGGTTTTCTGTCGGAAGGACGAGGATGTTTTTAGTGGAATTACCCTTATGGGGAAAGACGACCGGACGTCCAACCGGATGCGGCGCGCACATACCGGATGCGGTCGTGCAGACGATTCGGGCGGCCCTGCCAGAACTCAATCGAGATCGGACGCACCAAATACCCGCCCCAATGCTCAGGTCTAAGCACGGTTTTGCCTTCGTATTCGGCTTCGAGTTGGGCCAGGCGTTCTTCCAACACCTGACGGCCCGGAACCGCTTCGCTTTGTCGCGACGCCCAGGCCCCTAACTGGCTGCCAAACGGACGTGAAGCGAAATAGGCTTCTGAATCGGCCGTAGGCAGTTTTTCAGCCGTTCCTTTAATGATTACCTGCCGCTCCTGCTGCTGCCAGAAGAACGAAAGGCTCACGTTGGGATTCTGCGCGATATCCTGTCCTTTGTCGGACGCATAATTGGTGAAGAAAACGAACCCGTCCGGATTGAATTCTTTTAATAACACGATCCGCCCCGAAGGATGCCCGTCAGGTGATACGGTCGATAACGTCATAGCATTCGCTTCGCCTGCCCGCGCGGCATCAGCCTCGTCAAACCACGCCTCAAACAGCGGCATGGGATCAGACGGCAGGCGGTCTTCGATCAGTTCGAACTGGTCGTAGGATTTCCGGTAGTCCCGAAGATCTTTCATGGTAATGGGATTTTAGTGTAAAGATACGAAGGGGAAGGCGGAAAGAAATGAACAATGAACAGGGAAGGATGAAGAATGAAGAACATTGCGTTACCTGTTGGCAAATATATCAATAGCGTCTTTAGACATAAGGTTAATAAAAATATCCCTGCCGCTTTTCCCTTCGATAATCAGTCCCAATTTGATAAGTTCGTTGATATCCTTTCGGGCAGTCAGCCTCGCAACGTCATGCTTACGGGCATAGGAAGCAATATTTACCGTGGGATGTGGTTTGAAATAGAGGTAGGCTATCAGGTCTGCCTGTCGCTTGTTAAGCCCTCTATATAATAATTTGTAGGCAAGCAATCCCTTTTGGTCAAATTCCGCTTTCTTCTTATCCCTGTATTTAATCAGATTTTCGAATGCAACGCGCAGATTTTTAATAGAGTAATTGATGAAATACGTTAAGTCGTTATCATCGTTCTCGGTCATCAGAAATGCTTTATCATACTGCACCCGTGAATTCAGTATCGCCTTGGAAATGGAGATATTTTTTACCAGCGAGTAATCCTTTTTGAGGAGGTACCAATAAAAAAGTGATCTTGCTGTCCTCCCGTTACCATCCAGAAAAGGGTGGATATAACCAAACATGAAATGGATAATGGAGGCTTTTACTATGGGATGGATGAAGGGCTTATCTGAATTTGCAAAATCACAAAGGTCTTTCATAAAATCCTTTACGATTTCGAAAGCGGGAGGCGTATGGGCAATTTCCCCGTCGACGTGATCCGTGACAAAAACAGAAGATGTCCTAAAATTACCCGAGCAGTACTCCGCCGAAGTATTGGCCGTCATAATCTTGTGTATTTCGACAATAAAATCAAAATCCAGGACTCTATCGGTCTCTTCACTGATAAACCTAATAGCATGTAAATTATTAAAAATCATCTGCTCAGACTCATTTCTGGGAACGCGTTCGGATTTGAGCATGTCAAAGGCTACCTTCGTCGTTGTGGCAGCACCTTCAACCTGGGAACTGGCTATTGCCTCTTCTAAGAGTGAACCTCTTAAATACTCCACTTTATCTGTGTCGGTAATAGGAGATTTATAGAGTCCGCCGATTAGCTTTAAGTCAAATTCATGTAAGTTTTTCTGAGTACTATCGGTAATATTATAAAGGAATCTTCTATCCCCGAAACTGAGGTGTCTACCACTGACCGATCGGTGCATTTTGACCAATCGCCATGACTTTTCGGGGTTTCCGGGATACGGAAGATTCGAGCGATATTTAAACGAATCCCAATATAAGTACCGTTCATCGGAACTCTTGAGGAAGCGCTCATGAGACCTATTCAAAAAGTCATCAAACACATCATCGAAGGCAGCTAAAACGGGCGGAAGTTCAATTTTCATACTCAAATATAGTAACTTTTATATAAAAGTTACTATATGTATAGATTTCGGAAAGTGCGAGCCTCAAAAAAAGAAAGCAGTGATAATAAAAGATAACAGGCCGAAATACTGGAAGGTATTAAAAATCAAACACTTTCCCATCATCCGCCAATTCCGTATTAGGGAAAATCCCGGATGCCTCTGCCTGGAAACGAACGATGTCATCATAACGGGTGGAATAGTGCCCTAAGATGAGTTGTTTCACACCTGCCTGGGCGGCGATTGCAGCAGCTTGCTTTGCGGTACTGTGCATGGTGCGTTCGGCCAGCGCTGCCTCGGTTTCGAGGAAGGTGGCTTCGTGGTAAAGCACGTCAACGTCTCGTATGAGGCCAACGAAGGATTCGGTATACACCGTATCGGAACAATAGGCGTAGGCCTTGGGTGGTATCGGATCGAAGGTGAGCGCGAGGTTCGGTATGACAGTTCCGTCATCAAGCGTCACATCTTTGCCATCCTTCACATTCTGTAAATAGGCTGTATGTACGCCGTATCGTTGCACCGCCTCTGCGTTGATCCGGCGATCGCCGATCTTTTCCCTGAAAAGGAAGCCATTCGTGTACACCCGATGGCGCAACGGAATTGTCGTTACCGTTACCTTCTCATCCTCGTAAATCAATTGGGATGCTTTGCTGTCGAGTTCATGGAAATACAGCCCAAATCCGGTATACGAATCGGCATACCGCAATTGCAAAAGGATGATTTCCTTAATTCCCTTCGGTCCATACACATGCAGGTCAGACGTGCGGTTGAGCAACGTCATCGATGAAATGAGACCAACCAACCCGAAGAAGTGGTCGCCGTGCAGGTGGGAAATGAAGATATGATCAATACGTGAAAACTTGATCTTGTTCCGGCGCAATTGCACCTGTGTACCCTCCGCACAGTCGATCAGGAACAGTCGATTCTTGATTTCCAGCACCTGTGAAGTCGGATTGCTGAACGTACGCGGCGTGGCGGCATAACACCCCAGGATCGTCAGTTGCATCAGAAACCGAGGTCGCGTTCGATTTCCTCCATTTCGATCAGGTCGTATGCTTCCTGCCGCGTCGGAACCACATGCAATTGTGCCGGCGTTTTGTTGAAATCGAGGTCGGGCGCAACAACTACAAAGGTTTTCTTTGCCTTTCGATGGGCTTTCGCCAGCGACAGGAAGGCTTTGAGTTCTGACACACGGATATCACTCCGGTCAGTGAGGTCGACCACGATATGCTGCTTGTCAAATGCGGGGTATTCCTGCGTCAATTGATTGAGGAAGTCTTCAAGCGATTCCCCTGAGTCGTATAGGATGGTGGTAGGGCCTTCGGTTTCGAAACGCATGCCGTGAACTTTTAAGTCTATTGTATTTTGGATGCCAACAGGTAAATGACGGCCATCCGGATCGCGACGCCGTTCTCAACCTGCTCAAGAATCACCGATTGGTGCGAATCCGCCACATCGGATGTAATTTCCACACCGCGGTTAATCGGACCGGGGTGCATGACCACGATCTCTTTGTTTAGTGAATCAAGCAGCGCTTTGTCGAGTCCGTATTGCTGGCTATACTCGCGTGTTGACGGGAAATAGCTCACATCCATACGTTCGTTCTGCACCCGCAGCATGTTGGCTACGTCGCACCATTCCAGCGCCTTGCGAAGGTTCGGCTCGACGGCTACGCCCAGGCTTTCGATATAACGGGGAATAAGAGTTTTCGGACCACATACTTTCACTTCGGCACCCAGCATCCGAAGCGCGAAGATATTGGAAAGCGCGACCCGTGAATGCAGGATATCGCCAACGATTACCACCTTCTTCCCTCCTACCTCACCCAGTTTCTCACGGATGGTATAGCTGTCGAGTAACGCCTGTGTGGGATGTTCATGGGCTCCGTCGCCGGCGTTGACGATGCTCGCCTTCACGTGTTGGGATAGGAAATGGGCGGCACCGGCACTCGAGTGGCGCATCACTACCATATCGACTTTCATCGACAGGATATTGTTGACGGTGTCGATGAGCGTTTCGCCCTTTTTCACCGATGATTGCGCCGCCGAGAAACTGATTACGTCGGCCGACAACCGCTTTTGGGCGAGTTCAAACGAGAGTTTCGTGCGGGTACTGTTCTCGAAGAAGATATTGGCGATGGTAATGTCGCGCAACGACGGTACTTTCTTGATCGGCCGGTTGATGACTTCCTTGAATTGATCGGCAGTCTCAAAAATCAGGTCGATGTCGGATTTCTGGAGGTATTTGATCCCAAGCAGGTGCTGTACACTGAGTTCGGCCATTATGTCGTTGCAGTTGTTTTGTTGTTGACCAGGTATACCGCGTCTTCGCCGTCTTTTGACGTCCAGCAGACACGTACTTTCTCATCGTTGATCGCGTCGACCTGCCGCCCGCGGTAATCGGGTTGGATGGGAAGGTCGCGACTGAAACGGCGGTCGATCAGCACCAATAATTCGATAGACGACGGGCGTCCGAATGACTGTATCGCCGTGAGGGCGGCCCGGATGCTGCGACCGGTGTATAAGACGTCGTCGATGAAGATTACGTTCTTATCCTCTACCAAAAAATCAATGCGGGTCTGGTTGGCCTCAAGTGGCTTCTCGTTCCGGCGAAAATCATCGCGGAAGAACGTGATGTCAAGGTAACCCAACTCCGGCGCTTTTACGCCATAATCGCTTTCAAGAAGGGACTTGAGCCGTTCCGCAAGGAAAACGCCACGGGGTTGGATGCCGATCAGGACGCTATTGGAAAAATCAAGGTGTTTTTCGCGCAACTGGCAGGCCAAACGATGCAGTATGATATGGATCTCTTTCGAGCTGAGCAGGAGTTTCTGGCTCATACGATGCGTGTTTGGAGCGTAAAAGTACACAAAAAACGGCAGTCTGGAAAATAGATTTACCAAGCCTGTCGTTTTCATACCCGGCCGATTTTGCTATATTTGTTTAGGCCCTCCCAAATCCTCCCCTGCATGCTCCCCAGACGCTCGTATTCGATTACCCAACTCACGATCGCCACCACCCTCTTACTGGCCGTCTCGGTGTTCTCGTATGTGAGCATTTACAGAATGCAGGAGTCACTTAGGCAGGTCAACCGATCGACCGTGGTAAAACTGGAACTGCAACGGCTGTTGTCGGATTTCGCCAATACTGCCACGGCACACCGGAGTTTTGTGTATAGCGGTGACCCGACTTTTTACCGGCAATACCGGGAAGGCGTGGATACCATCCGGCACCAACTGCGTAAAATCAAGACGTTAGTGGGCGAGCATCCGGCTCAAAAACACAATATGTATGTGCTTGAAGCCTTCAGCGAACGTCGTATCGCATTCCTGGAGAGCCAGACCAAAGAACGGCAGGAGATCCTGACGGAAAAGCAATGGAGACCGACCCGCCGGTACTTCCTGCTGGTCACAGAACAGACCGACCGTATGATGGCCGAGGAAGACCGCATGATGGCCGAACGAATGGATTTATTAAAACAACAGGAAAAACTACTGCCGTTGTATGTGGTGTTGCTCGTGGTCGGATCGCTGATGACGCTTATCATCGGTGTATTCCTGCTGACAAAGGAGACCAAACGATCGCGGCGACTGAAATCACAGTTGGAGGAAACCTCGGAGGAACTCGAACGCAGCCACCAGGAACTGCAAAGTGGGCATATCAACCGCGGCCTGTTGAAAGAAGTGGCGGAGAAGTTCTCGGATTATAAGCTGTATAACGAGTTTTTTCAATTATTGGCACAGTATATATCGGATGTGGTAAAAGTCGACAACGTACTCATCGGAAAGCTGATGAAGGACGACGGTGAACCACATATACGGACGATAGCTGTGTGTGTGCAAGGACAGAAAGTCGACAACTTCACCTTCCAACTCAAGGGATCGCCTTCGGAAATTGCATTGGCCGATGGGCATTTCATCTGCGACAGCGATTGCCAGACGGCTTTCCCCGATTCGCTCGTGCTGAAAATGCTGGAGGCCGAATCGTATGTGGGCGTGGCGCTATATGCCATGGACGGCCAACCCGTGGGGATCATCTCGGCCATGCAATACGAACCCATTACCCAGGCAGATACCGTTCTTTCCATTATGCAGATTGCTGCGAAACGGGCTGAACTGGAGCTATTACGCCTCGAAAACGAAGAAAAACTGTCGCAGCAGAACGAATCACTCGAACAGACCAACCGTTGGCTGTCGAAACTGAACAAAGAGCTGGAAGCGTTTACCTATATTTCGAGCCATGACTTGCAGGAACCGCTGCGGAAGATACAGATTTTTATTTCGCGTATACTCGACAATGAAATGGACAGCCTGTCGGAAAACGCGAAGAACTATATGATGCGAACGCAGGAAGCCGCAAACCGGCTCCAGCGCCTCGTACAGGATTTGCTCGCCTATTCCCGACTCAAATCCGGATCGGTGCCTACCGAGCGGCATAGCCTCCGGAAACTGGTCGATGGACTTCGAAACGAGCTTCATGAAGAACTGACTTCCCGCGAGGCACAGTTAATTGTGAGTGGTGCTGACGACATCCTCGTGGTGGAATCGCAATTCAAGCAGTTGCTGAATAATCTCATCTACAATTCATTAAAATTTTCCTCACCCGACCGCGCGCCCATCATCGAGATCCACAACAGTTTAATGAGAGGAAAGGACGTGCCGGAAGAGGGTACGGATCCGAAGCGCCCGTACCATTGCATCAGCGTATCCGATAACGGCATTGGCTTTGACCCGCAATACCGAAAACGGATTTTTGAGTTGTTCCAACGCGTGCACGAGGAAAGTAAATTCAAGGGAACCGGCATTGGTTTATCGATTGTAAAGAAAATCGTCGACAACCACAACGGCATTGTAACGGCCGACAGCACCGAAGGACTGGGTACCACCTTCACCATCTACCTGCCTGCCGAAAACCTGTAAACCTTACTTTTTATCGTGTAAGACAACCGGCAATTGGATTACGAACTTTATCGTAAAAACCTACCGATATGAACAAGCGTTATTTTTCCCTTGCATTTCTTTTGGCCGCTGTGCCGCTTATCTCTGGCTGTGAACTGGTCGAAGGCATCTTCAAAGCCGGCGTTTGGGTCGGCGTTCTTGTGGTGGTCGCTATCATCGCCTTAATCGTTTGGATTATTGGGAAAGCGCGGTCGTGAAGTTTTGGGTTTTGAGTTTTGGGTTAGCCGATTCTTGTGTTTAACGTTGCCACTGGCGCGAGACGCTGGGAAGCAATATGTCAGCTTCCTGCTCCTTGCTCCTTGCTTTTTGCTTTTTGTGAATTCGAACTGAGAAAGTTCTAATGTTGATAAATCTACAAAGAGGCTGACAAAAAACGTTTTTCAAACTCAGGTTCACAACGCTCCCTACCGATTGCGTACCCGCGAATCAGCATCATTCTCAATCAAAGAAGACATTTCGGGCCAAGAACCGGTCCAATCAAAACGCAACACTCAACACTCAAAACTTCACGAATACATTTTCTTCCGCAACTCCTGGATTTTCTCATCCTCAAAGTAATCATCGAACGTCATATAGCGGTCGATAACGCCCGATGGTGTCAGTTCCACCACGCGGTTACCTACTGTTTGCGCGAATTCGTGGTCATGGGTGGTGAAGATCACCGACCCTTTGAAATTCTTGAGGGAATTGTTGAACGCGGTAATCGATTCAAGGTCGAGGTGGTTCGTTGGCTCGTCAAGCATCAGGATGTTCGCGCGTTGCATCATCATACGCGACAGCATACAACGTACTTTCTCTCCTCCTGACAACACACGGGCTGTTTTTAGTGCTTCTTCACCTGAGAAGATCATCTTCCCGAGGAAACCACGGATGTACACCTCATCGCGTTCCTCTTCTGTCTTGGCCCATTGGCGCAACCAGTCGACCAGCGTGAGGTCGTTGTCGAAGAAGCTATGGTTGTCGACCGGCAGGTAGGCCTGTGTTGTGGTGATGCCCCAGTCGAATTTTCCGGCATCGGCGGCTTGGTTGCCGTTGATGATTTCATAGAACGCGCTGGTGGCACGGGAATCTTTTGAAAACAAGACGATTTTATCCCCTTTCGCCATATTCAGGTCGACGTTGCGGAACAGCACTTCGCCTTCTACCGACGCCGCGAGCCCGGATATATTCAGAATCTGGTCGCCCGCTTCCCGTTCCTGGTCGAAGATGATGGCTGGGTAGCGGCGGCTCGACGGTTTGATTTCGTCGACTTTCAGCTTTTCGATCATCTTCTTACGCGAGGTCGCCTGTTTGGATTTCGCTACGTTGGCCGAGAAACGGCGGATGAACTCCTCAAGTTCCGCCTTCTTCTCCTCCGCCTTCTTATTCTGCTGTGCCCGCTGGCGCGCCGCTAACTGCGACGATTCGTACCAGAAAGTATAGTTACCGGAATAGTGATTGATTTTTCCGAAGTCGATGTCGGAAATATGCGTACACACGGCATCCAAAAAGTGACGGTCGTGCGATACGACGATCACGGTGTTATCGTAATTCGCCAGGAAGTTTTCCAACCAGGCGATGGTTTCAAAGTCGAGGTCGTTCGTCGGTTCGTCCATAATCAAGACATCCGGATTGCCGAAAAGGGCCTGTGCCAGGAGGACGCGTACTTTGAGTTTTCCGTCGAGATCGCCCATCATAGTATAATGGTACTCTTCCGAAATACCGAGGTTGGAAAGCATGGCTGCGGCATCAGAATCGGCATTCCATCCGTTCATTTCCTCAAAAACCACCTGCAGTTCACCCACACGATCCGAATCCTTGTCGGAGAAATCCGGTTTCATGTAAATCTCATCCATCTCCTTTTTAACGGCAAACAGCGTTTTGTTGCCCATCATCACCGTTTCAAGTACGGTATGCTCGTCGAACATATTGTGGTTCTGGTTCAGCACCGACATTCGCTTACCCGGTTCAAGGAACACGTTTCCGGACGTCGGATCGAAATCGCCCGCCAGTATTTTAAGGAAGGTCGATTTACCGGCGCCATTCGCCCCGATTACGCCGTAACAGTTGCCTTGTGTGAAGGTGGTATTAACTTCATCGAACAGGATACGTTTGCCGAATTGGACCGAAAGATTGTTGACTGTGAGCATCGTTTTTGTGGATTGTGAAAAACAGGATGCAAAAGTAGTGTTTTTTAACCGAAACGCCCACCGGACGCCTGACGGGTTGCCGGGCCCCTATAGTTTTAACGCGTTTTTAACAAGCGTATCCCCTTCATTCGGATACATTTGTCTACAATCGTGAGACGATGCGCTATCAAAAAGTACTGAAACTACTATCCCCCTGCTGCTTACTACTTGTCCTGACGTCATGCAACAAACAGTTTGACGCAGATGACTATACGGCTTGGTTTGGTGGTGAAGTAACGAATCCGGCCAACCGTTACGTGCTGTTCTGCAAAGACGGTGACGTGCTTGACAGCATCCCGCTGAAACCGGATAATACCTTTCTTTTTAAGTTTGATTCGCTGGCGCCCGGACTTTATAGTTTCCGGCACGATCCGGAGTACCAGTATGTGTATTTCGACAAAAACGACAGCCTGATGGTGCGGATCAACGCACAGGATTTCGATGAATCGATTGTTTTCTGCGGACGCGGTGAGGAAAAAAACAATTTCCTCATGGAGTTATACCTTAAGAACGACCACGACCGCCAGCACCTTTTTGATGTCTTTGCCTGGGACGAACCGAAGTTCCGCAAGTATGTCGATTCGGCTTATGCAAGTAAGAAAAAGTTTTACGAACAACACAAGCAGAAGATTGGGTGGAGTGAGGATTTTGATACGTATGCCCTTGCCGGACTTGACTTTCCGCATTATTCCCAATACGAAATCTATCCGATCGTACAGAAGAAACGGCTGGCACACAATATGGAAGGTAAGCTGCCCGGGAATTACTACCATTACCGCCGGGAAATCGACTTCAACAACCCAAAACTCACAGCCTACTCCCCTTTCGTGAACTACCTCACCTATATGTTGAACAATGTGGCGATGGTGCACGAGAAAGCACAACCGGATCCGCTTGATATCAACGTAACAAAGCTGACAATTGCCGATACCCTTTTCCGGAACCAGAAAATCAAGAATACGGTGTTGAACAACATTGCGTTCATGTACCTGCTTGAAGACCAGAACATGACCAACAACAAACGGTTTCTGGATAAATATTATCAGTTGTCGACCGACAAAAGCCAACACAACGAAATACTGCGCATTGGAAAGGCTATACAAGTATTGAACCCAGGCGGAAAACTACCCCCTGTATCGCTGGTAGATGCCTCGGGCCAGGTCGTCGATATCAACACGATCATCAAACGTCCGACTGTGTTGTTCTTCTGGACCAAGAACCGGGAATCGCACTTATTGGCCGCCCACAAAAAGGCGTTGGAGTTGAAGAAGAAATTCCCCGGATACGATTTTATCGCCGTCAACGTCGACAACGACCAGGGAAAATGGACGCAAAGTCTCCTGAACTACAAATTTGACGGCATCACCGAACTCCGGGCGACCGACTTCCACGACCTGAAAGACAAATGGGTCATCACCAAAATCCACCGCACGATGATCGTCAACGGCGACGGCACTATTGATAATGCGTTTGTGAGTTTGTTTGATGCGTATTTTGAGCAGAAGCTGAAGTAATTAACGTGAGTTCGATATAACTACAAAGGCAAATACAATTGTTTAGTATCAACGAAGTTGATTTTCAGGGATGGCTTTTTGTCGTTGAAGTTGTAGGCAATCAATGCTGCGAATAGGT
>JAIXYI010000040.1 GCA_027490305.1 Flavobacteriaceae bacterium
ACTGCTATGTCGCCGGGATTTCGTATTTTGGGATTAGGGGAGGGGCGGATGCGTCCCTTCGTAAAAATTCGCGAGACTACGGTACGGGAAAGCCGTACTTTTTGTTAAAGTTTAATGGGTTTTCTTCCGGCGGTGGTTTTGGCTTTTTCACGTTTCATCCTTCCGGACTAACACAAAAACCTACAAGGTTATAAAAACCCTGTAGGTTGTTTTCAATCTTCCGGTCTTACCGTCTTCCGGTTTGGATGCCTCTAGTAAAAAGCAAGAGGGGGTATCACCATCGAAACAGGTTCCAAGCATGCTAAACCTCCACTTTCAACCCCGAACTATGACCCCTGAACTATCAACCCCGAACTATCAACCCTCAACCCTGAACCTTCAACTCAAAACTCAACCCTCAAAACTCAACCCTTCTACGATTTCTGCTCCTTATTGAAATACACCAAATAATAATACATCTGCTTCTCTTCATCCCAGCCTTTTTCCACGAATTTCTCCGCACTTTCCGGGTTGATGAAATCGAGTTTGATCTGGATGTTCGTGTCGAGGTTGATCACGTTCTTGATTTTCTTCCGCGCATCCGACACAGCAGCGTTCGCGATGGGGAAGGAGGTGACGTCTTCAATCGAGTACTTCTCGCCTTTGTCGACTTTATAATTTTTGAATTCCGGAATCAAATCCGGGTTGTCTAATACCTCATTCAGGAAGTTCGTTTCCTCAAAGTTGTCGTTCTTGGCGAAGTAGTTGACCGAGCGGTTCATAAACATTACTTCCTCCTTTTTGTCTTCCGCCGGCAACACCACGTCCTTGGCGAAGTCCTGGCAGAATTTCAGGTATTTCTTAGTGATGAAGTTTTCATCCTGGAATACGTCTACATTGAGGAAATGCTCGAGCCAGTAGCGCGCGTCATAGCGGTTGCTGTCGACCGTAAGGATCTTATACCCTTCCTCTTTCTTATGGTTGAAGATCAACGCCCCTTTGTCAAGACGGTAGAGGTTGATGCCTTGCTGCAGCGTCATTTCGAGGTTTTTCCCGTTCTCTGACAACTGCAGAAAGTCGGCCTGGATCTCGCTCTTGAACACTCCAATCACGTCGACCGGCGTGTTGTCGATCGTCACGTGGTTGATATACGCCACAAACACATCGCCGTTCTTGATGTGCGGGTGGTTCGACTGCTCAAACAAGTGCTTCGTGATTTCCTTCGAAATCTCATGCGCGTTCGTCGGGTTCGCGAACAGCTCCGATGCCAAACGGTACATCTCGTTATAATCGAGGTCGACCTCATGGGCAAACTGGTAGTAGTTCTCTTCCTTTTCCCGGAAGGGCTTAAAGAAGTATTCCTTGATCAGCGGGATGACCTCGTCTGACAGCGTATACGTCTCCTCAGAGAGGAAAAGGGCTTCGTTGCGGCTTTTATTCCCTACGCGGTGAAGGGATAGCGATTCGATGTGGGCGTTGAATAGGTTGATCATCTTTTTGAATTAACGATGTACAGTTAACAATGTACAATGGGTTTGGTGCGTAGTAAAGGGAAAGGAAATTAGACGTTAGCAAGTTTTTGTTAGTGGAACTGTTGTACACTCGGCAGGATTCGTCCTACATTACATTGTACATCGTTCATTGTTCATTGTTCCTTGCTCAGTTCCAATTCTCCTCAAACCCATAGTCTTCAAAGTTTCCGCCTTCGTCAAGCATGTCGAGGTCGTCTTCGTCATAATCGTCGTCGGCGAAGTCGAATTCGTTCTCGTCGGCTTCGAAGTTCTTGTCGGGTGCCTGCGCGGGCATTTCGCCATGTGCGAACAGCACGGCCGGGTATTGCTCGCCCGTTTCCGGCTCTTCGATGGCGGCGAGTTCCGTGAGGAACGTCCACATATTCAGGAAATCATAGACGTAAATAATCTTCGTGCTGTCGGTGTCGAGCAGGTCGGTGAGGCGGTAATCGGCCATCGTGCGCATTTCGCCGGGCGTGTCGCCGGTATCGAACAACGGAATCTCATCCTCCTGGTTCCAGGCATCGTCGCAGGTATAGAACGACGCCATTTCAGTGCCGTCGAACCCAAAGGCATTGACGATGGTATTGTGGAAATCCTCAAGCGTATCCTCCTCATCGATCGCGATGTCGCGGAAGATGTCGTCTTCGGTATCCAGGATCACGCGGAACTTGTAAATCATGGCTTTTCAATTTGTGGATGGCAAAGGTAGGGGAAAGTTCGGAAGTTCGGAAGTTGGGGAGAGGGGAAGTTGAGGAGATGGGAAGTTGGGAAGATCGGAAGACCATTGGCCATCGCGGAACTTTCACCATGAGGACTTTCCGCGACTGACCTTGACGCCACGTGTGTCCTTCCGACGCAGGAGAAATCCCATGAAGTTGGCAGTAGCAGTAACTGTGGGCCTACTAAAACGCTTCTCATTATCTGCCGGGAAGTCGGAGACATTCCCGGAGCGGCGGACGCGATAACCTGCAAGGTTTTCAAAACCTCTTAGGTTTTGGGCGATAAGAGGGGACAATGGAAACCACGAAGGAACTATCAACTCTACGTCGGAAGCTACTTTGCTAGCGATCCACCCGTGTAATGTTATCGATTAACCATACCGTATCGATCCTGCGCAGATGATACGCATATCGGATGCCGGTAAGGGGCAGGTAAAACGTTACGTGT
Organism: Flavobacteriaceae bacterium; assembly: GCA_027490305.1. Taxonomy (GTDB): domain Bacteria; phylum Bacteroidota; class Bacteroidia; order Flavobacteriales; family Flavobacteriaceae; genus Flavobacterium. Next base: position 2,661 of record JAIXYI010000040.1, read on the forward strand.
GTGTTGCCTTCTCCCATTGGTCGTACTGTAAAGTCGATTGTATCGACATCGGCCAGGTCGTCTTCGAACGCCTCCTGGGTCATAAAGAAATGATCATACTCAAAACCATAGGGTGGGCCATCGTTTGCGGGCTCGGCCACAAAGTGCTTTTCGCCCTCCTCGAAGGTTTTCCTCTCGCGTTGCAGGATGCGCTCTGACAGGCAGCCGCTGTTTCTCAGTAATTGGATGTATTGGTCTACGGCTTTGAAGTCGACGTGGTAATTACCCTCACCCGGACCGCCGTCTGGATCGATACCGCCCCTGATCGTTTCGATCTGGTTTAATTGTGTCATATGGTCACGGTACCAGGCCAGGAACGATTTCGTCACGGCAACAGGGTCTTGCCCTTGCGCGGGCGTGACGGCTTTGGTGGGCGCGCCCAATTTCTCTGGGCGGGTGGGAGTGGGGTCGTTTTTGCAACCCACGATCAAAAAGGCAAGGAATAGGAGTGTCTGTACTTTCATATCACGCAATCAAGTGTTTCATTTCGTCCACAACACCAATCGGTCATTCGGCAAATCGTATTCATAGACCTTTTTCGACAGGCTGTCGACGTAAATCCAGCCGTTGGAGGAGAACCGCGGGTTCGTGTGGCCTTCGTCGGTGACGGTCTGCCCGATGTTAAAGATGTAGTAGTTCGTGGAATCGGTTTTCTCGGTGCTGTCTAATAGCCATTCGATTTTCTCGCCGCGTTTGCGGTGGGCTTTAATCAATTCGCGGTCGGATTGTTTGATGTAGTCCGCTACGATCGGATCGTACCAGTTTTCGGTATTTCGACCTTCCTTTGACGAAACCACCTTGCTTTGCTTTGCAGAATCGACGGTCGAATTCCCCTTTTCAGACGGACGGCAAGAGAGCGTGAGAAGGGAGACGAGCAAGACTGTTGACAAGCCTTTTAGGTGAGATGGTGGGGTAGGACAACTAGTTTTCATACTAGCCAATGTAAGAACTTTGTTTTACAAGAAAAACACGAATAGGGCGAAGCATTCGACTTCATGATAAGGGCAAAAGAGAGCATGGTGCCTTAAAACCGTAGATCATGAGTCGTCAACTGCGTCCCAGTACCCTACCAAAAACCCTCAACCTATTTACCACTTTCTTTTTAAAAATCCTATACAAAACGCGAAAAATACTTTCGTTTCTTTCCTTATTTTTGGCGCCGCCGTACCCGTATAACGCTTCTTACATATTAACCAATAACCACTTACCAAAATCCTGTCGTGCGGAACGGGATGTCTTTCACCCCCTATGAAAGTAAACATTACGCTTTTGTGCCTTTTGGCCTTTTCCTGTTTCATCCCCAAAGGCACGGCACAGTGCACGAACGGGACTTTGTATCCGAGCACGACGTTTACGCCGGCTTGTTCCAACACGTGTGAAACGATTGTCACCAATGCCTGGGCGGGTCAATACGCCAACGTGAATGTGGTGAGCAACAACGTCTACACCTTTATGTCATCGGTGAGCGCCGATTATGTTACGATTACCAATGAAGACGCGGGTGTCGTCCTGGCCCACGGTCCGTCGCCGCTCGTTTGGGTGTCGGGCAACACGTCGGGTACTGTCCGCTATTACCTGCACACCAGCGCCAACTGTGGCTCGCTGGGGCAGAACCGCACGCGCTATGTCAAATGTACCGCCGCGCCGGTTTGTGGCAACCCAACGGCCCTGTCGGCTTCCGCCATTACCTCTAACTCCGCCCGCCTCAACTGGACGGCTCCGTCTCCGGCTCCGAATTCCTACGACCTCTATATCGTGACCACCAACACGGCTCCGGTTGACGCGACGCCTGCCACGGTGACCAGCAACACGGCCGGTATAGGTGTCTTGAGCGGACTGGCGGCTTCCACTACCTATTACTACTGGATTCGGTCAAATTGCGGTGTGACGAAGGGCGCATGGGTGTCCGGCGGCAGTTTCACGACTATCGCCGCCCTTACCTGTAACGGTGCGGCCAACGGACTCTACCCCGATGCGACCTTCACGCCTTCGTGCACGGGCAGCAACGAAACCATCGTCAACGATGCCTACGCAGGCGAATTCGCGAACGTGAACTACGTATCCGATAAACAATATACGTTCACCAGTTCGGTGGCGACAGATTACATCACCATCACCAATGCGACCGGTACGACGGTTTTGGCCAGCGGCACGACGCCCGTGACCTGGAACTCCGGTTCGTCATCGGGTGTACTCCGCTATTACTTCCATAGCGATCCGAACTGCGGCGCGCAAACCAGCCTTCGTGTGAAGTACATCAAATGTGTCAACGCGCCTGCCAACTGCACCGCCCCGACTAGCTTTACCATTTCAAACATCACCTCGAATTCCGTACGTTTGAATTGGGTGGCGCCAACGCCGGCCCCGGTTTCATATAACGTGCATTGCATCACCAGCTTTACACCACCGTCTGACAACCAGGCGTCTTCGCTTACAACAATGGCAGCGGGCATCACCTGCCTGAACGGCCTGAACCCGGCTACGACCTATCATTTCTGGGTGCGTTCGTTCTGCGGCGGTACGACGACAAGTTCCTGGTCGTATGGCGGTACGTTCACGACGAATGCGGCGCTGAACTGCAATGGTGCGTATTACGGCCTGTATCCTGAGCAAACCTTTACCCCGTCGTGCACCGGTACGGTCGAAGCGATCGTCAACGACGCCTACGCGGGTGAATTCTCGAAGGTCAACGTTTTAGCCAACAAACAATATTCGTTTTTCAGTTCGGTGACCACCGACTTCCTGACGATTACGAACATCACCGGAACGACGGTATTGGCCAGCGGACAAACGCCGGTGTATTGGAACTCGGGTAACTTTTCGGGGCAGATCCGTTATTTCATCAGCTCAAATGGTAACTGCGGCGCACAGGCCTCGAACCGCGTGAAGTCGATGGCGTGTAGTACGATACAGGCAAACTGTGGTGCGCCGACCTTCCTACAGTATTCGAATGTGACCTCCAATTCGGTACGCTTGTTCTGGACGGCGCCCGAGACGGCACCCGACTATTACGATATCTACGTATCGCAATCGAATGCAGTGTATCCGGAGTATAACACGCAGCCAACCGGAAATTCCGCGAGTTACATCCGTGACTATTATGCCGGATTGTTCCCTTCAACGACGTATTATTTCTGGGTGCGTTCGGTGTGTAACAATGGCAACCAGAAATCAGACTGGATGGAAGGTGGCAGCTTTACGACCTTGGCGAATCTGCAGTGTAACGGTGCTTCGTTTGGCTTGTATCCGGAAGATACGATACAGTTGGAAAATACCGGAAGCCCGGAAATCGTGGCTTTGGAAGGCAAGGCCGGGGAATACTCCAATGTGGCGGTAGCAAATAACAAACAGTATACGTTCACAAGCTCGAACCCGGAAGATTTTATTACGATCACCAACATGGAAGGCACGCAGGTGCTGGTCAGTGGCACGACGCCGGTAACCTGGACATCGGGCAACATGGCGACGGTGGTGCGTTTTTACCTGCACGCCAATGCGAATTGTACGGATGACGATGCGCCACGTGTACGCTACGTAACCGGTTCCACCCTTGGACTGGAGGAGCTTTCAGAGCGCCAGGTATCGGTGTATCCGAACCCAAGTGCCGGACGTTTTACCGTTGAAACGGGTGGGCGTATTGCGGATGCCATTACCATCCATGACCACCTCGGTCGCGTGGTGGGCAGCTATACGCCAACCGCCAGCCAAACGAACCTTACCCTGAACGGATTAGCGGAAGGCGTTTACTACGTCCGCATCAAATCCCAGGGAACTGAGGTAACGAAGAAGCTGGTGTTGAAGAAATAAGCAGTTTATAAGTTGAGAGAAGCCCCGTTTTGTAGCGGGGCTTTTTTTTGGAGGAGCAAGGAGACTCGAGGAGCAAGGAGCAAGACTCGAGGAGCAAGAAGAAAGAGGAGAGAGGAGAGTTTGTTGAACACTCCCTCCGCCATCAGTGGTCACCCAAAACCCAAAACCCAAAACCCAAAACCCAAAACCATCACCCTACTACCTCTAGTTTTAACAATATATGCGGTTTTCCCGTACTGCTATGTCATCGGGAATGGGTATTTTGGATTAGGGGAGGGGCGGATGCGTCCCTTAACGAAAGAAATCGAGACTTGGGTACGGGAAAACCGTAGTTTTTGTTAAAAGGAGCAGGGAGCGAGAAGAAAGAGGAGAGAGGAGAGAGGAAAGGAGGAACAAGACACGAGTATTGAGAACATGGGAGTGTTCAACGAACTGTGTCAGTTTTCCAATCTGTGACCAAAATATATATTTATTTCGTTTCTGATGCTGTTCCATGAGAAGATAGTTCCGTCCCATTTTGTTTGTGCATTTACG
>JAIXYI010000057.1 GCA_027490305.1 Flavobacteriaceae bacterium
ACCGTGGCGGATGTCATCAATAAGACGCTTACTAAATGCTTCGTAAGCAAATTTCTCGTTTTCCATATCTGTGTTAAATTACTAAAAAAGTAAATTGACACAGTTTATTGAACATACTCGTTTGCTGCGGACGACTGACTACTAACGACTGACCACTTTCTACTTTTTTTTCTGTTAAATTAAACTTAAACGGTTGTCCCGCGTCCATACCGAAATGTTTAGTAGATTGCGAACCTGTTAACCACCTAACCATGAAACGATTTCTTCTATTTGCCGTAGCCGCCTTGTCGCTGGGGGCCTGTAATAAAGACGACGACAGTAACGAGTATATCCCGGTCGATCCGTATCCGGCGATCACCGCTACGTTCGGCGATGCCATCGACCCTGACAATCTGGCGAACTACGCCAACCAGGCGATTCCGGCGTATATCAACCGTGATAATACCAATACGAATCCTATTACCAACGCCGGTGCTACGCTGGGACGGGTGTTGTTTTACGATAAGAAACTGTCGTCGAATAATACCATTTCCTGCGCGTCGTGCCACCAACAGGCGCATGCGTTTGGGGATGGGTTGGTAGCAAGCAATGGGGTGAATGGTGTTACGACACGGCACACCATGCGCCTGATCAATGCCCGCTTTGGCTTCGAGCCGCAGTTCTTCTGGGACGAACGGGCTGAAACATTGGAAGCGCAGACGACCCAGCCGATCCAAAACCATACGGAAATGGGCTTCAGCGGTGCGAACGGCGACCAGGGCATGCCGGAACTTATCGCCAAATTGCAGGCGGTGGATTACTACCAGGAATTGTTTACCATTGCCTATGGCGATGCTACGGTTACAGAAACCCGCATACAGAATGCGCTGGCGCAGTTCGTACGCAGCATTACCTCTTTTGATTCGAAATATGATATAGGTCGTGCACAGGTCGCGAATAACAACGCTCCGTTTCCGAACTTCACAGCCCAGGAGAACCAGGGCAAGCAGTTGTTTACGGCGGCACCGACGTTTGACGGCAACGGCAATCGTACGGGCGGTGGCGTAGGTTGCGCCGGTTGCCATGCCGCACCGGAGTTCGATATCAACCCTGATTCACAAAACAATGGCGTTACGACAACAATCGACCCGGCGCTGACCGTCGACCTCGACAACACCCGGGCGCCTTCGCTGCGTGACATCGTGAAAAAAGACGGCACGCTGAACGGTCCGTTTATGCACGATGGCATCCTCCCTACTCTCGATGCTGTAATCGCACACTACAATGCGGATATCGAACCGAACCGTCGCCTTGACCCCCGTTTGTCGCCGGGCGGACACGTACAGCGCCTGAATATGACGGACGACGAGAAAGCGGCATTGAAGGCGTTTTTACTGACGTTGGGCGGGGAGAATGTGTATACGGATGTGAAGTGGGGGGATCCGTTTTGAGGGTTGAGTTTTGAGTGTTGAGTTTTGAGTTGGGTGGCTTCACGCGGGAAAAACTACCTGTTTTGAAGGTGGGTTTATTTTGAGGAGCGAGGAGCAAGAAACGAGGAGCAAGGAGCAAGTAGCAAGACGAAGAATGGGACGTTTATTCTCATTATGAATTCTCAACTATCAACCAAGAACTATGAACCATCAACTTATAAGGGTTGGGTTTTGAGTTGACCCGTCCACGCGAGAAAAACTACCTGTTTTGAAGGTGGGTTTATTTTGAGGAGCAAGGAGCGAGGAGCAAGTATCAAGGAGCAAGTATCAAGTATCAAGACGAAGAATGGGACGTTTATCCTCATTATCAATTCTCAATTATCAATTCTCAATTATCAATTGTCAACCCCCATACCAGACAAACGCCTTCCCGTCTTGCATAAACCCTCCCCAAAACTCAAAACTCAAAACTTCACCCTTCCCTTATTTCATGGCCAGTGCCGACACCATTTCGTCGGTCAGGGGTTCGCTGTAGACGCCATAGGCGTTTATCAGGATGCCTTTGAGGTCGTATTTGGGTGAGGAGATGGCGTAGATGATGGTCTGGTCGGCGGGGTCGGTGTCCTGGTCGAAGCGGTAGAATTTATCAATCCTGAATTCGTTGTGGAAGATACGGAAGGCGCCATTACGGCATTCGAGGCAATTCTGCCGAAGGTTGAAGTCTTCGACATAACCTTCTTTACGATATTGCGCGATGGCATCGATAAGTGTGTTGAAATTGTCCATAAAGGTTACACTATAAATTATACAATCAAACCTTTAGATTAATACTTAAACTGCAGGGTAAAAGCGGTAAACCAGATATCCTCGCCCGGGCTTACGTCGGCGACGTAGGCTCCGGTGTCAAACCAGGTACCTTCCAGCGTGAGGTTAAGGAACTGGGATACCTCATACGCTACTTCTGCCCCCAACTGTCCTCCGATAAAGCGCTTTGAAGACGCTGCGGTATAAAGAGGTCTCACGTTGGGACCGTAAATATTGTCATGGATGCTGTAGCGCCAGAACCAGTCGTAGTCAAGTGCGAACGTGAGGTCTTTCGTTAGGTCGAGGTTGAGATACGGGTGCACATCCAGAAGGTTGGCCGGTCCGATCAGCGCGGCAAGACCGAAATAAGCGCCCCGTGGGTACAGCGGATTGAAGGTATGCAACTTACAGTCAGCAGGATCATCGTCGCCGCTAATGACTTCTGTTTTCAAACCGAACGTCGGCCGACCCTTCAGGTTCACGGCGGTGTAGCTGGTGTGAATGGAAAGGGTGTAAGCGAAAATATCCTGGTCTCCAAAACGGCCCGCCTGAACCACGCCTTCTACGTCATACATCCACACTTCACCGTTATTCCAGACCCGGGCGCCAAACGAGTGACGGCTTTCGGTGTCGGCATCTGCATTGAACACGGCGGTTCGGTTATACGTACCTATATAATACAAGTCGAGGTGGTTCAGCCATTTCGGTTCTTTCAATACGCCATACAATCCATATAGCTTATTGTTGTCGTTAAAGCGATCGTCAAGGATGCCAGGCTGGTCGAAGGCCGGATGCAGGTAAAAGGCGTCCCACGTGGCGTTCGCAGCCCGGAAAAAGGCGCGGGCACCATCAAACGAAAGGCGGTTGTTGGGACCTTCGCGTACGGTAACCAGACGCTGGCTTCCCAACCGGATTTCCTGTCGTCCGATACGGGCACCCCACTCCCCTTTCGTGGTGGGAAATCGATATTCTACAAATAGCTGATGGACGTCGAAGTCGTTCACATCGATACGCTTCGGAGGTACTTCCCTGCTTTTAATTCCGTTGGATTTTAGCTGTGTAAAGAGGCGGAAACCGGACTTAGTGCGAAGGTCGGCATGGAAGAGGTTTCGGATAAGGATGAACCCATCCCGGTCTTCGGGCACCTCTCCCCATTCTTCATTCTCGAAAAGCTGGTACTGGTAGCGCAGTTCGCCGCCAAGGGTCAGCCAGGCGGTATTGTCGTTGTGTAAGGGGATGTATTTGAGGCGCTCATACGGACTTCGTTGCGTGCTGTCTTTTAAATAGCTGAAGTCTTCGTCGTAACGGAGGTATTTAATGCCGTAATGCTGTGCCGAAGCGGTCATCGCAACGATGCAAACAAGGGCTAACAGGATCTTTTTCATCGCATTAAAAATTTCGAATCAAAATCACCCCCGTTACAATCAACAGTACACCTACCACGCGGAACAGGTTGATTGGATGCTGCACCTCGACCAGTATTTTCTGGTGGTCAAGGAAAAGTGACATCGCCATCTGGCCGGCTACGACCAATCCGAAGGTCATGGGAACGCCTAATTTGCGATAGGCCATAATGACCATCAGCACATAGAAAGCGCCAAACAGCCCTGACGTCCAGGCATATTTGGGGACGCCGGCTACCTGTTGCAGGTTGACCGTTTGACGGGTTGCGACCATCACGATCAATAGGGCAAGAGCCCCGACTGCAAACGAAACGAACGAAGCAGAAAGGGGCGAACCCAGGGACTTGCCTATCCGGGCGTTGAGTCCGGCCTGGACCGGCAAACAGGCGCCAGCGAGAACCACCAATAAAATCCATCCATATTTTTCCATAATTATCAAAACTTAAGGGTTGCTTTTGTTGCAAAATAGTTGCTTCTTTTTCCGTTTCCGGTACCGATGGCGTAGGCCCCGGGTTCGGCGTGGCTGACGTCGAAGTAGAAACTGAGGTTTCGGTTGACGTTATAGGCCGATTCGATCGTGAAAATCTGCCCGATCTTACGGTTTTCGCTGGTGTAGGAGGCGTTCGGACGCGGTCGGTTCTGCGCCATGCCAGGGGTGTAGGTGCCATCCTGGTTGCTTTGGCGTTGCAGGAAACAAACGGTGCCGTAGACAAACACCCGCTGCACCGGGTTGATCCGGAAGTAGGGATTGACGTTCACAATGTTCGCCAAGCCGATTGGCAGTATGAGTCCGAAAGGCGGTTTCGTATAAAGGGTGTTGTAGGTATTTAGTTTGTTGTCGTTGCGGTCTTTGTCGCCTGACGTATAATTGAATCCGACGCCCAGTAGCAGATTGGTTTTGTTTTCCAATCGCACGTTTACGTCGCCGTTTACCGCATAGGCCCGTATCTGTTGCTCGTTGAAACTGCCGAACTGGTACATGGCTTCTAATTCGTAATTGACGTTTTTTGTGTGAGAGAAGAGGCGCGTTCCCACGGTTTGCCGGTGTTCGCTGCCCGGGACGTAGTTGTAGCGGCGTTCGTCAGAGCGGAAATCGATGAAATAGTAATCGACGGACAGCCACGTTTTATTGACGATTTCGTTTGCATAGACGCCCCACAGTTTTTCTTTGAATGACACGTCGTCGAACACATACTGGCGCGAGACCACCGGGGTCATGGCGAAAAAGTCAATGTAACGGTTGCCGCACACGTGTTTAATGAAAACGGCGTCAAAGGTCTGTCGGGTGTTGGGCCCTTCCCGAAAGGTGATGATCCGGTTGCTGCCATACCCTACTTCCTGGCGTCCGACCCGGAACAGCCAGTTTTTATAGAGTTTCAGGTCGACGAATGCTTGATGGAGGCTCAACTGGTTTTCGTCGATCTGGGGTGTGACAGGATTGGGGTTGAGGAACCGCAGGGTATTGCTGAGTTGCACGAATAACCGGAACCGGTCTTTATAGGCGAGATCACCAAACAGCATCAACCGGTGCCACAACTGGTCGGTCGAGGCTTTTGAACTTGTGGGCGGGATGTCGCCGAAGTTGATTTGGTCGAAGTACTGGTACTGTTCCCGAAGCTCTCCACCAAATGACACGAATACTTCATCGGCCAGCCGTATGTATTTCAATCGGTCGAAGCCCTTTTTGACGGAATCGTTTTTCAGGTAGGCAAAATCGTCGTTGTACCGAAGGGGCTGGATGGCGCCGGTCTGGGCGGTTAAGGCGTTGACCGCACACAGCAAGAGGATGGCAAACAGGAGCCTCTGCGTTATTCTGAGGGAAGTGCGGACGTTTGTGACGTCTTCATTGGCTTCCTTTATCCCGAAGATTGCATGTATGTAGCTATTCGTAGTTTTTGTCATTATCACCTTGTTTTTGGGTTAGGAAGCGGCTGTCAGCAAGCGCGCGGTGTCGGCCATCAGTTTCTTCATATCATCTTCCTGCAAACCGTTATAGTAGCCCCGGATGCGGTTGTGGCGGTCGAGCAGTACGACAATCGGGTCGTGCAGTAACGGCGCTGAGGGGTCGGTCTCAAACACCTTCAACCGGCAATTCGCGGCCAGTGTGCGTATGTCTTTCGGCGTTCCGCAGTAAAACTGCCAGTTATCGCGCTGGTAGTGATGGTCGGCCCGGTAGTGCTGCAAAACGGCGGGGGTATCGGTGGTGGGGTCTACGGACACAGAGTGTAGCAGGACGGACTTGCCGGCAAACCGTTCACTGAGGCGGTTCAGGTGGTGGTTAACGACGGGGCAAATCGTGGTGCAACTGGAAAAAAAGAAACTGACGATTTTGGCATCGGCGGCCGAGGCGAGAAGGTCAGTGACGATATGCCCGTCGGCTTCGGTCAGTGCCACACCTGTAACGGTATAAGGAACCGATGCCCCGTCGCTATCGGTATCAGCGCTCCATACGGGAAGGGTGTCGTTGGGTTCTGTCTTATCTGCTGCAAGGGGCCAGACGGTTGCCATTGCGGCTATCACCAACAACACCACAACGAAGATTCGCAACTTCATATCAGCCTATCGGTTTTAGCGTGGCGCCCCTGACGATGAGCGGGTTGGACGGCACCTCGCGATTGGGCAGTGGCACCGGTTGCAGCGCCACCTCTACGTGTAGGCCGTCTTTGAGCGCTTCGAATACGGTTTGAGGCAACTCAAGTTGGAGGAACACGCCATTTTGCAGGAGCAGACTGTCCATACCCTGAATCGGCAGGATGGTGAACGTACCGGAATATACCGCTGTGAGGTCGCTGCCTTTCTTCCACTCGAAATACGCGCGCGCGCAATAGGGATGGTAGGGCAATTGGGCGCGCTCAAAATGGAGAATGGCGTTGGCGGTTTTGCGCGATGCGTAGTCGCCCAGCGCTGCCTTCAGTTCGGGTGCTACCTGCAGTTGGGCTTTGCAATCGGAACCGGTCGGTATCCGGGCAGGTAACTCGGGCAACGATGACTGGTTGGATAGTACATCGATATCTTCGAAATCATAGCCGAGTTGGGTGGTGTCGAGCAGCTCCCGGATGCGGAATTCTACCGGTTTCCCCTGTCCGTCGGTGGCATAGAGCTTTTTGTCGAGCCAGTCAGTATCTGACGGAAGGCGGTTTTCGGGTGCGTGTTTTTGCCAGGCGGCCCAGATGCGGTCGCAGTTGCCGTGGTGGCCGTAGAACAGCGGGTCAAACCCACTTTCGGTAAACGTCGCCATTTGTCCGCCGACCCAATTGTGCACGTTGTTATGGAAGGTCTGTTCGGCCATACCGTCCATTTGCCCCTGTGCGGGATCGGTCACGGCGGGGTAGCCACCAAACGTCTTGTAATGGTGGATACGGAAGGTGGACTGGAGGTTGATGAAGTCGGCGGGGATGGGATCGGTCGCTTTTACGAGGCGGGTGGCATTGAAAAGCGGGTTGGTTTCATCGCCCCAATAGTGGGCAGGAATGTAGGGCTTTTTCGTCCAATCCCAATAATGGAGCGCGAGGGTGGGTTCATTGACGGCCTGTTGCAGTTTTTGCTCCATTGACCAGAGATACAGACGGTGCCAGGGCCATACATACCAGTTATAATGCACCTGATTGGCGTAGACGCTGGTGGCGCAGAAGGTGGCGTGCAGCATACTGTGGGCTTCCCATCCCATTGGGTCGAGCGGCATGCGCTGCGAGCGCTTTTTGAGGATGTTGACGGCTTCCCTGAAGACCTTTACTTCCTGCGCATCGATTGCCAGGTCGGCAATGTTGCGCCGGATTGCCAATTTGCCGTTCCGGGTTTTCTTTTCGGGCTGTTGTGCGCAGCCCGTAAGTAGCGATGCGGTGGTGACGCCGCTTCCGATACCGGCCAGTACAAGCGCGGCTCCTTTCAGGAAATCTCTCCTTTTATTTTGGTTTTCGTCCATTTGATCCCGTTTTTTTGTGTTGTTTGTGCTACGCGGCGCGGCGCGTCTGTCGGTTAGTTTTGGTAGCCGCCGTAGGTGTTTACGGGTGACCAGTCGGGAAGGGCTGCCGGAATGGTGGGGCCCAGTTGTTTGAAATCGCCTGCGCCGTATACGATGGTGCCGTTTACGACGGTCAACTCGGCTTCAATGGATTTGATTTTCTCGGCCTCGACCTGGAAATAATCGTCTGACAACAGGGCAAAGTCGGCGAGGAAGCCTTCTTTCAACTGTCCCCTATCCCCTTCTTTTCGAATGAGTCGGGCGCTTCCCTGTGTGTAGAGGCGTAGTGCGGTGATGCGGTCTACCTGATTGTCATCGGCCATATAGTGGGTTCCGCCTACCGTTTTTCCGGTTACGAGCCAATACAATCCGATCCATGGGTTGTAGGAGCTGACGCGGGTGCCGTCGCTTCCCATCCCTACCGGAATGCCGAGTTCGACCATCTTTTTCACCGGTGGCGTGTGTTCGGCTGCTTTCTTACCGTATCGCTTTATGAAGCTTTCGCCCTGAAAGGCCATGCGGTGTTGTATGGCGATTCCCCCGCCGAGTTTCTGCACACGCCCGAGGTTTTCTTCGGAAATGGTTTCGGCGTGGTCGAAGAACCATACGAGTCCGTTGAGGGGCGTTTCGGCGTTGACCGATTCAATGACGTTGAGGAAACGGGTGATGCTTTCGTTGTATGTGGCGTGTATGCGGAAGGGCCAACGGTTTTTGACGAGCAGTGCCAGTACTTTCTTCAGTTGTTCTTCCATGTTGGGCGACAATTCAGGCCGGGGTCTGTCGAAGTTCTCGAAGTCGGCGGCGGCGGCCACGATGTTCTCCCCGCCTCCCTGCACGTAATAGTCGAGTCCTTTTGTGTGGTCGTGGGGGTGGCTTCCGTCTTCATGGTCGCAACCGGCGCCGATTTCTACGGTTCGGATCCAGTTTGAATAATCGTCGTATTCCCTTCCCCCTTTTTGGGCGAAGAGAAAATAGGGAATCCGAACGGTGAGTCCGTCTTCGATACAAAGTTCTCCCGTGGTGCCGTAGTCATCGGGGTAGTTTTGAAATCCGCCGCCGGCATCCATCACAGAGGTGATACCAAAGCGGTTGAGTTCACTCATGTAGCGTTGGGTAGAGTTGCGCTTTTCGTCGGGCGTGAGTTCGGGCAGTTTCGCCAGCGTGGCATACAGCAGAAAGGCGTTGGGTTCGGCTACCAAGAGTCCGGTTGGGTTGCCGTTTACGTCTTTCTCAATCAGGCCGCCCGGGGGTGACGGGGTTTCAGCGGTGATGTTGAGTGCTTTCAAACCGGCTTTGTTCAGGTAGGCGTGCCCGTAGAGGTGTAAGACGAAGGTGGGAACGTCGCCTGTTGCCTGGTTGATCTCGTCGAGTGTGGGAAGGCGTTTTTCGTCGAACTGGTAGGCGTTCCATCCTCCTACCACCCGCACCCACTGCCCTCTCGGTGTGCGTGCGGCCTGCTCTTTCAGCCGGTTGAGTGCGACTTTGAGTGAGGTGACGCCGTCCCACCGAAGTTCGGTGTTGTAGAAACGACCGCCCCTGATGACGTGGAGGTGGGAATCAAAGATGCCGGGTATGATGGCTTTTCCTTTGGCGTCGATGATCCGGGAGGTGCGGGTCTTGAGTCGCAGGGCTTCTTTGTTGGTGCCGACTTTCAACACTTTACCGCCGCCGACCGCCATGGATTCGTAGACGTGGTTTTGGGCGTCAAGCGTGTAGATTCTGGCGTTTACGAAAATGAGCTCGGCTTTCTGCTGGGCCACCATCGCCCACGACAGCAGGAATGCTGCGAGTAGTGTAGTGCTTCTCTTCATGTCTGTTGGATTTGAAATCCACTGCGATGCGTAACACCGCAGTGGAATAAGGAATGTTTAATGTTTGAGCATTTGCCGGGCATACTGTATCCCAATACCATAGCCGCCGCCGAATCGTTGTGCGAGGTCGTTGACAGGGACGTAGGTTTCTTTACGGGCCCAGTCTCTTTGCAGTTCGAGCAGGTATTGGAGGGCCGTAATCGGTTTGGCCCCGGCCTGTACCATGCGTGTGATGGCCTGGTTGTGGGCTTCGGCGGAGATGTCGCCACAGGCGTCGGTGATGACGTATACTTCATATCCGTCGCTCAAAGCGGAGAGGGCGGGTCCGACGATGCAGACGCTTGTCCAGAGTCCGGCTAACACAATCTTCTTTTTTCCTTTACCGGTAATGGCCTTGAAGGCGTTTACGTCTTCCCAGGTGTTCATAGTGGTGCGGTCGATGTAGTCGGCGGTGTTGGGATAGAACTCCAGTATTTCGGGAAACACGGGCCCGCTGAAGGTTCTTTCTGCCACGGTGGTGACGACGGTTGGGACGTTGAAGATTTTGGAGGCGCCTGCTACGAGTCCGGTGTTGTTGCGGAGTTGTATGGGGTCGACGCTTTTGGTGGCGAAGGCCATCTGTCCTTCATGGTCGATCAGCACAAGGGTGTGGTTGGTAGGATTGAGGAGTGCGGGACTGGGTTTTTGGCTCCATCCGATCTGTGTGACGGCTAAACAGGCGAGGGCGAGAATTGTTTTTTTCATGATTGTCATTTTTAGATTAGTAATTCGGATTGTTTGTTTTGTAAGGAAGGGCGAAAGACGTTGACGGCGGGAGGCTCACCACCCCAACTTTTTCCGGATGTCTGCCCGAATGAGGTAATCGTCGTAGGGATATTCGACGCCGGGTTCGGTAAACCGTACATCCGGGAAGTATTCGATTGCGAATGCCTTAATGCGTTTTCGCTGCTCGTCGTGGTAGCGGCCACCGATTAGAATAATGTTCAATCGGGACAGCGAGGTGATTTGGTCATATCCCTCCTGCTCGCTCAAAACGCCCACCGCATGCAGGTCGCCTACGGTCGAAAGTAGTTGAAGGACGGCATGTCGCCTCACGGGATTTCCGCCGAACAACAGTACGATGGGTGCGTTGGGATCGGTTACTTCGAGGGTTTCGAGGAGTTTCATCGGGTTAGGTGTTTTGATGTGCGGTACGAAATGCGAGCCACTGGTCGAGCAGTTATTCGGGAGAGAACGCATTAGGTGGTTCTGGGAGCTCCCAGCAGTCGTTGGTAGAGTTCGGGAAACCGCAGGAAGGCGGTGATCCAGACGACAGCCTGCACGAGACACGGGAATACAATCGATTCGTTGTGTTCAAGGTGTGTGGCGATGGCGCCCCCGAGGTAGGCAGCGAGCAAGAGTGTGCCGAGTATGCCGGTTCGCGGGATGATGAAGAGCAGTAGTGACACGATTTCTACGATACCGATGAGCACAAAGTCTTCGGGCGTGATACCTAAGGAGGTGGAGAGTTCAGTGGAGGCGGCTGTGATGGGCAGTTTTGTGGATGCGCTCCAGATAAACATGAGACTCAGTGCGGCGGTTAAGCCCCAGCCGATTCGGGTTTGCCATTTTGTTTTCATTTATATGGGATTTTAATGTTTTACAATTTGTAGTTCGTGGTCGGGATAGGTGCTGCTGATGACGGCCAATTGGTACCAGATGGTGCCGAGGGTTTCGAGTGTGCGTGCGTTCCTCAATTTTCCGGCATTCGTAGCGCGGTAGCCTAAATCGTCAATCAGCTTCTCTACGATGGGGATTTTATGGGTGTGGTCGGTGCAGTAAAAAACGGTGCCCTTTTCTTTGCTCTTTACCCTTTTAAGGCTTCGGATGTTGACGGCGAACACCGTGGTGAACGCCTCTATCACAAAGGCCTTTTTGAGCAGTGTTTGTATCTCTTCTGCCACCGACTGGGTGCGCCGGGTTTTCAATCCGATGGACTTTCCGCTGAGATCGGCTTTTAGGTCGTTCATGCATGTAAGGACCAACTTACCGTCGAAGCGTTCTTTTTGTTGGTAGATGTCGTCGAGCCCGGCGTATTGCAAACACAACACTACTACATCCGCATCTTGTATGGCGTCTGACAGCGGCAGAAACGACGTATTATCAAGCAGTTGCAACAGTTGCCGCACCTTCGTTTGGTTGTTGGAGAGCGAAAAGGATATACGATGCCCGCAGCGCGCCCACATCGTCGCAAGTGCGATGCCCATGTTTCCCGGACCGAGGATGGCAATGTTCATGTGACAGGCATTTAGTGGGTCATCGTTCCGTTTGTGCAACTCGTTTTCCGGCCATCGAATGGGCTTCCTCTCTACTTTCGGCGCATATCCGTTTGTCTAACTTTTTTCAACCCCTATTAAACAATTGTCGTGCCAAACATTTAACATTCTATTAATCAGAATATTAAGTACAACCAACACTGTCATTTACTATGATATATCGTAATTTTTCAAAGAGCACTATGAAATATCGTAGTGAATGTTTGTTACATTTGAAATTGATAACCAACGACTTGCCTTCGCGCACTCCCCTACCCCATGCACTCAAACGATCCCTCTCTTCTTACGCCCTCTTTTATCCCTACCTGGGATGAAAATAGTGTGAACGCCGCGCTGCTCGGCATCAGCCAGGCCATGGCTCGAACGAAAAACCGACAGGAACTTTTTACGGCTATTTTTTCAAGTGTCGGGGCGTTGATCCCGATGGACGATTCGGCCATCGTCGTATTGGATGAAGACGGCAAGCGCTGGACCGACTGGACGAACACCGATAACTACCATAACTCGCCGGCCGCGGCGCTGCTCTACAGCCAGGGCTATGACCGGTATATGGAGATCGACCCTTTCGTGGATCGTTCGCTCAAGGAAACCGGACTCTACACCATTGATGATTTCATTGCGGGTGCGCACCCGTTCGCCCAGGCGATGTATGACGGCGGACTGCGGCAATTTATGTTCACTCCGCTGCGGCTGCACGGCCAGGTGCTGGGCGCGCTCTATTTTGATTCGGTGGACTACCATCGCTATTCGCCTGCTTTTTTTCCGCTTTTTGAGGAGATCGGACAGATTATCGCGGTGGCAGTTGCCAACGTCATTTCGGATGAGAAACTGGTGCGGAAGGAAAAAGAAAGCGCGGTTCTGCTCTCGATCTCAGAGAAGATTTCGACGCTCACCAACCGGGAAGACATTCTTACACTACTATCTGACCAGGTTGGGCAGGTGTATCAATTTGACTGGGCCGGTTTGTTTATCATAGACGAGGAACATGACCTCATATACGAACTGCTGGCTAGCAATGGCGGATGTTCCGATCCTGCAGACGACGCGCCTGCCCAGAAGACGGCGGAGCCCTGGCGGCTGAGTGATTCCCATCCGATGGGCTGGTGGCTGCAAGACGAGGTGGCCGTCACCCATCTTGAGGGACAGGTGGCACTGGCAGACGGCACCCCGATTTGTGAACGGATGCGATATGGCCTCAACCTGGGCCTGAAAACCGTTGTTAGCAGCCCCCTGGTTGCGAACGGAAAAAAAATTGGCGCCGTTTGTCTTATGTCGAAAACCGAGGGACTCTATGACGACATCCCGAAGGGACTCTTCAAAAACGTGGCCTCGCAATTGGCATTGGCGGTTTCGAACCTGTTGCGGCAGGAGGAACTTGTCGTTCGGGATGCCGAGAAAACCCTTCTACTTCAAATCAGCGAAAAAATTGCTGACGTCCGAACGAAAAACCAATTATACGATATCCTGTTCCACGACATCCGGGCCTATTTCCATTTTTTTGACGCCGGTATCATCCTTTTCAACAGCAAACAGGGCTATTATGACTTTGCGCAGTATGACGCGACGCTGAACCTGTCTGATGTCAATCATTTCATCCATAAAAGCGACTTATATGAACCCGAAGGAATACCGCTGGCAGGTTCGGTGATGGAAATGATCGTTGGCCAGATACAGCAATCGGGACATCCCCTTTTCTTCCGTTATTACGATGATTTTTTGTCGTATCATGACGGTGAATTCGTACGGATGATGGCCGAACAGGGGTACCATCACGGCCTTATCAACCTTCTTCGGTCAGGTGGCGGGATATTGGGTGTTTTTATCATCAACTTCCGGGAGTCGGACGCTGTCAACATGAGCCGGGTGCCGCTGCTGGAGAATATCTCGAACCATTTGTCGACGGCGGTGAGCAACATACTTGCCTATAACGAGATCTCGGATCGGGAGATTGAAAAAACCCACCTGCTGCGAATCACAGAGCAAATGGCGTCGGTCACCTCTAGCGAGGACCTGCTACAGTTGGTACAGGAGTCGCTGCAACCCTTATTTTCGTTCGACCATTACGGCTTGTATATACTCGACCGTGCGGGATCTACGCATATCGACTGGGTTAGTAAAGAGGAACGCCGTCCGTATAACCTGGCTAACCTCTACTGCGGTGTGCCCCACCCGGGTTCGCCTATCGAATGGATGATGCAGGAAGCGGAGGCGGCGGGTGGCCTGTATGTGTTTGATATGTCGGATGTTTCGATGCAATTCCCGCATTACCCCCATGGCGTACAGACGCGTGACGGGAGACGATTTCGTGAGGCGCTGGCGCTGAACCTCAAGGCGAACGATGAGACGATTGGCCTCTTTGTTTTATATGCCGTAGACGCTCCCCATTTCAGGACAGAACAGTTTACGTTTTTCCGTTCTGTTGCCCATAGCCTGTCGATTGCGGTCGCGAATGTGAAGGCCAACTACGAATTGCAGCAGCGCGACGTCGAGAAACAGTTGCAGATCGACGTAAACAATGCCGTGCTTTCGGGGCGTAATTACAGCGAGGTGCTTCGGTCGATTACGTGGCACATCTCAAAAGTAGCCGATTGCGACATCGCGTATATCCGGATCCTTGACGAGAAGACCGAAGGCGCGCCTTTTCATTACTATGCCGAGAAAGAAGGAAATGACTTTCTCGTACGTCCGCTTGCAGCGAAGGCGGGCGATAGTGGCCTGAATGCGGAACAGCTCAACGGTTATGCCCGTCAGTTTCTGCAGGCCTATACCACGCCAACCCTGATCGAAAGCGGGGATTTCGCTGACCTGATCGTTACACAGCCTTACCTGAGTATCCTTCATCGGAAACTTCGGGTTGCATCCTTACTGCTCTTTCCTCTGGCACTTGAAAACGAGCGAAAGGCGTACCTGATTGTCGGGTCGCGCTATTCCAACGTGTTCAACGTGAGCCACCTTACCTTCATCGGCAGCGTCAGCGCCCAACTGTCGCTGAGCCTTGATAACCGCCTTGCCTTCTACCAAATCGATCGTTTGCAGAAGATGCTGGAGGCCGAGAACAGCTACCTGCAACAGGAAGTGAAGAACATCTATAATTTCGAGGAAATCATCGGGCAGTCGGAAAGCCTGCAGGATGCGTTTGAAAAAACGGATGTGGTGGCACGCACCGACAGCACGGTATTGTTATTGGGCGAAACGGGCACGGGCAAGGAGCTTTTTGCACGGGCCATCCACAATGCGTCGCCGCGCAGTAAAAAGCCCCTTATCAAAATCAACTGTGCTGCCATGCCTGCGCAATTGATCGAAAGCGAACTGTTTGGCCATGAGCGGGGTGCCTTTACGGGTGCCATCGAGAGGCGAATCGGAAAATTCGAGTTGGCAAACGACAGCACGCTGTTTCTGGACGAGATTGGGGAACTTCCACTCGACCTGCAAAGCAAGTTGCTGCGGGCGCTGCAGGAACGGGAAATCGAACGCTTGGGCGGAAACAAGGTGATTTCGACGAATGTGCGCATCATTGCGGCGACAAACCGTGACCTGGAAGTGGAGGTCGCGGAGGGGCGTTTCCGGTCGGATCTGTATTTTCGACTCAACGTCTTCCCGATTCATCTACCACCGCTGCGGGAACGCCTGGATGACATTCCGCTATTGGTGTCGCATTTCCTGCAGAAGTTTGAAAAGAAACTGGGCAAAAAACTACAGGGTATTGGAAGTGGGGCGCTGCAAACGCTGATGGTATATCACTTCCCGGGTAATATCCGGGAACTGGAACACATACTGGAACGGGCGGCGATTCTCTCAAAATCCGCCCTGATCCGACAGGTTTTCCTGCCGAAAAACGCACAGTTGAACGCGGAGGCGGACGATGCGCGCCTGAAGACGTTTGAGGAGAACGAACGGGACTATATCGAGAAGGTGCTGAAGCGCTGCAACGGCAAGATTTTCGGGAAGGACTGCGCGGCGGATATATTGGGCCTGCCACCGACGACGTTGATTAGTAAGATGAAGAAGTTGGGGATTAAGAAGTAGGGGAAGTTTTGAGGGTTGAGTTTTGAGTTGGGGGCTTCACGCGGGAAAAAACTGCCTTTTTGTGGAGTAGGGTTTATCTTTTAGGATTGAGTATCGAGGAGCAAGGAGCAAGTATCAACAGGAAGCCGGGGGAGTTTATCCTCACTATCAATTATAACCCTGAACTATCAACTTTGAACTATCAACTCTGAACTATCAACTCGTAAGGGTTTAGGGCTTCACGCGGGAAAAAACTGCCTTTTTTGGCGTGGGGTTTATCTTTTAGGATTGAGTATCGAGGAGCAAGGAGCAAGTATCAACAGGAAGCCGGGCGAGTTTATCCTCACTATCAATTATAACCCTGAACTATCAACTTTGAACTATCAACTCTGAACTATCAACTCTGAACTATCAACTCGTAAGGGTTTAGGGCTTCACGCGGGAAAAAACTGCCTTTTTTTGGAGTAGGGTTTATCTTTTAGGATTGAGTATCGAGGAGCAAGGAGCAAGTATCAACAGGAAGCCGGGGGAGTTTATCCTCACTAATCAATTATAACCCTGAACTATCAACTTTGAACTATCAACTTTGAACTACCAACTCTGAACTATCAACTCGTAAGGGTTGGGTTTATCTTTAGTAGCGAGTATCAAGGAGCAAGGAGCAATTGGAACCCTGATACGCGTATCCTCATCATTGTCAATTATCAATTATCAACTATCAATTATCAACTAATAATCTCGAACCCTGAACTATCAACCTTGAACCTCAACCTTGAACTCTCAACCCTGAACCCTGAACCTAAAACCCTCAACTCTTTCCTCCTTCTTCATTGTTCATCGTTCATTGTTCATCGTTCCTTCCATCACCTTCACGTTGCAACCCAGTAGGATTTCCTGCAAATCAGCGCCGGGGGAATGGAGCGGATCGATGGCTTTGACGAGTTCGGCGCGCATTTGGTAAAGCCGTTCACGGTTGTATTTTTTGGAGCCTTTGACGAGGTCGATTTTCATAAGGGCCTGTTGGTGGTTTTCTTTGGGATTGAACCATCCGTTCAGTTCGGAGCACTGGTGGCACACGCCGTTTTTGTTGATGAGCGCGCAGCGATGGTCGAAAATGCCGGTCATGACACCCCGGCCGTCCTGAAGGAGGTATTTCACCGTTCCGTCGGTTTTGTCGAGGATCTGGCTGATTTCCTTTACAGAGAAATCGTAGATGTCTTTAAGCATCACCGCCACCTGGTTTTCAATCGGGAGGTTCTTGGCGATGCAGGTGAAGCAGGTATCGATGTGCTCTTTGATGTCGTAGCGTCCGGATGGGGAGGTGTCGTGCACGCGTTCGATGGCGCGCAGCAGTCCGTTGTCTTCGAGTACCAATTGCTTGGCCTTCTCAGAAACGTCGGCCGTCCACCGTCGTTGTCGTTTGAGGTAGTTGTAGGCATGGTGTGTGGCAATCTGGAATACCCATGTTTTCAGGGAGGAATCACCGCGAAACGTGCCGCGTTTGTCGTACGCACGGATGAAGGTATCGTGTAAGATATCTTCGGCGTCGTTGCGGTTGGCCGTCAGGCGAAACAGATAGGATTTCAACTGGTTCTGGAAAACGGCGAACAGGCGCTGGAAGGCGTTGATATCGCCCGCGAGCGCATCCTGTAACGTCTTATCGTCGGTAGGTTCGATAGGTGTCATGGGTTAAATGTATGATTTTCTGTCTTTTTATTCATGGGTATTCCCGATGCCGCGTTTTAGTCGAAGCGGTAAAAGAAGCGTTCCGCTACGACTTTACCGCCGGCGACCTCAAACAGGGCGATTTCCTCCCATCCGCTGCGGGCCTGCCCCCGATAAGTGATATCCCACGTCATTGCAATCGAAATGAAAGGCCCGGCTATGAGCGGTTCAGAGCAACTGACGCCGTGCAATGTTTCGATGGAATCCTGCCAGTGACGCTCCTTGGCTGCCAATGCGGCGAGTCCGGTAATGGCTTCGCTGCCGGGCTCGTGGCTCACGACGTTATCGGCATAAAGGGCGTTTCGCGCCGCGGTGAAGTCCAGTTTATGGGTATACGCCACTAATTGGGCTGCGATCTCGTGGGTGCTTGCTGTGTTTTTCATGTGGTAAAGGATCTAGGATTATAATGGGTTATAGGCCGGCGCAAAGACCTGTTGGGCGAAATCGGCAAAGGTGGTCGGCGTGGTGGTTTCGGGTGTGCGGCGTTCGTAATTCAGGAGTCCGTGATCGGATGCCACCATCAATTCCCCAAACCGCGCGGCATAATCGGCCGATCCACCCGATGCGCGTATGCCGGCGGTGAAATCGGGCAGCGAGAAGGGCACGTAGGGCAGTTCTTTTCCGATGGCGGCCCCTAACAGCGCGGTGATCTCGGCGAGTGCATAGTCTTTTGCTCCGAGGATGGGGAGTACCGTATTCCCGGTAAAGTCGAGTGCCGCTACCTTTTCGACGATGACCTGCGCGACGTCCTGAGTTGCGACCATAGGAAACGACGTGGTCGGGCGGATGGGCAGTCCGTAGATGCCCTGGTGTTTGATGAGCGGAAGGGCATAGAAGGTGTTCTCCATGTAGAAACTCGGCCGGAGGTTGAGCACGTTGACGTTGGGGAGTTGCCGAAGCAGGACTTCAAACTCGGCGAGCCCCTGAATGACGCCATTGCCTTCTGTCACGTGGCAGCCGGCGCTGCTCAGGTTGACGACGTAGGGCACGCCCGACCGTTTGATGGCTTCGAATAGGGCGTTGGCCTGGAGGCGTTGGTCGAGCAGGAAGTCGGGTGCAGCGCCATTGGAGGCGATCATGGTGAGGATGGCGTCGGCACCGCGGAGGGCTTCCGTGAGCTTTTCAACGTCGGTAACCGATGTGGCGACGACGTGCGCCCCGCGTTGGCGGAAGGGTTCGAGCCGTTCGGCGTTGCGGGCGATGAGGGTGGGTTGGTAGCCTTTCTCCAGCAGTAAGTTGGAGACTTGGGAGCCGACTTTTCCGGTGGCTCCGATAATAACGAGTTTTTTCATGTCGGTACTTTTTTATGGTTATTTAGAGTACTGACAATTGAGGGAGGGGAAATGGATGAAAAAAATGAAGATTTGTTTTGAGTGTTGAGTTTTGAGTTGGATCGGTTCACGCGGGAAAAACTACCCATTTTGAAGGTGGGTTTATTTTGAGGAGCAAGAAGCGAGTAGCAAGGAGCAAGTATCAAAACGAAGAATGGGACGTTTATTCTGATTATCAATTATCAACCAAGAACTATCAACTTTGAACTACCAACTCTGAACTATCAACTCGTAAGGGTTGGGGTTGTCTTTATTAGCGAGTATCAAGGAGCAAGGAGCAATTGGAAGCCGGGGAGTCTATCCTCATTATCAATTATCAATTATCAATTATCAATTATCAATTATCAATTATCAATTACTAACTACAAACCTCCCCGCACTCCGAACCCCAAACCGCACATTTCTCGCGTGAACCGATCTAACTCAAAACTCAACACTCAAAACTCAAAACTTCTAAAGTCCCTTTTCCACACCCTCCTACCCTTTTTAGTATGGTATTTTCTGTTTACCGCTGCATATTTGCTGTAAATCAACCTTCTGTGTTTTGAATTTGCCAATAAAATGTTATCTTTCGCCTGCGGTCACGTGTCGATCGCCTTTCTATCTACTGCTATGAAAAAACAACTACTCATTGGGGCCTTGTGGGTCCTTGTCTCGAATGTGTATGCCCAGGTGAACACGGTGCGCCTCGACAATGCCACCACTTCGGAAACGGAATTCACCGTGCAACTGAACCAGTACCAACTCGTACCGGGCGACAAGCGGTATCCGCAATCGGTGCGGATCAAAGCCCGCGACCTTAGTCCGATGTTGGAGGCGGGTGTGCCTGACCTGCCGCGTTTCACGACCTCGGTAATCATCCCGGGAACGGCAGCTATGGACGCCGTGATACTGGATGCGCAATATGTTGACCTGCCGAACATCACCCTGCTTCCGTCTAAAGGCAACCTCAAACGTACGGTCAACCCTGATGATGTGCCGTATCCCTTCGGCGACACCTACCAACGGGATGCCTTCTTCCCTGCCAACCCTATTACGCTCAATACACCCTATATCATGCGCGACTACCGTGGTATGGCGGTGCACGTCTCGCCTTTCCAATACAACCCCGTAACGAAGGTGCTACGGGTGTATAGCCAAATCAAAGTGAAGGTGTTCGCGAATGGTACCGATGCGACGAATACACTGTCGACACCACCGCCTGCAAAAGTAGACTCCGATTTCGACAAGATTTATGCGCGGCAGTTCCTGAACTACCTCTCGGTGTTTTCGCCGCTGACGGAAGAGGGCAACATGCTCATTATCTGCCACGATACCTGGATGACCAAACTGCAACCTCTGGTAACCTGGAAGAACACCATCGGACGCCGCACGACCCTGGTATCAGCCTCGGCCGCGGGTGGAACGGCGGCTGCGATCAGATCGTATGTCGCGAACTATTATACGACTCAAGGCCTGAGTTACCTGCTGCTGGTGGGTGATTCGGGACAAGTGCCATCGAACAACTACGCCGGACTCGGGGGCGATTCGGATAATGCCTATGCGTATATTTCGGGGAACGACCACTATCAGGAGTTCTTCGTGGGCCGTTTCAGTGCGGAAACGGCGGCCCAGGTAGACACGCAGGTGCAACGCACGATGGCGTATGAACGCGGTAACCAACTGCCGGTCGGCTTCCTCAATCGGGTGATGTCGGTCGCGTCGCAGGAAGGCCCCGGCGACGACGACGAACTCGACTACCAACACTTACGCAACATACAGCCTGATTTGTTGGGCTTTACCTACAGCAATCCCGTATATGAACTGTTTGAAGGGTCGCAGGGCTTTTTCGATGCACCGGGTTTTCCGAATGCAGCACAGGCTGCGGCTGCCATCAATAGTGGCGTGGGCATCATCAACTATGTAGGCCACGGCAGCGATGGTGTCTGGGGTACGACGGGCTTCTCAACGGAAGACGCGCTGGCACTGCAAAACGCCAACCGTCTGCCGTTTGTGTTCAACGTTGCCTGTGTGAACGGGAACTTTGTGGGACAAACGTGTTTTGCCGAGGGTTGGCTGCGGGCGACTTACAACGGTCAACCGGCGGGCGCCATCGCCATGAATGCATCGACGATTAACCAGAGTTGGAGTCCACCGATGATCGGCCAGGACGAAATGAACGACATCCTAACCGAAATTTCAGACGTCGGCATCCGCCGGACATTTGGCGGTATTACCGTAAATGGCTACTTCCGGATGAACGACGAATCGGGCGACTTCGACATGACGGACACGTGGACGTGCTTCGGCGATCCGTCGTTGTTGGTGCGCACGGCCGATCCGACGCAGATGACCATACAGCACAACGCCGTGTTGATCGTAGGGCAACCGACCTTTGCAGTGAACGGAAATGTAGAAGGGGCACTGGCTACCCTGTCGCGAAACGGCGAAATCATCAGTACCGGTTTTGTCACTGGCGGAACAGCAACGCTTCCCGTTTCAGGTGTACTTCCCGGCCAAACGCTTACGGTGGCCGTAGTCGGCTTCAACCAGGTTACCTATGTATCGGATGTGACGGCCATCGCGCCGGCGGGCCCGTATCTGGTAATAGCGCCTTTCGCGACGACGATTGACTACGGACAAACGAAAAACCTCGACCTGAGCGTACACAACCTCGGGGTTGGCGTGGCTTCGAACACAGCGGTAACCATGAGTACGACCGACACTTCGGGGGTGCTCACTAACGCTACGCATGTGTTCGGATCCGTTGACGCGGGCCAATTAAGCGCAGTGAGCAACGGCATGTTTACGCTTACCGTCGCCAACGACCTGCCTGACCAATACGCCTTCCCATTACAACTCACGCTGTCAGATGGCAGTGGTGGAACGTACACGGAAAACCACCTGATCCGGGTGCAGGCGCCTGATTTCACGATTAGCAACATGACAGTCGCCGAATTAAATGGCAACGGAAATAACCTACCCGATCCGGGTGAAAACGTGACGCTACAGGTGACGGTAACCAATACCGGACACGCGGCGATTGGCAACCTGGTCGGACAATGGCTGCAAAGCAATCCGTACCTGACGCTCACCAACGCCGTTTCAACGGACGACAACATGGATGTAAATGGTTCGCATGTGTTTACGTTTACGGGCGTAATTGCGCCCACCGCGCCGGCGGGTACTGTAGTAGCGTATGAGTTTGTGATTAATGGCGGCGTGGCGGGCCAGTATGCGAAAACCGCAGCGGGTTCGTTTGTCATCGGTTTTGTGCCGGTGTATTGCGTGCCGGAAGCGGGATCTACTACAGACGAGTATATCGCCCATGTGCAGATCGGCAGCATCGACAACCCGAGTGGCGCGTCGGCCTACACCGACTTTTCCGCAGTGACGACTACGCTTACCATCGGCCAAAGCTATGATATTACCGTAGTCAACGGCGAGCACTGGGAAGGCGACACCATCATCGGTTGGGTTGACTGGAACTACGACGGTGATTTTGAGGATGAGAACGAAACCGTCTATCTTGACTATCAGGTAAACGGCACGGAAGGCCTTGGCACCGGTACGATTACCGTTCCGGCAACGGCTCACGTAGGGAATGTGCGTTTCCGTGTGCGGGTGTACTATGCCGACGGCGCTGCTGCCTGTGACAATGTGGATTATGGCGAAACGGAAGACTATACTTTTGTCGTACAGAACGCGCTGAGTAACCCGGATGCTGCGCTGCGTAGCTTCTCCCTCTCGCCTAACCCGTCGAACGGCATTTTCAACTTACAGTTCGGTACCGACGCTGCCAGCACCGACAACCGCATTGAAGTCTTCAATAACCTTGGGCAATTAGTGTATGAAGACCGTGCACCGCAGCGAAACACGACCATAAGCCTCCAACAAGCCGCGGGCCTTTACCTGGTGAAGGTTTGGTGGAATGGGGAGACGATGGTGAAGAAGGTGGTTTTGAGATAAGGGTTGAGGGTTGAGTTTTGAGTTTTGAGTGTTGAGGGTTGAGTTTTGAGTTGTAGCTGTTCACGCGAGAAAAAACTACTCTTTGAGGAGCAACGAGTATGTATCAAGGCTAAAGAAGGGACGTTTATCCTCATTATCAATTATCAATTATCAATTGTCAATTGTCAATTGTCAATTAAAAACCTGAACGAAAGTTCATTTGATTGGAGGCTTTTGGGTTCAGTAATGCTTGCTCCTTGAGCCTTGCTGCTTGCTCCTTGAGCCTTGCTACTTGCTCCTTTCTCCCTCAACAAAAAGACGATATCTGTCGCGTGAACCGATACAACTCAAAACTCAACCTCCTTCAAAACTACTTACCCGTCTTCCCTCCCAACTTTTTATCCATCACCCGTTCCATATAGTCCTGAAGGAAGGCTTTGCAGCGGGTTTCGAGCAGGTTCATTTCGGTATTGCGTTGGGCGATTAGGTTGTGTTCCATTCCCTTGTCGTCTTTGGCGTAGAAACCGGTGGCTTTCTTGCCGTCGAAGGTGATGATATAGTTGCCGCACATCATTTGGTACATTTGGGCGGAATAGCGCATGACAAACGGTGGAATCTTGGTATCGCCCACGAGGCTGCGGCCCCAACTGCGGAACGGCTTGTCGTAGCCGATGATATCGAGTAACGTGGGATAGATGTCGATTTGCTGGGCGAAGTCACGGTAGACGCCTTTGTACTTTTCATCGGGGGAGTACAATAGCATCATGACCCCGTTTTTTTTTTTTTTTTTTCGGTATTCGTCATAGTGGATGGTGTTGCCATGATCGCCCACCATCACGAAAATGGTGTTTTTGAACCACGGCTCTGACTTCGCACGGTCAAAGAACTTCCGGAGGGCGTAGTCGGTATAGCCGATGCACTGGTGGATGTTGACGTGTCCTTTCGGGAACTTCCCTTCGTATTTTTCCGGCACTTTGTAGGGCTCGTGTGAGGATACGGAAAACATCGTCGCCATAAACGGTTGTGGCTGTTTCCCGAGTTCGGTGCGGAAGAACTGGAAGAACGGTTCGTCCCAAATGCCCCATACGCCATCGAAGTCGGCATCGTTGTTGTATTCCGTCTTTCCATAATAACGGTCGACGCCGAGAATGTTGACATACCCGAGGAATCCCATAGAACCGTTGGGCGCGCCGTGAAAGAACGAGGTTTTGTAGCCTTCACTTTCCAGCGTTGAAACCAGCGATTCTGTTTTTTGTTTTGGATACGGCGACGACGTAAACGCATCCTTAAACGACGGGATCCCCGCCAAAACCGACGACACGGCATGTATCGACTTATACCCATTGGAATAGGCATTGGTAAAGATCAGGCTGTGCTGGGCAAGGGAATCGACGAAGGGCGTGTAGCCTTCGTAGTTTGGAATTTTGTTGTCTTTATTGAAACTGCCGAAATACTCGCGTCCGTTGCTTTCGAGGATAAAGATGACGATATTCGGGCGCGTCTTCGGATGGTTGTGATACGCCTTGACGGGCTGCACTAAGCGGTCGATGGTAGCCGAATCGACGAAGTGCAGTTTCTCAAAATTGTTGCTTCCCATGGTCCGGAAGATGGCAAAGGGCGTGTTGAGCACAATATCGGCCTGCGCCGGATTACGGGTATAGCGGCTGGCGTCGACCAGGTTGATGGGCCGTGTGCTTTTCTTGAAATCCCCGCGAATGCCACCGATGCAAAGGGCTACCGTGACCAAAAACACCACTACGGACGACCCGAAATAAAAAACGCGTGGCTGCGCCGGTTCACGAGGTACCCGCACCTTGCGGTAGAGGTACAGCCAAAGAAACAGGCAGATAAAATAGAGGAGAAATACGTGCCAGTAGCCGGTGAGGAAATTCCACAACAGCAACATCTTATTCGATTCATGCGAAATCGACTCGGTAGCCGCCGCCGTCGAACGCCCGAAGTTGAAGCGGTAGTATATGAAATCGACGAAGTTCGTGGCGTAGAGCAATAGGTTCGGAACAAAATACAGCCACTTTAGGAATTGCTGGTAGCCGGTACGCGTATTAACCGTCAGCGGCAAGATTGAAAAAATGATGAACAGCGCGTTAATATAAAGGATGGCAGTTGTGTCGAAGGCAAGTCCGTGCCAATACAACGACAGGAACTCCCCCACCGACGCTACCTCAATCAAATCGGCGTTGTAGGCATAAAACAGGATACGGGCCACGAAATAAAAGGCATAGGCGAGCAAGAGGCGGTATAGGAGGGCTTTGTATTCGGGGAGGCGCATTTAAGGAGTGTTGAGTGTTGAGTTTTGAGTGTTGAGTTGTTGGGGCGGAATTGTACCGAAAATGTACGGGAAAACCGTACTGCCCGACGATAATTTGTGTGCAACTTGCTGCAAAAATAAGATTGTGAAACCAATAGCCGAAAGAACATTCGAATTTTCACTTGTGATTATCCATCTCTCGCGTTCGATGCGGGCGGAATCGGAATTCATTTTATCAAAGCAACTTCTCCGCTCAGGCACAAGCATCGGGGCCAACGTACAGGAAGCAACGGCGGCGGAATCAAGGAAAGACTTCATACACAAGATGTCGATCGCATCGAAAGAAGCCCGTGAAACGCATTATTGGCTTCAACTTATCCACCATTCAGGTCAGCGTTATGCCGGACTTGCGGAATGCCTGACCGAAGTGAACCATATCATCAATATTATTACTAAAATCGTCAAAACCGCGAAGAGCCGAATGTAATGTGTAGTAAGGAAAATACCGTTGCTCCACATCTAGCGTTCATACAAGAACCAAACGACACAATTCCCGAATTTCTATTTGAGAAGGGACTCGACCTTACCCCCTCCGTTACAACTCAAAACTCAACCCTCAAAACTCAAAACTTAAAACCAAACTTTTTCCTTACTTTGCAGAAAAGTCTGACCATGACCCCTACCCGTCTTTTTGATTTTGCCCATTACCAGTTCCAGCGCTATGATTTGCCGGATGCTTTCGTCACGAAATACGACGGCCAATGGGTGCCGACCTCGTCGCGTGAATATGTAGAGAAAGCCAACGCCATCTCCCGGGCCTTGCTGCGGATGGGCGTGCAGAAAAACGACAAAATCGCGGGGATTTCCTCACGGAACCGCAGCGAATGGCATATATTGGATGTAGGCCTGTTGCAGGTAGGAGCGCAGAACATCCCGATTTATCCGACGATTTCGGAGGCGGAATACGAATACATCCTGAACCATTCGGGTGCGGTCTATTGTTTTGTGTCGGACCGCGAGATCCTGACAAAACTCAACCGCATCCGCCACAACGTACCCGCGTTGAAGGAGGTATACTGCCTGGATGAAATCGACGGCTGTACGAATTGGAAGACGCTGCTGGAATTGGGAAGTGACCCATCCAATCAGGAGGAAGTCGTGGCTCGTATGGCGGAGGTACAGCCTGCCGACCTGGCTACGATCATTTATACATCCGGCACTACAGGCACGCCAAAAGGTGTGATGCTCTCACACGACAATATCGTTTCGAATGTATTGTCGAGTGAAGCCCGGATTCCGTGCGAAGCGGGCCGAACACGCGCCATGAGCTTCCTTCCCATCTGCCATATCTTTGAGCGGATGCTCGTTTATCTGTATCAATACCATGGCGTATCGGTGTGGTTCGCCGAATCGATTGAGACCATCAGCGACAACCTGAAGGAAGTGCGACCTAACGTGATGTCGGTCGTGCCGCGACTTCTGGAAAAAGTATACGATAAAATCTACGCCAAAGGCACCGAACTGACCGGTATTAAGAAGAAACTGTTTTTCTGGGCGATTGATCTCGGACTCCGCTATGAACCGTATGGCCGCAACGGCTGGTGGTTTGAAACCCAATTGAAACTCGCCCGAAAACTCATCTTCAGCAAATGGAAAGAAGCGCTGGGCGGACAACTCGACCTGATGGTTTCGGGAAGTGCGGCCCTGCAACAGCGGCTGGCGCGGGTGTTTGCCGCAGCCGATATTCCGGTGATGGAAGGCTACGGACTTACGGAAACGTCGCCTGTGATCTCGGTGAACGACATGCGTAACGGTAACTTCCGGATCGGTACGGTTGGGAAACCCATTACCGGCGTAGAGATCAAGATCGCGGCCGATGGGGAAATCCTCTGCAAAGGCCCGAACGTCATGATGGGTTATTACAAAGACGACGAAAAAACACGTGAGGCCGTGCAAGACGGTTACTTCCACACGGGTGATATAGGCGAAATCGACGCGGATGGTTTCCTTCGGATTACCGACCGTAAAAAGGAAATGTTCAAGACCTCAGGAGGCAAATACGTCGCACCACAACTCATTGAAAATGCGATGAAACAATCGCGTTTCATTGGTGAGATTATGGTGATTGGGGAAGGTGAAAAAATGCCGGGCGCGTTCATACAACCTGATTTCGACTTTCTGGAAGAATGGGCGAAGCGGCACGGACTCGATGGACGAAACCGAACAGAATTGTTGTCGCACCCCGATGTAATCAAACGCTACCAGGAAGAAGTTGACGCCATCAATGAGAAATTCGGTAACTGGGAGAAAGTGAAGAAGTTCGAGTTGACGCCAGACGTTTGGTCGATCAACGGCGGCGAACTTACCCCGACGATGAAGCTGAAACGGAAGGCTATATTGGAGAAATACCGGGCCTTGTACCGCAAAATCTACGAATCGGCAGTGTAGTTATTGACTGCCAGATGTTTATAACTCTTTCTTCCAGGCTTTAACACTTGTGTAATTAGTTGGTAACTTTCGTTCGTTAACCAATTAAACCACACCACATGAACCTGAAAAACTTTATCATCTGCGGCCTCGTAGCCGGTGTTGCAGACTTCCTGATTGGCTGGCTGACGTATGGTATCCTGTTCAAGGATTTTTTTAAGAGTAGCGGGGAAGAAGACATGCGCTACATCGTGCTCGGATGTTTCGCCTATGGTTTTCTGTTTTCCCTCCTTTTTACAAAAGCCGGCATCCGCACGATGGGCGCGGGCGTTACCTCAGGTGCCCTTTTGGCATTTCTGTTTGCGGTTACCTCTGACAGTTTCATGCGGGCGTCGATGCCTATGGACAAAATGATGCTGATCGCCGATGTGGCAATCATGACCGTCACGGGCGCCGTTATCGGAGCGATCGTGGCAACGGTGCTGGCAAAACTCTCGCCACAAAAGGCATAACATACACTACCAAAACCAAACCTACTTCACTCCCCTTCACGGGGAGTTTTTTTTGCCTTGCATATACCCGGGGATTCCCCTATTTTTAAAAACCCGAAAAAAAAATCTTCATTTTACTATGCATGCATAGTATTTTTAATTATCTTTGAAATCGATTTCGATATGAGAGAAAAAACGATCGACTACGTTCTTCGCGCCACATGGCAGGCAGTATCCCGGATGTATAACGAAGAAGCAACGAAATACGGCGCTTCGATGGCACTTGGGTTTGCGCTGCTGAGTATCGATAAGGAAGACGGCACGCCCTCGACCTACCTGGCGCCCCGGATGGGAATGGAAGCCACGAGCCTTACCCGCACGCTGAAGACGATGGAAGAAAAAGGGCTGATAGAACGACGCAAGAATCCGGATGACGGACGGGGGGTGTTGATCCACCTGACCAAACTGGGAAAAGAGAAGCGGGAGTTATCGAAGTCTACGGTGTTGAAGTTCAACGAAACGATTCGGCAACACGTCACCGAAGAGCAACTCAGGCACTTTATGGACGTTGCGAACATCATCAACGAACTGATTGCCGAGAAGCAGATTTTTAACGAAGAGTAGTAAATAAATACGGTGTTTTGAAGTTTGACGAGGGGCTTACCTGCCGATGACTCGAAACACAAACCATACAATATGAAGCGAACGATAAAAAAAGTGGCCGTCGTAGGGTCGGGCATCATGGGTTCGGGCATCGCCTGCCATTTCGCCAACATCGGTGTAGAGGTATTACTGCTTGACATTGCGCCAAATGCACTCACGGAAGCCGAATCGAAAAAAGGGCTCACGCCGGAAAGCAAGGTGGTTCGCAACCGCATCGTGAACGAGCATTTCCAGAACGCGCTGAAGTCGAAGCCGTCACCGATTTACCATTCGTCTTTCGCCAGTCGCGTGAAGACGGGCAACACCACCGACGACATCGCCAAAATCGCCGACGCCGACTGGATCATTGAAGTAGTCGTAGAACGGCTTGACATCAAGAAGCTGGTCTTTGAACAAATTGAAAAATACCGCCGCCCGGGTACGTTGGTAACATCCAATACCTCCGGTATCCCGATCCGCTTCATGAGCGAAGGACGGTCAGAGGACTTCCAAAAACACTTCTGCGGCACGCACTTCTTCAACCCGCCGCGCTACCTGAAACTGTTTGAGATCATTCCGGGACCAATGACGTCTCCGGACGTATTGGACTTCTTGACGGGATATGGTGAGAAATTCCTCGGAAAGACCTCCGTCGTGGCAAAAGACACCCCGGCGTTCATCGGAAACCGCATCGGTATTTATGGCATCCAAAGTCTCTTCCACCTGGTAAAGGAAATGGGATTGACGGTGGAGGAAGTCGACAAACTCACGGGTCCGGTCATTGGCCGTCCGAAATCAGCGACCTTCCGTACGGTTGATGTGGTCGGACTCGACACGCTGGTGCACGTTGCCAACGGACTTTACGAAGGAGTGCCGAATGACGAGGCACACGACCTGTTCCAACTTCCCGACTTCATCAAAACAATGATGGAAAACAAGTGGTTGGGTAGTAAGACCGGACAAGGTTTCTATAAAAAGGTCGACAAAGATATTTTGGCGCTGGACCTCGATACCCTTGAGTACCGTCCGCAGAAGAAGGCTTCCTTCCCTACCCTCGAACTGACAAAAACCATTGAAAAACCGATCGACCGTTTCAAGGTGTTGGTCGGAGGTACTGATAAAGCAGGCGAATTCTACCGTCGCAATTTTGCCGGGATGTTTGCCTACGTTTCCAACCGTATTCCGGAAATCACCGATGATCTTTATAAGATCGACGACGCGATGAAGGCCGGTTTCGGATGGGAAAACGGACCGTTTGAAATCTGGGATGCCATCGGTGTGCAGAAAGGCATCGAACTTATCAAGGCCGCCAACCTGTCGTATGCCACCTGGGTAGATGACATGATCGCCGCCGGGAACACTTCCTTTTACACTATTAAAGAGGGCGCGACCTATGCGTACGATATTGCATCGAAGTCGCAGAAGAAACTACCCGGACAAGATGCGTTCATCATCCTCAACAACATCCGCGAAAGCAAAAAAGTATGGGCCAACCCCGGTGCGGTCATTACCGATTTGGGCGACGGCATCCTGAACCTCGAATTCCGCTCGAAGATGAACACCATCGGCGGAGAGGTGCTGCAAGGCATCAATAAAGCGATCGACCTGGCGGAGAAAGAATACGCCGGACTGGTGATCGGCAACCAGGGTGCGAACTTCTCTGTTGGCGCGAACATCGGCATGATCTTCATGATGGCAGTTGAGCAGGATTATGACGAACTGAATATGGCCATCAAGCTCTTCCAGGATACAATGATGCGGGTGCGCTACTCCTCTATCCCGGTGGTCGTGGCACCTCACGGTATGACATTGGGAGGCGGATGCGAAATGAGCATGCACGCGGACAAAGTGGTCGCGGCGGCGGAAACCTACATTGGACTCGTGGAGTTCGGCGTGGGCGTGATTCCGGGTGGTGGCGGATCGAAAGAAATGACGTTGCGCGCCTCGGATACCTTCCGTAAAAACGATGTCGAACTGAACGTACTGCAAGAGTACTTCCTTGCCATCGCCATGGCCAAAGTATCGACCTCGGCCTACGAAGCCTTTGATACCGGCGTGTTGCAGAAAGGCAAAGATGTGATCGTGGTCAACCGCGACCGTCAGATTGCCGAAGCGAAGAAGCATGCGTTATTGCTCGCAGAAGCCGGTTACACCCAACCGATCCGACGGAACGATGTGAAAGTATTAGGCAAACAGGCGCTGGGGATGTTCTATGTGGGTACCGACAGTATGGTAGCCGGTAAATACATCTCGGAACACG
Source organism: Flavobacteriaceae bacterium (assembly GCA_027490305.1). Taxonomy (GTDB): domain Bacteria; phylum Bacteroidota; class Bacteroidia; order Flavobacteriales; family Flavobacteriaceae; genus Flavobacterium. The sequence continues at coordinate 30,781 of JAIXYI010000057.1, forward strand.
ACCAGAAAATCGCCAATAAACTGGCCTATGTGATGGCGGGTGGCGATTTATCGGAAGCGACGCTGGTATCCGAACAATACCTGCTTGACATCGAGCGCGAAGCCTTCCTGTCACTTTGCACCGAGCGCAAGACGCTGGAGCGGATACAGTATATGTTGACGAAGGGAAAACCATTACGGAACTAACTATAAATCTTGATAGCCGGATGCCAGATGCATCGCGACTTTTAATCGCACGCCCCGCATCCCGACTACTACATCCAAATTAGCATGAAAACAGCCTATATAGTAAAAGCCTACCGCACCGCCGTTGGAAAAGCGCCACGCGGGCTCTTCCGCTTCAAGCGTCCGGATGAACTGGCTGCGGAAACCATCCAGTTTATGATGGAACAAGTGCCCCAACTCGATAAAAAGCGTATCGACGACGTGATGGTCGGAAATGCGATGCCGGAAGCGGAGCAAGGACTGAACGTTGCCCGGTTGATTTCCCTGATGGGACTTAAAGTGGACGACGTGCCGGGCGTGACCGTGAACCGGTATTGTGCCTCCGGACTTGAAACGATTGCGATGGCTACGGCCAAGATCCAGTCGGGCATGGCAGAGTGCATCATTGCGGGTGGCGCGGAAAGCATGAGCTACATCCCGATGGGTGGCTACAAACCCACTCCGGATTATCAGGTGGCGAAAGAAGGGCACGAAGACTACTACTGGGGTATGGGATTGACGGCGGAAGCGGTCGCCAAACAATACCAGGTGTCGCGTGACGACCAGGATGCATTTGCCTTTCAATCGCACCAAAAAGCACTGAAAGCACAGGCAGAAGGCCGTTTCGATGCCCAGATCGTACCGATTACGGTTGAGGAAACCTACATCGACGAAAAAGGGAAGAAAGCTACCCGTTCGTATACCGTTACGAAAGACGAAGGTCCGCGTGCCGATACCTCACAGGAAGCGCTCGGAAGACTGAAACCCGTTTTTGCGGCGGATGGCAGTGTGACCGCTGGAAACTCATCGCAAATGAGCGACGGCGCTGCGTTTGTGTTGGTGATGAGCGAAAACATGATGAAAGAACTCGGACTGGAGCCGATTGCCCGATTGGTGAGCTATGCAGCAGCCGGTGTCGAGCCCCGTATCATGGGAATCGGCCCTGTGAAAGCGGTGCCAAAAGCCCTTGCGCAGGCCGGAATGGCGTTGCAGGACATCCAGCTTTTTGAATTGAACGAAGCGTTTGCCTCGCAGTCATTGGCGGTCGTGCGCGAGTTGAGCATCGACCCATCGATCGTGAACGTAAACGGTGGTGCTATCGCAATGGGACACCCGCTGGGATGCACGGGTGCCAAGTTATCGGTACAACTGTTCGACGAAATGAAACGCCGCGGCGACAAATACGGTATCGTGACAATGTGCGTGGGAACCGGACAGGGAGCGGCGGGAGTGTATGAAGTATATTGAGTGGATAGAGGTTGTTGGTCATTGGTTGTTGGACATGGGCGGGTATCGAAGGATGGCACCGTAATGTGAAATAAATAGCACGGTTAGGAACGAAGGAAGAGACGCTACAGGCGAACAAACAAAACTCATCCTCCTTTAATTTTAGTTAAATCAAAACATAACGATATATGGAATCCGTAGAAAAAGACGTAACAAGAGGAGGCCAATTCCTGGTAAAGGAAACACCCTGCGAGGCGGTATTCACACCTGAAGATTTCTCAGAAGAGCAAATCATGATGCGGGATTCCGTAAAGGAGTTCTCAGACAAGGAACTTTGGGCGCACAAAGACCGCTTTGAGAAGAAAGACTATGCCTATACGGAAGAAACCATGCGTAAAGCCGGTGAAATGGGCTTCCTGGGCGTGTCGGTTCCGGAAGCGTACGGCGGTCTCGGGATGGGCTTCGTCGATACCGTATTGGTGTGCGACTACATTTCGGGAGCGACTGGGTCTTTTTCTACGGCTTTTGGTGCCCACACGGGTATTGGCACGATGCCGATACTGTTATATGGAACCGAAGAACAGAAACAGAAATACGTACCGAAACTGGCGTCAGGCGAATGGTTCGGTGCCTATTGCCTCACGGAACCGGGAGCCGGGTCTGATGCGAATTCGGGCAAAACCAAAGCGGTGTTGTCGGCTGACGGTTCGCACTACCTCATCACCGGCCAGAAGATGTGGATATCCAATGCCGGATTCTGCAGCCTTTTCATTGTCTTTGCGCGCATCGGAGACGATAAGAACATTACCGGCTTTATTGTGGAGAACGATCCGGCCAATGGCATCACCTTGGGCGAGGAAGAACACAAACTGGGCATTCGCGCTTCTTCGACACGGCAGGTCTTTTTCAACGAAACAAAAGTGCCCGTGGAAAACATGCTTTCCGAGCGCGGAAACGGATTCAAAATCGCAATGAACGCCCTGAACGTAGGCCGTATCAAACTCGCCGCTGCCTGCCTTGACGCGCAACGCCGGGTTACTACCGGATCCGTGCAGTATGCCAACGAGCGCGTACAATTTAACACGCCTATTGCCCACTTTGGTGCCATCCGCTCGAAACTGGCCCAAATGGCCACCGCCTGTTATGCGGGTGAAAGCGCTGTTTACCGTGCGGCGAAGGACATCGAAAACCGTATACAGGCTCGTGAAGCGGCGGGTTCAAGCCACCAGGAAGCCGAATTAAAGGGTGTGGAGGAATACGCTATCGAATGCTCTATCCTGAAAGTGGCGGTATCGGAAGACATCCAGCATTGTTCAGACGAGGGCATCCAGATTTTCGGAGGGATGGGCTTTTCGGAAGATACCCCGATGGAAAGCGCCTGGCGTGATGCCCGTATCGCCCGTATTTACGAAGGAACGAATGAAATCAATCGGATGCTGTCGGTGGGCATGCTCATCAAAAAAGCAATGAAAGGCCATGTTGACCTACTCAATCCTGCTATGAAAGTGGCGGAGGAATTGATGGGCATTCCGGACTTCAATATCCCTGATTATACCGAGTTATTCGCGGAAGAGAAGGAAATGCTGGTGAAATTGAAAAAAGCCTTCCTGATGGTAGCGGGTTCCGCGGTACAGAAATTCGGACCCGACCTCGACTCGCACCAGGAACTGCTTATGGCAGCCGCGGATATGCTTATCGAGATCTATATGGCCGAATCGACGCTATTGCGTACCGAGAAATTAGCCAAAAAGAACGGCGCCGAGAATGTGAAAGAACAAATCGCCATGGCACAGCTTTATCTGTATCAGGCCGTCGACACGGTTTCGTCTAAAGGCAAGGAGGGCATTGTGTCGTTTGCGGAAGGAGACGAACAACGTATGATGCTCATGGGATTGCGTCGTTTTACCAAATATACCAATATGCCGAATGTAGGTGCCCTGCGCGAAACAATCGCGGCGAAGGTCATCGCGGCAAACACGTATTGCTTTTAATAGATAGTTATTTTTGAAAGGAGAAGCCGCGATTCCGTCGCGGCTTTTCTATTTTCGGTGAAAACGAAGGACGACTTCTGCACCGGATTTTAGCTCTAGTTTTCCGTCGGTTATCACATAGGAATCCACGCGTCCCAACGTCCCGGTGAAGGCTTGTCCCCCACCTCCTTCGCAGAACATCTTCGTGCTTATCATCGAAGCTGGGTCGATCTGGAAGCGATTTCCCTGAGATTGGAACGTTCCGGAATACCGGTTACAGCCATCCTGTCCGGAGATGGTGTTCTTCCCTACTTCTGTTCGCATTTCCGGTATTTGTTTGGAATACAACGCCTCTAACGATGGGGCTGAGACAATGTATTCGAGTTCCCAATTGCCCTCAAGCAACGATGTACCATCCGCCGTGTTATGGGCGGTGACGTCTTTGACACCGTTACACGATGTCATCAGAGACATCAGAAAAAAAAGACCTACGAGCTGTTTCATGGTGGGTTGCTTTGCTTTAACTAGTATCTACACACAAGAAGGAGCAGGGTACAAAATATGCGGTTTTTCCGTAATGTCATGTCGCCGCAATTTTGTAAGGGATGCATCCGCCCCTTCCCTGAAGGTAAAATACAAATTTCCGGCGACACCGTTTTACGGGAAAACACCCGTAATTGTTAAATCTGCCAATGTCATCTGGCGAAAGAACTATCCTCTAAATAAACGATTTCAATCCTGCATCGTGCCACAACGGCTCCAACATTTATTTGTGATTTCCTGAGGCGTTTCCTACTTTCGTGTCGCCTAACAAAAGAAAGCATGAAGTTACTAGGAATCGGCTCCCGCATTCAACACCCTGAGTATGGTAAAGGGGTGATCACCAATGTATCCACAAAAGAATATTGGGTTACTTTCATCGAGAACGGTCTTGAAACGATTCCGCTCGATGACGAATTCGAAACCATTGAAGCGGCCGAAAATGAGGTCGACACCATCAGCCTCTACGATGTCGAACGGACCCTGAAAGACGTATTACGGCGCTGGTCAGGCGTGACCGAACTCGTGCCGATGGACGACAAATGGAAAGGCGGCATGATGACGCTCAAACCGGGGCGCGCCGGACTCACCTCTAAAGACGTTCCTATCGACACATTTTTTCATAAAATTGTCATGACGCGTGATCGCCTGCGCGTGATGGAGCAAAAAATAAACGCGAGCAATCTCGACGCACAGGACAAAGTGGAATTGCAGCAATATATCACCAAAATCTACGGAACGCTCACCACGTTCAACGTACTGTTCAAATCGCAAAACGACTATTTCGTCGGTGAAAAAACCAAATAAGTAAGGCCTCCTAATGGAGGCTTTATCATTTCCGGATTTAACGAAAAATTGTACCTCTTCCGGTGCTGTCTTTCGTAAATTTGATAAAAACACACACCATGAAGAAAGTACTTTTCATAACGGTTGTAGCCATCGCCATCATCGTGGCCTGTAAATCAACCTCCTCCTCCACTCCTTCCAACTCCGTAACGATCACCCTTGAACCGAAAAGCGGAAGCACGACACACGGTACGGCCACTTTTACTGAAAAAGGCGGTAAAGTGACCATGGAAGCAAAATTGTCAGGATTGAAACCGGGCGTACACGCCATCCACATCCATGAAAAAGCGGATTGTTCGGCTGCCGATGGTAGCTCCGCTGGTGGACACTGGAATCCTACGTTCAAAAAACACGGGAAATGGGGTGATGCTGAGTATCACCGTGGGGATATCGGGAACTTTACTGCGGATGTCGACGGAAACGCTACCGTGATCTTTACGACGGATGAGTGGTGCATCGACTGCGCAGATAAAACAAAAGATATATTGGGTAAGGGATTGATCGTGCACGCCAACCCCGACGACTACACTTCGCAACCGGCGGGCAATGCTGGGGCACGGGTCGCCTGCACCGGAATCATCAAATAAAACGAACCTGTCAGTTGACAGGTTTTTTTGTGGCAATATGGGCAATTTGAGTGAGGAAATCCGCCGGCTCAAAAGGTTTTACGATCACAGCGTCAATCCCGGCGGCCTGCGCTTTATCCGTTACTTCATTGCGGTCAAAAGCGGTCAGTGCCAGAATAGGTATCCGGATGCCTTTATTCCGTATCGCCGTCGCGGTTTCATACCCATCGAGATCGGGCATGTTGATGTCCATCAAAATCAAATCATATCCAGACTGCGAGACCTTCTCAATGGCTTCACGGCCGTTATCAATCAACTCACACTGGTGTCCGTTGCGTTGCAGGATGTTCTGCGTGACGATTTGGTTGATCTTATTGTCTTCCACTACCAATACCCGAAGCGAACCTACATCGGCATTCCTGTTATCTGACGTCTGTTTTTCCAGGGTTTCCGCGACCTTGAACGTGATATCGAAACGAATCGTCGTGCCTTTCCCTTCTTCGCTATGAAGATCGATATCGCTGCCGAATAGTTCGAGGAGTCTTTTGACGATGGCCAAACCGAGTCCGGTGCCTTGGTAATCACTCCCTTTGCGGTCGACCTGCACAAAACGCTCAAAGATCCGATATTGGTCTTTTTCGGCGATGCCTACCCCGTTATCGGAAACGGTAAACCGAACGGTACAGGTGCTGTCGTCCCCTTGCAAACAATCTGCTGCCACCTTTACGTTACCATTGGTGGTGAACTTGAGGGCGTTCGACATCAAATTGATCAGTATCTGCGACAACCGCAACTCATCCCCTATCAGCAGGGACGGAATAGATGGATCAACGACACTCTCCAACTGATTGCCGTTTCGATCGGCGATGAACTGAAGCGAATTGGCAATGGTTTCCATCTGACGACGAACCGAAAACGGCGCATTGGCGAGCGCGATCCGACGGTCTTCCATCTTATTCAATTGCAGGACATCGTTTACCAACGCCAGTAAATAACGGGCGGAGAATTTGAGGGAATTGACCTCTTCGTCGTCCAGCAATTCTTTGTGTTTTTCCAGAAACATATCGGTCAGGCCGATAACGCCGTAGAGGGGCGTACGCAGTTCATGGCTGATGTTCGAAACGAACTGTGTCTTGAGTTGGGATACTTCCTCTGCCGCTTCTTTGGCTTTTCGCAATTCCTGGTTGGCCGCAGTGAGTTCGGCATTGAGCCGTTTGCGGTTCTTATTGTTTTTGTAAAGGGTGAAGGTATAGACGATGACGAAGAGCAGTACGACGCCAAACAACAAGGTAAGAAGCCGCGTCTCGCGTATCTTCCGATGTTGCAGGTCATTGTCGGCCTCGATTTTTGTCAATTGGATGCGGTAGGCGTCCAACTCGATCTCGCGGGCCGTTTCGTCCAGATTCGCGCGCTCGTCTTCCGGATAGAGGACCTTTTTGAGGGAATCCAGTTTCGATTGGTAGAGATTGGCTTTCGCCACTTGACCCCGTTTTCGATGATGGTTCACCAAATTCTCATAGATATTGGCCTCAAACGCTGACATTTTTTCCCGTTTGGCGATGACCAATGCTTTGGCAAACTGATGCTCCGCTTCTGTGCTGTGGCCCACATGGCTGTAGTACATCGCGTCGAGCATCGACAGTGTCATCCTGGCCTCCTGCTCTCCCTTCTCAAGGACATAGGGACGGGCTTGTTCAAGATACCGCCGGCCGGGCTCGAACTCGTCAACCGAAAAATAAGCACTCGCGATGTTCATCTGCGTGTACGAAATCTGCGAGCTGTCGTTGATTTTACGTGCGAAGACCAGCGATTTTTTATAATACTCGATGCCTTTCCGCACGTCTTTATGGCTGAAATAGTAGACACTGCCGAGGTTGCTGTAGAGCCAGTCTTTTAGCGAGTCGTTATCGATTTTGTTTGCGTGCTGCAGCGCCTTGTTGTAGAACTCGATGGCATAATCCGACTCTGAGAACTCATCGTAAATGACCCCAATTGCGTTATAAGAATGCGCAATCAGGTAGTCATCGTCGAGTTTGAAGGACCGTACCAGCGCCTGCTTTGAGGCGTCGAGTGCTTTATCATACTGTGCCTCACGAAAATACGTTCCGCCTTTGTTGATGAGCCGTTCAATATCAGCCCGTTCCTTCCTGTCCGTATCCTGTGCAGGAACGGAAAGACTCAGGAGCAACAGCAATACGAGACAACACTTTCTCAACGGCGCGATTGGTTAGTTGCGAATGAGTTTTCGGTATTTGATTCGTTTCGGTGTAAGGTCGGCACCCAGACGCTTTCTCTTATTCTCTTCGTAATCTGAGAAGCTGCCTTCGAAGAAATACACGTTCGAGTCGCCTTCGAATGCCAGGATATGCGTACAGATACGATCCAGGAACCAACGGTCGTGGGAAATGACAACAGCACATCCGGCGAAGTTTTCAAGACCTTCTTCCAATGCCCTAAGCGTATTGATATCCAAGTCGTTGGTAGGTTCGTCCAAAAGTAATACGTTACCTTCTTCCTTCAAGGTCATCGCCAAATGCAGACGGTTGCGCTCACCTCCTGAAAGGGTCGCCACTTTCTTATTCTGGTCGCTGCCACTGAAGTTGAAGCGACTGAGGTAGGCGCGCGAGTTGACCTGGCGTCCGCCCATCATAATGAGTTCCTGACTGTCGCTGAAATTCTCCCAAATAGTCTTTTCTAAATCGATATTGGAATGCGACTGGTCGACATATGCAATCTTGACGGTATCACCGATGGTAAAGGTTCCGGCATCCGGTTGTTCCTCGCCCATGATCATGCGGAAGATGGTGGTTTTACCGGCTCCGTTCGGACCGATAATCCCCACGATACCCGCTTGTGGCAGGGTAAAGTTCAGGTTGTCATACAGCAACTTGTCGCCAAATCCCTTGGCCACACCCTGCGCTTCAATAACATTGGTTCCGAGACGAGGTCCGTTCGGGATATAGATTTCGAGTTTTTCTTCGAGTTCTTTCTGGTCTTCGTTCAATAAGCGGTCGTAATTCTGAAGACGGGCCTTTTGCTTCGTCTGCCGTCCTTTGGCGCCCTGACGTACCCACTCTAACTCGCGTTCGAGGGTCTTGCGACGTTTGGAGGCGACTTTCTCTTCCTGTTCGAGTCGTTTTGCTTTCTGGTCGAGCCAGGATGAGTAGTTACCTTTCCACGGAATGCCTTCCCCACGGTCAAGTTCAAGGATCCAACCGGCCACGTTATCAAGGAAATAGCGGTCGTGGGTAACGGCGATAACGGTTCCGGCGTATTGGGCCAGGTGTTGTTCAAGCCACAAGACACTTTCTGCGTCAAGGTGGTTGGTGGGCTCGTCAAGCAATAACACATCCGGTTGTTGCAACAGCAGTCGGCACAAGGCCACGCGGCGCTTCTCGCCTCCCGACAGCACCTTGATGGGCATGTCGGCATCCGGTGTGCGGAGTGCGTCCATAGCAATTTCGAGCTTGGTATCAAGGTCCCAGGCACCGGCTGCATCGATTTTGTCCTGCAACTCCGCCTGACGGTCCATCAGCTTCTGCATTTTCTCTTCGTTCTCATACACCTCAGGCAACATGAACTGGTCGTTGAGGGCGTTGAACTCTTCAATAAGTGCCACCGATTCCGCCGCCCCTTCGCGTACAATCTCAATGACAGTCTTGTTTTCGTCAAGTAGCGGCTCTTGTTCGAGGTAGCCTACAGTATAGCCGGGCGCGAATACCACATCGCCCTGGTAATTCTTATCTACACCGGCAATGATCTTCAACAGGGTTGATTTACCGGATCCGTTCAAACCGAGGATACCGATCTTGGCGCCGTAAAAGAAACTCAGGTAAATATCTTTGAGAACCGGTTTATTGGCGCCCTGGTAGGTCTTGCCTACCCGCGCCATCGAGAAAATGACTTTCTTATCGTCTGACATTTGAAATGTAATTTTTTGGAATTATTCTTTTGGGGAAACTTGTTAGACCCGTCCTTTCAGGGAACTGAATACCCATGCGATGGCAAAAAAACCAACGCCTACCGCCCCGAAGCCCCATCCGGCGACATCATCATACCGGAAGATACCGAGTCCGACGAGCAAAAGCCCCATCAGAATCATAATAAAAGTGGCCCATCCGAGGATGGTATTTTTGTTCATTCCCATTTTTGGAAGGTTTAGCCGACAAATATCGCATAATTCGTCGGGAAAAAGAACAGTGTCACTCGAAAGGCGCTTCTTTTTTCACCGCTTTTCGATACGCGAAGAAAAAGAGAAAGCAGCAGGCAGCGAACACAAGGCATGGGAGTAGCTGCACAAACAGACTGCGTCCGCCGGAAAAGCCCTGATAGGCGAGCATGACGAGTGCGCACACAAACATTACTACTGAAAAAACCAGCAGACCGAAGTACACATTTTTGACTTTCATGAAAAGGGGGTTTCCCTAAAGGTATGAAAAAAACCTTATTCCGCCTTGCGCTGTTCTAAATAGCGTTTGGTGTTGGTGCCAAAGAAAAACACGAAGAGAAACAACCGTAGTACATTAATCCACCGGAGCGGCTGGTCATTTACGTAATCGGCGATGATAAACCAAACCGAAAGAATGATACAGATGCCGCAAATAATCGCGACCGACAGTGACAACCACTTTTTCTTCATAAGCCTTTTACGTTTGTACGTTGCAATTTATACAGAAACAACCAGGTAAAAATACCGAACATCAGCGTGCGGCCGACCTCAAACCAACCGCGTGGCATAGGCGGATCGCTGAGGAACATAAAATAGAGGCTCGAAACGAAGAGCAGCGCCCAAATGACTCCGCATAGCAAAAACAACCGCTTCATGAGAAAATATGGATGAGCATTTCTTTCAATAAATCGTCGGGGGTAAGGTTCGCCCCTACTCCTTTACTCTTTACGTCTACATTGCGAAGGGCGGCTACAATCGCGCTGACCTTTCGCATCGGGTAGTTTCGAAAGGCGGTTTCATAGTCTTTTAGTTGATACGGACTCACCCGCAATACAGACGCGGCGGTTTTCTTGTCTTTGAGTCCGTGGTATTGCAACAAATTCGAAAAGAAGCTGAACATCATACCCACGGTCATCACCAACGGATTTTCTTTCTGGTTCTGGGCGAAATATTGGGCAATTTTGTAGGCCTTATATTGGTTCCGTTCGGCAATCGCCTTTCGCAATTCGAACACGTTGTACTCTTTACTGAAGCCGATGTTCTCTTCAATATGGGACGGAAGAATAGTACTCCCCTTTGGCAAAATGATCTGCAGTTTCTCGAGTTCCTTGGCGATACGGCTCAGGTCGGTTCCCAGAAAATCGACCATCATCGCATTGGCTTTGTGGTCGATGGTATAGCCTTTCCCTTGCAGGATACGTGTAATCCACTGGCCGACCTGGTTCTCGTATAGTTTCTTGCTTTCGAACACCACACCGTTCTTTTCGAGGTGTTTGGTGACCTTCTTGCGTTTGTCGAGTGTCTTATATTTATAGCAGATTACCAACACCGTCGTGGGCGTGGGCTGTTCGGCATACGATTCGAGTTTGTCGATCGTACGCGACAAATCCTGCGCTTCTTTTACAATCACGACCTGGCGCTCGGCCATCATCGGATAGCGTTTGGCGGTGCCGACGATGTCATCGATCGACACGTCCCGTCCGTACAAAACCGTCTGGTTGAAGCCTTTCTCGTCCTCCGTAAGAAGTTGGCCTTCGATGTATTCGGCGATCTTGTCGATGTAGTAAGGTTCCTCCCCCATGAGGAAATAGACCGGTCGGATATTCCCGGCCCTGATGTCGGTCACGATTTTGGCTGCTTCGTCCATGTATGCCCGGCGGCGATGGGTTTTGTTTATCTTTGCCGCATGCAGAAGCTGAACTTCCCGGCTTACGACTTTCGTTTCAAAAGTAGCGAAAATAAGGTCGCCATCTTCGACGATATCCGCAAAAAATTCGTGGTGCTGACGCCTGAGGAATGGGTACGCCAGCACGTCGTACGGTACCTCATCGACGGAGTGGGTTTTCCGAAATCGCGTGTGAATGTAGAGAAGTTACTGAAAGTCAACGGACTTACCAAACGCTACGACGTGGTGGTGTTTCATGCTGATGGCAGTATCTTTTTATTGGTGGAATGCAAAGCATCGCATGTGAGCATTTCGCAGGAAACCTTCGACCAGATTGCGCGGTATAACCTGACAATGAAAGCCGACTACCTCATGGTCACAAACGGGCTGCATCATTATTTTTGCCGGATGGATTTCGAGAATAGCCGCTACCAGTTCCTGAGGGAACTTCCTAAATACCCCCTGACATGAACGGAGAGAAAGCAATTGCCGTCGTCATCCTCAATTGGAATGGAGTCGCCTTGTTGCAACAATTCCTTCCGAAGGTGGTGGCCCTGTCGCCACAGGCCCGGGTGTACCTTGCCGATAATGCATCCGACGATGACTCGATTGTATGGACGCAGACGCATCTTCCCGAAGTTACCATCATCCGCAACGACGGCAACTATGGCTATGCCAAAGGGTATAACGTCGCCCTCAAACAGGTAGAAGAACCGCTTTACGCCTTAGTAAATTCAGATATCGAGGTAACGGAAAACTGGCTGGAGCCGATACTGGAACGTTTCCACAACGAACCCGATACGGCCGTCATACAACCCAAAATACGGGATTTCAAGGATCCGACGCGTTTTGAGTATGCGGGCGCGGCGGGCGGATTCATCGACAAGTTCGGGTTTCCGTTTTGTCGCGGACGGATTTTTGATACGGTGGAAGCCGATACCGGACAATACGACGATGCCTGCGATGTTTTCTGGGCATCGGGTGCCTGTTTTTTTATACGGAAGGATGTTTTCCGAAAAATGAAAGGCTTCGACGACGATTTCTTTGCCCACCAGGAAGAGATAGACCTCTGCTGGCGTATTTTCAACCACGGCTACCGGTTGCGGTACGAGCCAAAATCAGTGGTGTTTCATGTGGGAGGCGCCACGCTGCAATACCTGAGTCCGAGAAAAACCTACCTCAATTTTCGCAACTCGCTTTTCATGATGGTAAAGAACCTTCCGAAACGCGTGGCCTTACGCATACTTTTCGGTCGTTTGGTATTCGACGGTGTCGCGGGCATGCGGTTTTTCGTGACGATGCAGTGGTCGCATGTTTGGGCGATTTTGAAGGCGCATGGGGCCTTCTATTTTTACCTGCCGCGGTATCTTTCGAGACGCGGTACGAGCCAGCGATTGGACTATTTCCACGTTGAGAGCGTCGCATGGCGTTACTTTAACAAAAAACAGCAGACATTTGGCGAACTTTTGCAAGCATCACGCGACTAAGTAGCGAAGGGGTTTAACATTAGTTTAGGTAGCACCGGAATTGTTAAAATTGAAAATAGCCCTACCTTTGCAAGGAACTAAAAATCGAAGATCATGCGTAAAATCGTTTTAGCCCTTTCCGTGTTGGCGTTGCTGACCACGTCATGCGGTACGAAGAAAAAACTCGCAGCCTGCGAGGCAAAGAACAAAGAAATACAAGATTTGCTCAATACGGCCACGGTGAAACTCAACACCTGCCTTTCTGAAAAAGAAGCCTTGAATGCCCAAATCGAGTACCTGAAAAAGAACAACGCCGATCTGATCAACAGTATGGGTAACGCCACGACGTTGTCGGCCCAGCAAGCGAAAAACGTTGAGAAGACGCTCGAATCACTTAAAGAGAAAGACCTCAAGATCGCCCGTTTGCAGGACGCCCTTACACGTAAAGACAGCGTAACGTTGGCACTGGTGACGAGCCTGAAGCGCGAGGTAGGTATCAACGATCCGGACATTGAAGTAAACGTTGAAAAAGGGGTGGTCTTCATCTCTATTTCCGATAAAATGCTGTTCAAGAGCGGCTCGTATACGGTGACCGACCGCGCGAAAGAAGTACTTTCGAAGGTGGCCAAAGTCATCAATGCGAAGCCGGATTTTGAATGTATGGTAGAAGGACACACTGACAACGTGCCGTATATCAGCAACGGTGTACTGCAAGACAACTGGGATCTTTCTGTCAAACGTGCTACGTCTATCGTTCGCGTGCTGACCAAAGACCTGGGCGTGGCACCGAAACAACTCATTGCCGCCGGCCGTGGTGAATTCGTGCCGCTGGTGGATAACAACTCTGCTGAAAACCGCGCCACCAACCGCCGTACACGCATCGTCATCATGCCGAAAATCGATCAGTTTTATGACATGATTGAGAAGGAAATGAAGAATATGCAGGGGAAGAATTAAGAGGCTAATTAGCGAATGGGTTAATTAGCGGATTAGCGAATGTAATCAAGCTGGAAGGGTGTACTAACCTTGTAGTTTTTTCACTTGAGAGAAGAGTCCGAAAGTACGTGAGTAGGAAAGACTTTGTAAGAAATAGGAAAACCTGTCTTTGTTTGAAGACAGGTTTTTTAATTAGCGGATGTGTCAATTAGCGACACGAGGCGATAGCCGACTGGCGAAGCAATTAGCGAATGGGACCCAACCTGCAAGGTTTTTACAACCTTGTAGGTTTTTCTATATAGTTGAAAGTTTGAAAGTCGGAAAGACCGGCCCGCGACCAAGTAAAAAAACCTGCCTCCAAACGAAGACAGGTTTTCATACAGAAGACGTTAATTAGTCGTACGAAGCAAAATGAACAGACATTCTTTGCAGTTGTTGCCTGCCGTATTCGTTTCAACTATAGTTATAACTTTCTCAGTTCGGCCAGTACCGCTTCCCCTACTCCGTGTGCGGATTGCGGATTTTGGCCGGTTACTACCCGCTGGTCAACCGTTACGTGTTCCTGCCAGAGTCCGGATTTTTCGAAGCGGGCGCCGCGTTCGATGAGTTTGGTTTCAAGACTGTAGGGCACTACCTTTTCTAGCTTCACAGCCGTTTCCTCTTCGTTGGTAAAGGCGTTGATCTTCTTTCCATCCACCAGGTAGTTACCGTTGCTCAACTTGATATTGACCAGGCCTGCCGGACCATGGCACACGGCGCTCACGATACCGTTGTTCTCATAGATCTGGCGGGCAATCTCCGCAAGTTCTGCGTTGTCAGCGAAATCCCACATGGTGCCATGCCCACCAGCGTAGAGAATGGCGACGTATTCAGAAGGATTGACCTCTGATGGCGTAAGGGTGTTCTGGATTTTCTTCTGGTAGGTCACATCCGCCAGAAATTGCCGATTGACCGGATCTTCCGTGTTCGCTCCGTAGTAGGTTGGATTACCGCCTTTCGGACTTACAAAGTCGATTTCATAACCGGCCGCCGTCAAGACCGCCCACGGATGCGAAACTTCGCCAAGGTAATAACCGGTTGATTCTCCGGTATCGCCCAGTTTGTCGTGGCTGGTAACCACAAACAGAATTTTTTTGCTCATTTTCTTTTGATTTGAAGTTTGTGCAGTGGCTTGTTGCGAAAAGGAAAACACGGTGCCAACCGCCATGACCGTGGTTCCGAGCAGCATTTTTTGTAGTAAGCGCTTCATGATGGGAATGCTGAATTAACTACACAAAGTTCCGGCACTCGTCGCTTTAATGAAAGGAGATAGGTCACAGGTTCCGTGTGATATAGATCACACCTTTAGCTGATGCGGCTCAGGGTTTCGCGCGAAACACCGAGATACGAAGCGATGATCGACTTGGGCACGCGCTGAAACAAGGTGGGATATTGCTGCAACAACTGTTCATACCGCTCTTTGGCGCTGCTGTTGAGCAATGACAGTATCCGGCGTTGCAATGCCACGTATCCGGCGTTGGATTTCTTCCGGAAAAAGTGCTCTATTTTGTGCAATTCAGCGCACAGTTTTTCCCGGTTGTGAAGAGAAAGGCACAACACTTCGGTGGCTTCGATGCAGTCAATGTTTACGGTAGCGGGCGTTTCATTGAAATACGCCTGATAATCGGTAATCCACCAATCTTCCATCGCAAACTGCATAATGTGTTCTTTACCTTCGGGATTGACGAAATACGACTTCAAAAGACCTTTGGTGACAAAAAAATCATGCTCCACTCTGTCACTTTCCTGCACAAGATACTGGTGCTTTCTGAGCTTCCTCACGGTGAAATGTGACAAAATATAGTCGAACTCACTGTCGGTCAGCGGGGTGATTTTCTCGATTTGTTTACGAAGGATATCGCTCATTTTAAATGTCGTGCAGTGTCATCGCATCAAGCCCACGACGAAGGTACGAAACCGGGCAGCTTATTTAAAGCGTACACTATTGGTTTGGGGAATAGGAGTAACAAAAAAGGCTTTATTCAAAACGCAAACCGCTGGGTAATACGCGTAGTTTTTTTAACAAAATATGCGGTTTTCCCGTAATCGCGACTGCCGCCTTTTCCGTAAGGGACGCATCCGCCCCTCCCCATACTGCAAGATATAGTTTTCCGCGCACACCATTTTACGGCAAAACCGTACCTTTTGTTAAATGATAAGTTCCCGCAGTTTACGGTATTGGGTGACAGGTATTTGAATGATAAAGTCGACCTTTCTTCCTCAAACATGAAGGGATAAAGTCATCTAAAATCAGGAAGGGACTGTTTTCTAAACGTATCATCTTCCAAATTTGATAACTCCCGATCTTCCCCTTACCTATCCCGAAGCAGGCGTTCCATCAAGGCGTTCTCGGCCTGCAGCCGGGCGATTTCAGCCTGAAGGCGCGCACGCTCTTCCGAAAACGGATCTTCTGCGGCTAATGTGGTAAAGTCAGATGGCAACGTGGCGGCGAGATCGGCAAAAAAGTTGTGTCCCAACAAGCGACTGATCTCAGCCAATTTGGCAAGTGACATCGAATTTGAATTCGTGAACCGATTGACAATCGAGTTTTTTGCGTGGAGTTTTCGCGCGAGATCGGCTTTTCGCATCTGGCGTGCCTGCAATACGCGGACAATCAAGTCACCCGTTCTGGGCAGTGTAGTGGCGGTGGTTTTTCCTTTCATTTTATAACCTTTATGCTAAAGATATACGTAAAAAGGTATATTTTATACGTTACATGACGTATAATTATAACTTTTAAACGTATAATAATACGTAAAAATGCGTATTAAATCAGCTTAATAACGTATAAAAGTACGTTAGAAAACGTATAAAATTACCAATAATGGGTATAAATTTTACTAAAACAATAACTAATTAGTGTTTCAATCGCAATCCGAAAGTGTCAGCCTAATGGGATTTGGTCCACTATTCCGTAATTAAAAAACCTGCCTACAAACAAAGACAGGTTTTTTAATTAGCGGATGTGTCAATTAGCGGATTAGCGAATGGGACCCAACCTACAAGGTTTTCAACTTGTAGTTTTTTTTTTATAGGGTTGAACGTCGGAAAGTCCGGAACACCTACATACGAAATAAGGAAGCTGTCTGTATCGAGGCAGGTTTTTCCTATTTACACAGATGGTCTTCTCGTCTTTTCGGACTTTTCTACTTTTCTACTTTCAATCTTCCAGTTAAACACCACTACCGAGCCAAAAATAATCCCATACCCCAGGTATTGCATGGCATCTGCTTTCTCTCCAAAGTAAAAGACCGAGAGCGAAAACGCAATGATGGGATTGATGTTCATCAACATGCCTACCGTACCCGAACGGATACCGGAAAGGGCAAACAAGTTCAGCAGCATCGGTACCAGCGTAAAGAAAACGGCAATGGCGAGTACGAACAGGTAAAAAGAAGTATCCACGGGGGCACTTGCCGCCGTAGCAAAATAATACGGTGTCATCCCTACGACCGAAATCAGGATGTGCACAAAGAGTACCAACAACCGATCATACCCTTTGTTTTTCCGCTGGAGGATTAAATAAAGGGCATAGGAAAAGCCGACCAAAACCGCCAACACGAGGTCATAGAGATGTCCGAATGCGAGGATAATACATCCCGTTACGCCCATCGCCAACGCGACCCATTGTACCTTCTTCATCGGTTCTTTCAGCAACAGGAACGCCAGCAACGCCGTCAGGATCGGACATACGAGATACGCGAGTGACGTAGCTTTCACGCTGACATAATTCATGACGTAGATAAAAAGAAACCAATTGGCGGTCAATAAGACACCCGCCAGTAAGTTCCACCCCACCAGACGGACACGTTGCCCGGGTGGCAAGGCCCGAAACTGGTCGCGGCTGTCTCTTACACTTTCTTTTCGGAATAAAATCAAGACGAAAAACGCAAGGGCCAGGCAACAGACAATCCGGTAGTACAGGATATCAATCGGTGCGTGGTCTTTGATGGGGCGCAGCACCAGGCTGAACATGCCCCAGATGATATACGCGGAAATGGCTGCGAGGTAGTGGCGTGGTTTTCCCATATCAGAAAACGTCGGGGTCGCCTTTTCCTTCCCGAACCACAACGGGTTCGTAACCGGAAAGGTCAATGATGGTTGAGGGCTCATTCCCACCGTAGCCGCCATCGATCACCATGTCAACCAGGTTTTGCCATTTCTCAAAGATCAGTTCAGGATCTGTCGAATACTCCAGTACCTCATCTTCATCGTGTATGGATGTCGACACGATCGGGTTTCCCAACTGCCGAACAATCTCCAACGCGATATTATTATCCGGCACGCGGATCCCGACGGTGTCCCGTTTCTTGAATTCGCGCGGGAGTTTGTTATTCCCCGGCAATACGAAGGTATAAGGTCCGGGTAGGCATCGTTTCAATATCTTGAATGTAGTGGTGTCGATTTGCTTCACATAATCCGACAAATGGCTAAGGTCGGCACACACAAACGAAAAATTCGCCTTCTCGATCTTGATGCCCTTAATACGCGCAATACGTTCCAGCGCGCGACTGTTCATGATGTCGCAACCGAGTCCATATACGGTATCGGTCGGATAAATCACCAGCCCGCCTTCGCGCAACACCTTCACCACGCGGGCGACATTCGCCTCGTTGGGTTTGTCTTCGTATAATTTGATGAATTGGGCCATAAAAGGTTTGGGTGTTGGGTTTTGGGTGTAGGACGACTGACGACGGACTACTAACTACTGAACTACATCCAGCTTCGCAAATCGGAGTAATAATTTCTTGATACCCCCGACTTCAAACCGGATTTCCGCTTTGCGATCAGCACCTACGCCTTCCAGGTTCAGCACCTCGCCTCTTCCGAAGCGTTCGTGCATCACGACATTTCCGATCACGAGGTTCGGTCCGTCAGACATAGGCGCAGACGGCCGCGCATTCACCGGTTTTAGGCGGCGGATGTCAGCAGTGGGTTTGGGTTCATTATCGGTAATCCATTTCGGTGGTGTGCCTGCAACGGGCTTTGTCTGTCGCAGCTTCGATTTGTCGACATCACCAAAGATATCAGTATTGATCATCGGTTTATACCGATACGAATTGTCTTCCGGCGTAAGGTATTCCAGGTATTGGGCGTCAATCTCGTCGATGAACCGCGACGGCTCGCTGTCACTTAGTTTTCCCCAGCGGTAGCGCGACTGGGCATACGTCAGATAGGCCTGGTATTCGGCCCGGGTAATGGCTACATAAAACAGGCGGCGTTCTTCTTCGAGTTCCGAACGTGCGTTGAGGCTGAGGGCGCTCGGGAACAGGTCCTCCTCCATCCCTACTACAAACACATACGGGAATTCGAGTCCTTTTGCCAGGTGGATCGTCATCAACGCCACCCGGTCGTCATCACCGGTATCATTATCGAGGTCGGTAGCCAGTGCTACGTCTTCCATGAACTCGGACAATGAACCACGTGCGCCGTCGACTTCTTTTTGTCCTTCGGTGAAGTCTTTGATACCGTTCAGGAGTTCCTCGATATTCTCGATCCGCGCGATACCCTCGGGCGTGGCGTCTTTCTTCAATTCCTGCACCAATCCGGTTTTCTTCGCTACCAGATCGGTCATGAAGAACGCGTCATGCGTTTCGTTCAGGATCTGGAAACTCTTAATCATCGTAACGAAGTCGGAGAGTTTGTTCTTGGCCGACGCGTTCAGTTTGAGGTCGATGCGGTCGATGGCTTCCATTACCTCAAACATCGAAACCTTATAATGGTTAGCGGCAATCGTGAGTTTCTCAACGGTTGTATCACCGATACCGCGCGCCGGATAATTGATGACCCGAACCAAGGCTTCCTCGTCTTTGGGGTTTAACACCAGTCGGAGGTAGCAGAGTACGTCTTTGATTTCCTTCCGCTGGTAAAATGAAAGTCCACCATAGATCCGATACGGGATGTCGCGTTTGCGCAGCGCGTCTTCAATCGACCGCGACTGGGCATTCGTCCGATACAGTACAGCAAAATGCCCGTTCTGGCGCTGTTGCTGCATCTTCTCTTCAAAAATCGTCTGCGCCACGAAACGTCCTTCCTCGGCGTCGGTGAAACTGCGGTGCACCTTCACTTTCGGGCCGTTATCGTTTGCCGTCCAGACGACCTTATCGAGCTTGACTTTGTTTTTATCGATGATGGAATTCGCCGCTTCTACAATGTTTTTCGTCGAGCGGTAATTCTGTTCCAGGCGGTACGTCTGCACACCCTCATAGTCTTTCTGGAAGTTGAGGATGTTGTTGATATTGGCGCCCCGGAAGGCATAGATACTCTGCGCGTCATCGCCTACTACACAAATATTCTGGAAACGGTCGGAAAGCGCGCGTACAATCAGGTACTGGGAGTGGTTCGTATCCTGATACTCATCGACCAAAATATAACGGAACCGGTTTTGGTATTTGGACAACACGTCCGGAAAACGCGTCAGCAATTCGTTGGTTTTCAGCAACAGGTCGTCGAAATCCATGGCGCCGGCCTTGAAGCAGCGGTCAACGTAATTGGCGTAAATCTCGCCGAGTCGCGGTTTCTTGGACATGGCATCCGCTTCCTGCAACTCCGGATCGTTGAAATAGGCCTTTACCGTAATCAGGTTGTTTTTATAAGAAGAGATCCGACCAAAGACTTGCTTGGGTTTGTACACATCCTTATCGAGTTGCATTTCTTTGATTATGGCCGATACCAGCCGCACCGAATCCTGGGTGTCGTAAATCGTGAAGTTCGAGGGATAGCCCAATTTGTCGGCCTCTGCCCTCAGGATACGGGCGAAGACGGAGTGGAATGTACCCATCCAAAGGTTGCGCGCTTCATTGGACCCCACGATATCCGCGATCCGTTTCTTCATCTCACGCGCCGCCTTATTGGTAAAGGTCAGCGCCAGGATGTTGAACGCATCGACGCCCTGCTGCATGAGGTAGGCGATACGCATCGTCAGCACGCGTGTCTTGCCCGAACCGGCACCGGCAATAACGATCATCGGACCGTCTTTTTGCAAGACGGGTGCGCGTTGGGCTTCGTTAAGTTGGTCAAGATAGCGTTTCATGGTCAGGGCCTGTTTTTAATATACCGGAACTCCATTTGAAGTTGCGAAGTAAGCGAATTTGAAACGTAGCGCAGCCAGAGAAGGGGCAACGCTACAAAAAAAGCGATCCGCCAAATCAGAAAGGGAATGATGAGAAACTGCATCCCCCGCAAATACATCAAATTCACCACGGTAGAAACTACGAAGATGGCTGTCAGGATAAAATACACCTTCCACATCGTCGTCAGGCTACTTACCTCCGTTTGTATTTTCAGTTTGTCCCCTTCCATCCTAAACAAACCCGATGCGACCGACCCAGCCACCTGCCGTCGCCTTAAACGCACCTGGAAATAATTGGCATGGATCATTCCCACATATTGAAAGCGGTTATCAGTGGAAAAGGCATCACTAAGTCTTCCTGAGAAATCAAAAGGGTTCTCCATTCGGGTGAGGCCACGGAATTTACGGACAAAGTCCTCAGGAGTCATCTCCACTTCCGTTTCGAATCGCCTGATGACACCGAAATTGACTAGTATCCGGTCGATGTTCATAGCATCTCCGATACTTCGTTCTTGATAAACGAAAGCGCGGAAAAACTGGCGGATTCTCTTCCGAAACCTTCCAAAATGACCGCTTCACGAAGGGCATCCGCATCCTTCACATCCTCCGACAACGCCGTTTTGCGCAACTGCTGGATGATGGCGCTTTTCGCCGTATTGATCACCGCCCAGCATTCATCCGATATATAAATCTGCTGCGTCAGGTTGTGTTCGAATTCTTGTTCGATATGGGCGATCACATAGTTGACGTATTCGTGCTTGTCGGTCGAGATCGGCGTCACGCGCAACAGCAATTTCGCTGGGTCGGTGCGCTCGATGAACAGTGTCATCCGTTCGTACGCCTGCAACCGCAGTGGCAAGGTGATTTTCCGCCCTTCACGCATCAGCGAAAACCGGCGCTTTTTGTCTTCGTTTGCCAGGAATGTGCGAAAAAAGTGAAAGGCCACGGCCCCTGTAACGGCAGCCGGGAGCACATAGAACATCAGTTCGAGAAGTTTATCGGTATTCATCGTCGTTTTTCAGAGGTACAAAAATACGGCTTTTTAGCCGAAAACGGGTACGGGTTTCCCGTACAGATTACCGGAAATGACACGATCACATTTTCCCGATTTCACTCGCAATTTCGCTCTTGCTGCGGGCGTACTCATACCCCAGTTTCCACCATTCGGCCATCTTTTCTTTGTCGAAGACCAGTGCATTGGTCGTCAGCGCCACGGGCGTGTAGTAAAAATCCAGCTTGACGCCTTTTGCATTTGCCGCCAGTTTCCCAATGGCGATGTCGTGCTTTTCCACCTGGTCGAGCAACGTACCAAAGAGATTGACCATCAGCGAAAAAGGGTTCTTTCCTACGGCTTTCGGCTCGGCAAGGGTTTCTGTTTCCAACACCACCACATCAATCTCCGTTGCCCCTCGCTCAATGGCTTCGCGGATGGGAACCAGGCTTGAGAAACCGCCGTCGCCATACTCACATCCGTTGACCGTTGTCAGGCTCATGAAGGGAATGTAATTGCAGGAAATCCAGATCCAGTCGCAGAAGGCGTCGTAGTTGTAATCGCGGATGCATTTGTATTCGACTTCATTCCGCGCGAGGTTTGTGACCGTCACCACGATATTCTGCCGCGAGGCTTTCAGTGTTTCGAATTCCTGCCGGGTGAAATTCCGTCGGATGTATTTACGGAGTTTCCGGCTTTCGCCGAAGGTACGCTTGCCGCGAAGGAACTGCCACACGACATTGAAGTGGTTGATCGACACCGTCTGCATGCCATTTCGGTTCCGAACGAGAAACGGGTTGACATTGAAGATGTTCTTCATGTTGACGTTGGTATAGATTTCACGGATTTTATCCACCTTCCCCAACGCAAGATGCGGGATGAGCAGGCTGCCGGTCGAGGTGCCAAGCATGAGGTCGTATTCGTGCTTCTTCTCCTCCATTAAATACTGGGCAACTCCGCCTGCAAAGGCGCCTTTGCTGCCACCACCGGAAATGACGAGTGCTTTCATTTGGATTCCTTGAGTAGGTTCTCGACCGCCGTTCGTTCCGCATCGGGCAATTTCGCCAGCAATTCGCTGAAAAACGTGCGGTAGCGTTCTTTCTTTATCAGGTTTCGGATGCGGTCGCGGCTGAACTTCACAAACTGCCATTTGTGGTGGACGGTAGCGCGTGCCAACGCCTCAAGCGCATTGGTGTCGTTCGGATCGAGGAACAACAGGTTCGTAAGGGCGTTCTCGCGGACGTTGCTCTCATAATCGGGCGACGCATACCGCAACAACTCGTCGTAATACGCCCCATTCCTGGTCGGATCATAGTCCTTTGCCTTCAACGCCAGCGTCAGCCAGAGAATGCGGAGGTTCTTATCGCTGAATCCTTCGATCCCACGGGTTTTGTCGAGCAGTTCCTTCCGCTTGTCAGGAAACTGCGCACAAAGCGCATTCAAGACAATTTCTTTGGTGATGTAGGACGGATCGTCGAGTAAGGCCACATACATACTATAAGCTTCTGCCGGAATTTTACCCATCGTCCGCGCTACCGCCTGCCGGATGTGAACGTCGTTCGTGGCGAGGGCTGTTTCAAGAAGCGCCTTCTTTTCATCAAATGACATTTGCGTCAGTTGGAAGACCACTTCTTCTTTAATGGGCCAGTAGTCGTTACCCGCAAGAAGCGTGGCAAAACGCTCTTTTTTGGCTTCAAACGGTTGTTCCTCTAATCCCGACACCTCAAAATACCGTTGCATGAAGGTGTTCTTCCGCAACAGTCGCAACGCCTCTTCCATATCGAAATCCGGATTGTCCAACCATTTCCGACGGTAGGCGGCGCTATCGAATGCAGGGGCTACGCGTTCAACTTCTGCCAAGAATTGTTCGGTGGTCACGTTCCGGAATTGGTACTTTCGAAGGTAGGCTTCCACAGCTTTCCGAAAGAGTGCCTCCCCGATGGTTTCGCGGAGGGCGTGCAGGGCCCAGCCTCCTTTCTGGTAGTAAATCAATGAACTGGCACCGGCGCCGACAACGGGCTTCTGTTCTTTGCTGCGCTCGATCTGCACGGCGTTTTCGTATAGTCGCAACTGGAAGTAGTCGTCGCCAAACACCTCCCGTTCGGCCAGTAACGCGTAATACGTTGCAAAACCTTCCTGCAACCAATGGTGGTCGTCGGATGCCGCCGTCACGAGGTCACCGAACCATTGATGGGCCAGTTCGTGGGCATTGACGTTGGTGTAATCGCGGTCATTCCAGCCGATGCTGTCGACCACATAATCGCGGGCGAAAAGCGTAGAGGTAGTGTTTTCCATCCCGCCGTATAAAAAATCCTGCACGGGTAGTTGACGGTAGATGTTCCAGGGATAGGGTACGCCGATCTCACGTTCGAAAAAATCAAAGATGCGACGCGAATAGCGGTAAGTCGCTTCGAACTTGGCAGAATCGGCTGGCTCGAGGTAAAACTCCATCGGTACGCCGGAAGTAGACGTCTCGCGGAAGCACGTAAACCGTCCGATAGCCACCATCAGCAAATAGGACGACATGGGCTTTTGCATCGCGAACGATATGCGCCGGCCGCTTTTCGATCCCACTTGTTCGCCATTTGACACACCGATTTGGCCGTCGGGGACGTCGAACGACAGCGAAAAAACCATCTTGTCGTTGGTATCATCGAGCGATGGGAACCAGTTGCTGGTGTACTTCCCCTGCCCCTGTGACCAAATTTGCGCGCCTTCTCCCTGTCCGGTGAAATAAAGCGCCTGACGGGGCGAGGCGGTATAGGTAAACGCAAGTTGGTTGCCCTTCTTCTTCCGTTTTGAGGGAAGTGCGATTTTCAATTGTTTGTCGGTAAGGACAAAGGCTACTTGTTTTCCATTCAGCCGCACCGAGTCGACCTGCATCTTCCGGGCATCCAGATAAACGGTATCCACCTGGCGCAGGAGGTCGAAGGTGTAGCGCGCCGTCCCACTAACTTTTTTCTCGGCATGGAGGAAGGTCAACCGTCCGCTAGCCGTCCGGAAATCAACTGATTTCGACTGTTGGGCCTGGCTGCCATACGAAAAAACGAGAAAAAGGATGGGTAACAACGATCGTAGCATCCTCAAATATAAGAAATCACGACGTTCGCCGAAAGCCGTATACGAAGGTTTGTAGCGGTTATTGCTTCACCAATTTCACCACCTCGCTTCCGGCTGCCGAGCGCAGTACGACGAGGTAGAGTCCGGGTGCCAAACGCGACACATCCGTGCCCGATGCCACCTTTTTGCCCGCCACATCGTAGATCGCGATCTCGAGGTCGTCGGGTGCGCCGCTCACCGTAAATTGGTTGGTGGCAGGATTCGGACTCAGCGTCCACTTCGACCTGTTTACCTCATCCACTCCTAATTGTGGGGTGTAGCAATCCGACATGCTCACGCATCCGTTTGTGGTGAGTTGGACCGAATAGCTGCCGCTTCCGGGAACGGTTAGGGTGTTCGAGGTCGCATCGGGAATCACCTCTCCGTCGCAAATGAACCATTGGTAGGTCGTGCCGGGAATGGAACGCACTGCGGTGAGTACGTTTCCTTCCACCAAAACCTCATTCGTATAGACGTTATCGGGATCGGTGACGACGACGGGCAATGTCAGCGTATCCGTCAGGTCGGGATCGCAAAACGTGTTGGTAATGGTAAGCGTGACATCATAAGTGCCCGGGCAATCGAAGGTGAACTCCGGTGTTTGAGCCGAACTGGTAGTGCCGTCGGGCAATTGCCAACTGTATTGGTCGAAGTTGACGGAGGCGTTGATGAACGACACGACCGCCGACTGTGTAGTAGCGTCAATGGTAGGCGTGACTGGGAAATAGCCAAACAGGGCCACGGGGTCAAGACACTGCGGATTGTCGATGTAGGTAATGTCGGTCGGAATCCAGACGTCGTTTACCAGGTCGCCGGTGACTTCCAGCACCGGGATGCCTTTGCTAGGGTCGAACCATTTGTAGGTCACGGTTGTGCGCGACACCGGAGTGGTGCCTGTTGTCGTAGTGATGGTATAGTCGGTCACGAGCGTGGTCTTCATCTTCAACACATTCGTAAACGTGGCATAGGGCGTCACGAGGCTGCCCCATCCTTCTACCACATTGGTGCGGGTTGAGGCAGATGCGTATTGCAATGGCACACCAAAACTGTTCAAGTCAAGCGTAAACGCCGCGGTGTGGGTAAAGGTCGTATTATAGGTAATCGGGAAATCGTAGATTTCGTCGGCATCGGAATAATCAACGGTGAGCGGCACAGTCAGGTCGTTTACGGTAATGTTGGCACCCAACATTTTGGCCTGTAGGGACGAACTTGTCACTTTGTAATGAGCGGTGAGGTCGGTCAGTCCGTAGCCCTGCAGTTCGAGCCCATCCGATACGGGCGACGCCAGGTTAAATGCATTGGAAAACTGGCTGTTACAGTTGAAAAAGTAGCCATTCAGGAAGCACCAGGTTGTTTTGAAACCCGTAGTGGCGGGATCGACGTAGGAAATGGTTTCCTGCGTGTTGGCCTGGAGGGATGAGAAATCCCAACTGTAATTCGCACCGGTCAGCGTGAAGTCGTATAACGCTAGTCCGTTGGTAGCATGCGATACGAGAAACGTATCCCCTAAACCTGCAAAATCAGTTGACGGATAGGTAACCTGCGCCTGGCCGGAAGCGAAAGCCATCAAAAGAAGCAACCCTATAGTATTTCTCATGTTATGTGGTGTTAGTGGAAGGACGGTTTACTGTAAATCAGCGCACTAAAAAAGATATCGCAGCCTCCGATGAGGCACGTGTCAAATATAGGAAATGCGTACATTTGAAAAAAATCGAGTTTTGCGATATGGTGACGCCTTTACACCCCAACTTTGCGAAAGCCTCTAGTCTTATCTTCCTTACGCTATTGTTTGGTGTGTATAACCTCTTGTTTGCGACACCTTCACATGGCATGAAGCGCATCGGATTTATCATCACCGGACTCGTCATGTTATCACTTATTGCCGCCTGTGCGGTGGGAATCCGCAAAGGGATCGTTTGGGTGAAGTATGTGTATATCGCGGTAGCCGCACTCGGACTCATCGGCACTCCGGTAATTATACAGAACCTATCGGCCGATCCGATTTTGGGGGTCGTCAACCTTTTGCAATGCCTGGTGCAATTGTGGGCCGCGGTGTTATTGCTCCGCGCCAAAAATCCTCAAATTCAGTAGTATCCATGACCGTAAAAACGGAAATTCCGGCCTTCACCGGTTACCAAAAACTTGTCATCGCCCTTGTGGCCCTGTTGCAATTCACGGTGATTCTCGATTTCATGATTATTTCACCATTGGGTGATATCCTGATGAGTGAACTTAACATGAAGACCGCCCAATTCGGCACCGTTGTCTCGGCCTATGCTTTTAGTGCCGGCGCCTCTGGCATATTGGCAGCGGGCTTCGCCGACAAATTCGATCGTAAGAAGTTGTTGCTTTTCTTTTATACCGGTTTTCTGGTGGGTACGTTATGTTGCGCGCTGGCGACCGACTACTGGACGCTGCTGATCGCACGAATCGTCACCGGTTGTTTCGGTGGCGTCATCGGTTCTATCACGCTCGCCATCGTTACCGACCTGTTCCTGCCCAACCAACGCGGACGGGTCATGGGTTTTGTGACCATGGCATTCGGAAGCAGTCAAATATTGGGTGTTCCGATGGGTATTTTCCTGGCGAACCACTGGGGTTGGCATTCGGCTTTCCTGATGGTGGTGGCACTCGGGATTGTACTGGGAATTGTGTTGCTCGTGCGCCTGAAACCCGTTGATGCGCACTTAAAACTGCAATCAGAACGGAATGCGTTGGCGCATTTATGGCATACCGTCCAAAAGCGGGATTACCGCATCGGGTTCAGCACGGTAGCCCTGTTATCGGTCGGCGGTTTCATGCTGCAACCCTTCGGCAGCGCCTTCATGGTCAATAATGTAGGGATTCCGCGAGAGGACCTTCCCCTGGTATTTCTGGCTGCCGGCATTTCGGTACTGGTCATCATGCCCGTGATCGGAAAGCTCAGTGACCGCTTCGATAAAATCAAGATTTTTATTGGAGGGACGGCTGTTACGATCGTGATGTGCCTCATTTACACCAATCTGTCCGTCACGCCGCTTTGGCTGGTTATCACCGTCAATGTCATTATGTTTATGGGCATCATGAGCCGGATTGTACCTTCGCAGGCCATCAACACGGCCATTCCGGACCAGGCCGATCGCGGGGCGTATATGGCGATTACCTCGTCGATGCAACAGGTAGCGGGTGGTTTTGCCGCCGTTGTGGCGGGATTTATTGTCTATCAGCCGGCGGAAGGAAAACCGCTGGAGCACTATCCTACCCTGGGGTATGTCGTAAGCGGCGTTTCCTTACTAACTATCTTATTAATGATCCGCCTCAACCGTATCGCGAAGAAACGGGAGTCGACCATCGAACCTGCGGAGAAGGCGTAGTTACATATTCCGACGGTACTGCCCTCCTACTTCAAACAACGCGGATGTGATCTGGCCCAGCGAACAGATTTTCGTCGCCTCCATCAATTCGGCAAAGATATTGCGGTTGTTGATGGCGGCATCCTGCACGCGGCGGAGCAGTTCTTCCTCACGGCCTGCGTTACCTTTGCGGAGTTCGGCCAGCATGTCGATCTGGTAACGTTTCTCCTCTTCGGTCGCGCGGATGACCTCGGCCGGAATGACCGTAGGCGACCCTTTTGAACTCAGGAAAGTATTGACTCCGATGATCGGGAATTCACCCGTATGCTTCAGGGTTTCGTAATACAGACTCTCTTCCTGTATCTTCGAACGCTGGTACATGGTTTCCATGGCACCCAACACGCCGCCTCTTTCAGTGATGCGGTCGAATTCGGCCAATACGGCTTCTTCCACCAGGTCGGTGAGTTCTTCGATGATAAAGGAACCTTGTATCGGGTTCTCGTTCTTCGCCAATCCCAACTCTTTGTTGATGATGAGCTGGATGGCCATAGCGCGGCGTACCGACTCCTCTGTAGGAGTTGTAATGGCCTCGTCATAGGCATTGGTGTGCAGCGAGTTACAGTTGTCATAGATAGCATACAATGCCTGTAGCGTGGTGCGGATGTCGTTGAAATCGATCTCTTGCGCGTGCAGCGAACGACCCGACGTCTGGATGTGGTATTTCAACATCTGGGCCCGTTCGTTGGCGGCATATTTGTCGCGGAGTGCCTTCGCCCAGATACGACGGGCCACCCGACCGATAACGGCGTACTCCGGATCGATGCCGTTCGAAAAGAAGAACGACAGGTTCGGACCGAAATCGTTGATGTCCATGCCGCGGCTCAGGTAGTATTCGACATACGTGAAACCGTTCGCCAGCGTAAACGCCAACTGCGTAATCGGGTTGGCACCGGCTTCGGCGATATGGTAACCGGATATGGAAACGGAATAGAAGTTCCGGATGCTCTTTTCAATAAAATACGACTGCACATCGCCCATTAAACGGAGGGCAAATTCGGTTGAGAAGATACAGGTGTTCTGTGCCTGGTCTTCCTTCAGGATATCTGCCTGGACGGTACCGCGCACCTGTTGCAGCGTACGTGTCTTGATTTCGGCATAGACGTCGGCCGGCAGTACCTGGTCACCGGTTACGCCGAGCAGCATCAGGCCGAGGCCGTCATTTCCTTCCGGTAGTTTGCCTTGGTAGGACGGCCGTTTGGTGCCTTTTTGCTTGTAGATTTCGTCAATTTTGGCGTTTACGACATCTTCCAGTTGGTGCTCTTTGATATAGAGTTCACACTGTTGGTCGATGGCAGCGTTCATGAAGAAGCCGAGTAACATCGGGGCCGGACCGTTGATGGTCATCGATACCGAGGTCATCGGATCGGCGAGATTGAAACCGGAATAGAGTTTCTTCGCATCATCGAGACAGCAGATCGATACGCCGGCATTTCCGATCTTTCCGTAGATATCAGGGCGCAGGTCAGGATCATTTCCATAAAGCGTCACCGAATCAAAGGCCGTCGAAAGGCGTTTGGCCGGCATGCCCATGCTCACGTAATGGAAGCGTTTGTTGGTACGCTCGGGTCCTCCTTCTCCGGCAAACATCCGCGACGGGTCTTCCCCTTCCCGCTTGAACGGGTAGAGTCCGGACGTAAATGGAAACTCGCCCGGTACGTTTTCCTGCAACACCCAACGCAGAATATCGCCCCAGGCTTCGTATTTCGGAAGCGCCACTTTCGGGATCTGGGAGTGCGACAGCGACTCGGTGTGCGTAGCGATGCGGATTTCTTTGTTGCGGACCTTGAAGGAATAGACCGGGTCTTTGTAGCGGTTGACTTTGGTTTCCCATCCCAATAGCACTTCCCAGTTATACGGATCGAGGTCCATTTTGACTTTGTCAAACTGGTTCAGCAACAGGTTCACGAAGATGCGGTTCTCGTCGGCATTGGTGTCTTCCCTTTGGGCAGACAACGAAGCCGCTGTGGAAAGGGAGCTTTCGTCGATGCCCGCTTTCGTAAACACCGGTTTGGCGCCGGAAACGGTTTCGAGCGTCTTGTAAATGCCGTATAGTTTTTGCGCGACTTCCTGTTGGGTACGCACCACACGGTCGTATTTTCGGTTGTTTTCGGCAATCTCCGACAGGTAACGGGTGCGGTTCGGTGGGATGACATAAATCTTCTCACTCATTTCGCGGGTAATCTCGAACGTCGATTTCAGGCCAGCCGAGGTCTTCTCGACGATCTTGTCCATGATGGCCTTATACAGGCTGTTCATTCCCGGATCGTTGAATTGGGAAGCGATCGTACCGAACACCGGCATGGTATCCGGATTGGCGTCCCATAAATTGTGGTTGCGCTGGTATTGTTTCTTGACGTCGCGGATGGCGTCGAGGGCGCCCCGTTTGTCAAATTTGTTGATGGCTACCAGGTCGGCGAAGTCGAGCATGTCGATCTTCTCGAGTTGGGTGGCGGCGCCGAATTCCGGCGTCATCACGTAGAGTGACACGTCGGAGTGGTCGAGGATTTCAGTATCCGACTGCCCGATTCCCGAGGTTTCGAGGATGATTAGGTCGTATTGGGCGGCTTTGAGTACTTCAATCGCTTCCGCCACATATTTCGACAACGCCAGGTTCGATTGGCGGGTAGCCAGGGAACGCATGAACACACGCGGGTTGTTGATGGCGTTCATCCGGATACGGTCGCCCAATAGTGCCCCGCCGGTTTTCCGTTTGGAAGGATCGACCGAAACGAGTCCGATAGTCTTTTCCGGAAAATCAATCAGGAAGCGACGCACGAGTTCGTCTACCAATGACGATTTACCCGACCCACCCGTGCCGGTAATACCCAGTACCGGTGTTGAAACGCCTTTGTTCTTTTCGTGGATGGCATCCATGGCCGGTTTGGCTACGTCCGGGAAATTCTCGGCTGAGGAAATGAGCCGTGCGATCGCGGTTGGGTTTTTCTCCTGCAGGTGGTCAACCTCACCGTTCAGTTTGTCACCAACGGCAAAATCGGCCCGTTTGACGAGGTCGTTGATCATACCCTGGAGGCCCATGGCGCGTCCGTCGTCAGGGGAATAGATGCGTTCGATGCCGTATTCGTGCAGCTCGGCGATTTCGGATGGCAGGATGACGCCGCCGCCGCCGCCAAATATCTTGATATGCCCCGCCCCTTTTTCTTTCAGGAGGTCGTACATATATTTGA
The DNA here is from genome assembly GCA_027490305.1 of Flavobacteriaceae bacterium. Classification (GTDB taxonomy): domain Bacteria; phylum Bacteroidota; class Bacteroidia; order Flavobacteriales; family Flavobacteriaceae; genus Flavobacterium. The sequence continues at coordinate 62,147 of JAIXYI010000057.1, forward strand.
AGTACTCGTTGTGTCCGCCCTGGTACGACGTCATCGCGATCGCGTTGGCATCTTCCTGGATGGCGGTGTTGACCACTTCTTCCACGCTGCGGTCATGACCCAGGTGGATGACTTCCACTCCGGTTGACTGGATGATGCGGCGCATGATGTTGATGGCAGCGTCGTGTCCGTCGAATAGCGACGCTGCGGTTACGATACGGACTTTGTGTAAGGGGGTGTAGGGCTGGGCTTGTTCCATTTTCGAGGGCGCATTTTTCGCATGCGCAATTTACAGATTTTTCAAAAAATCTCCCCTCTTTCGGTACATTATGTAAAAATACCGAACCCGTCGTCGGTTTTTGCGTAAAAACAATAGATTTGTGAGGAAAGCACTCACGTATACGCCTGATTACCATGCAAAAAACCACCTTACTCATTCATTGCCGCGACCAAAAGGGCATTATCGCCGCCGTCACCACGTTCGTGGCCGGGCACAATGGCAATATCGTGTATCTTGACCAACACGTCGATGCGCCCGCCGACGTCTTCTTTATGCGACTCGAATTCGAATCGGCGGATACTACGCTTTCGCGCGAGTCGTTCCGGATGGCGGTAGCGGAGCGTTTCAATATGTCTTGGGAATGGTACGACTCGGATGAACGGCCGCGGATGGCGCTGTTCGTGTCGAAATACGACCATTGCCTGTACGATCTTTTGGGGCGCCACAGTTCGGGGGAATTGCCCGCCGATATTGCGCTGATCGTCAGCAACCATACCGACCTGCAGCCCGTGGCCGACCGCTTCGGGATCCCGTTTCGGCATGTGCCGTTTACCAAAGACATCCGTGAGGAGGGCGAAGCGGCGCACTTTGCATTGATGGACGAGTTTGAAATCGACTTCATCGTCCTGGCACGGTACATGCAAATCATTACACCTGGTCTTATTACGCGTTTCCGCAATCGCATCATCAACATCCACCATTCGTTCCTGCCGGCGTTTCCGGGGGCGAAACCGTATCACTCGGCTTTTCGTCGCGGCGTCAAAATCATTGGGGCGACCAGCCATTATGTGACGGAAGAACTCGACGAGGGCCCGATTATTGAACAGGATATCACCCGCGTGACCCACAGCCATTCCATCGACGATTTCATCTCAAAAGGGCGTGACCTCGAACGCATCGTGTTGGCGCGCGCCGTCAAACTGCATGCGGAGCGGCGGACGATTGTGTATGACAACCGGACGGTGGTGTTTTCGTAACGCCTACCTCAACTTATCCAACATCTCATCCGTCAGCGGTTCCGAACTGGTGCCGTAGCCGTTGACCAATACGCCTTTCAGTTGGTATTTCTCCGACGAAATGGCGTAGAGGATGCTCTCATCGTCGGGGTCGGTGTTCGCATCGAAGCGGAACGATTTGTCGATGTGGAATTCATCGTGGAAAATGCTGTATTCGCCGTTGCGGCACTCGAGGCAGTTTTGTTTGAGGTTGAAGTCTTCGGTATAACCCTGTGCACGCAATGCGTCGAGGGCTTCGACGAGGTTGCTATAGTTCTCGGGGGCTTTGCGAATGTAGGTCAGGGCGCCCGACGGGCATTTGTCGATGGTCTGCATGATGTGTTCGGACGAATCGGCTTCGGGTTTGATCCAGGGTTGGGTTTTGGGCTGGAAGACATCCGGACTGTTCCGGACGCAATTGCCTGAGTGGATGCAAAGGCCTGCCTGCCACACGATGGTGATATCGCCGTTGCTGTATTCTTTCCTGATGTTGTTTTTATCCATGGCGAAGGGTTTTAGAGGACGTCTTGTATGTCAGGCGTTTTTTTAAATACACTATTGGCAAACGGGCACAGCGGGATGATGGAGATTTTCTTATCGCGTGCCATGTTCACGGCGCCCATTACGAGTTGCTTCCCGACGTTTTTACCGCGAAGCACATCGCTGACTTCGGTGTGGTCGATGATAATTCGGTCGGTGCCGGCCCAGGTGTAGGTCATTTCGGCCAGGGTCTTGCCGTTTTCGGCGACAAAAAAGCGGCCTTTGGTGCCATTGTCTTCGTGTTGTATGTCCATATTTTAGATAGTAGTTTGAATGGTAATCTGGTTTTCAAGGATTTTCGACACCGGGCACTTTTTCGCGATGACAATCAGGCGCTCGATGGTAGCGGAATCCGACACGCCCGGAAACGCGAGCTGTCGTGTGATGACGGTGTGCGTGTCGGTGTCGTGGTACATATTCAATGTCACCCGCATTTCGGGGATGTCCCATTGTTTGCGGTCGACATACATCCGAAGCGTCGACAGCGTACAACCCGCCAACGAGGCAAGTAAGGTGGTATACGGATCGGGCCCGAGGTCACGTCCCCCGATCTTCTCGGGTTCGTCCATGATGAGCGTGCCGTTCCGCCAGGCGACGGAAACATAATATTTCTGTAAGCCAATCGAGGCCTCCAGGTCTTTTTCGAGTAACGTGGTTGGCATAAGCGTGGATGTAATGGGAGGCATTCCGCCGCCGTATAAAAGTAGGAAATTAAGTCGTAGTTTGGACGTGTCGCTTTTTAACAACTCGTTACCACATCCAATCGTCGACTTTACCGAACTTTCGCCCAAACATCGAGACATGAAAAAACTACTGTATCTGCTTGTATTGGTGCCGATGGTATCACAGGCGCAATTAAAGGGCATCCTCAACCAAGCCAAAGACAAAGTGAAAACGGCCACCGGCACCGGCGGGGTGGATATCGCGGGCGGATTGCGGGAGGCGCTGCAAAAAGGCGTGAACACCCAGGTGACGAAACTCACGGCGGTAGACGGCTTCCTGAAAAACGACAAGGTAAAGATCCTTTTTCCGGATGAACTCAAAAAAGTGGAAACGACCCTCCGTAAAGCGGGACTCGGCAAACTGGCCGACGATGGCGTGAAGGCACTGAACAGGGCGGCGGAAGATGCGGTGAAGGAAGCCACGCCCATTTTTGTGGACGCGATCCGGAAGATGACCATCACCGATGCGAAGAATATCCTGATGGGGAAAAACGATGCCGCGACGCAGTACCTCAGCACGAGCACCCGAACCGCGCTTTATGCGAAATTCAGTCCGATTGTGCAAGCCTCCCTGGGGAAAGTCGGGGCCGATCAAATCTGGGCGACCATCATTTCGAAGTATAATAAGGTCCCCCTGGTTACGAAAGTGAATCCGGATATTACCGACTATGTCACGAACAAAGCGCTTGAGGGTGTGTTCGTTATGATTGCCCTGGAAGAGCTGAACATCCGGCAGCGACTCGACGCGCGCACCTCTCCGCTGTTGAAGAAAGTGTTTGCGATGCAAGACCCTAAGTAAGGGGCAATCCCGCGTGAACGTGGTACTTACACAAAAATAACGTTACGTTAACAAACTGACAATTAAAAAATTACGACATTTGAGTACGTAAATTATTTACAATATTTGGTTTGGTTAGTTAGAGTTTAAAAGGCTGGGACGTGGGTTCCGGCCTTTTATTTTGTGCCTTTTATACGTTGTCACAAAAGTATTCTACCAACAAAACTATTGAAGGAATTACCTATCTTTGCATTATACATTCGATTTTGAAAGCCAAAAAAAATATCCCTGCAAAAAGCGCCGCCGAAAAATATTTGGCCGATAAGGCGCTTTTACGTGCTTACTTGCGGGGTGAGATTACACGCCAAACACTGAATGAGCGAGGAATTACACTTAGGCAGCCCTTGTAACGTCTTTTTTGACCCCGAAACATTTATTTATTCCTTCTCAACGTCTAAAGGCGTTGAATACGCTATTGTTTTCACCGATATGTATTTGTTTGATCGAGCCTCTACTATAGATCAGATACAAAAGCCTTTTGACATCCTTATTGAGAACCTAAACGGCGGTACTAAAACAAGTTGGGATACCGATATCCGGGATACCATTTCATGCATTTTAGAACACTTTTTTGAAGATACAGAGAAGGCTATATCCTTTACGTGCGATACCGGCGATGGATATGGGTTAGCTAGAAGTAGAAAGTTCAACCAATGGTTTGCCATCAGCCCCTTTAAAGAGGAGTTGGTAAAGGTTGACAAAAAAATACTTACCAAAGGGCGGATATACTACACCAGTCTTATTTACCATGTAGACAACTCGTATCAGGAAGATTTGGTAAAAGCGTACGAGGAAGTGGCCCAACAGATGGCCAAGCCCTAAAACGTGTTCGAATTCCATTCGCTTCTTGGCTTAAAGAACCATCGGTTCCGGCATTCGTTAACTGTACTGATTTATAAAACAAAATGGGCGCATTCGTGAGAGCGAAAGCGATTGACAGGAATTGTCAACTTGACAGTTTTCCGCTCCAGCCGCCACTACATTGACCTTCGGATGTTCATCACCCCAACCGCTCCTGCAATTGCCGGAAATACGCAAATGCCCGCAATGGCCGCGAGCCATACCAGGAGAACATTTCCCCGTCTACGAAAATGGTTTTGGCGTGGTGGGTACGTCGCCCGATCTCGAAGGCATCTTCGTCTTTGAACGGGTATGGTTCGGACGACAGCAGCACCAGTTCGGGGTCGCCTTCGAGCCGGATGCGCGGTACGATTACTTCCGGATAGCGTTCGCGTTCGCTGTAGATGTTGGTAAAGCGGTTCAACGTCATCATGTCGTGGATAAACGTGCCGCCACCGGCCGCCATCCAAGGTTCTTTCCATATAAAATAGGCCGCTTTACGCTCGGGTACCTCCTTCATGAACCGTTCGAAGTCGGCGGCAGCAAACCGAATTTTGTCTTCCCATTTGCGCGCCTCTACCCGGCAGTTGAACAGTTCGCCAAAGGCTTGTATGAGGCGGTAGTTATCCTCGAGCGAGGCCACGTCGGACACCCATACCGGTGCAATCGCCGAAAGCGCTTCGACCATCTCTTCGGTATTCTCTTCTTTGTTGCAGACAATGAGGTCGGGCGACAGGGCCGCGACTTTTTCGATCCGGACGTTTTTGGTGCCGCCCACCACTTTCTTTACCGATTTGAAGTGAAAAGGGTGCACGCAGAACTTGGTGATGCCTACAATGCGGTCTTCGAGTCCGAGTTCGTAAAGGAGTTCGGTTTGCGAGGGCACCAGCGAGACGATTCGGCGCGGCGTGGCGTCGAGGTGCAGATCACGGCCCAGCATGTCGGTATAGAGCGGCATCGGATGAAAATTCGCCGCAAGTTCATGATTTTTGCGGACATTTGCCGGGCACGCCGACGAGAAAATCATGAACATCCGCCTTATCGCCATTGGCAAGACCGACGACAAGCACCTGCTCGCCCTGATTGACGAGTATGTGAAACGGCTGTCGTTTTATGTACGTTTCGACCTCGAGATTCTTCCAGACATCAAGAACGCCAAAAACCTGTCGGAGGCCCAGCAAAAAGAAAAGGAAGGCGAGGCGATACTGGCGAAACTGCAATCATCCGACCATCTCGTATTGCTCGACGAACGCGGCAAGTCGTTCTCGAGCGTGGGTTTTTCGGAAGAATTGCAAAAGCGGATGAATGCCGGCGTGCGCACACTCGTTTTCGTCATTGGCGGACCTTACGGCTTTTCGGAGACGGTCTACCGCCGGGCCAACGGGATGCTGTCGCTATCGGCGATGACGTTTTCCCACCAGATGGTGCGCCTCTTTTTCGTCGAACAAGTCTATCGCGCCTTCACCATCCTGAAAGGCGAGCCCTATCACCACTCCTGACCCACGCGCGTAGCTTCTACCAACCGAACGGCCTCCACCGCTTCTTTTACATCGTGCACCCGCAAGATGTGGACCCCGTTTCGGAGCGCGAGGGTATTGAGCACCGTGGTGCCGTTCATTGCCTCGTTTGCTGTGACTTCCAACGTTTTATAAATCGTCGATTTGCGGGAGAGTCCACATAATAAGGGCAAACCGGCCACACGAAATTCCTCCAAGCGGCGCAGCAACTCAAAATTCTGTTCGATGGTCTTGGCGAATCCAAAGCCCGGGTCGAGTATGAGGTCGCTGATACCGAGGGAGCGGGCGGTGGCGATGCGTTCGGAGAAGTAATACAGTAGGTCGCCTACGATATCGTCGTAATCGGTTAACGTGGCCATTTTTTGGGGGGTGCCGCGCATGTGCATCATTACATACGGAACCCGCAAGTCGGCTACTGTTTTGAGCATGTTAGGATCAAGTTGTCCGGCCGACACATCATTGACCATTGTGGCTCCGGCGGCTACTGCTGCCTGGGCTACTTCGGCCCGAAAGGTGTCAATCGACAGCAGCGCGTCAGGGAAAGCGGCGGCCAGGGCTTCGATGACCGGCACCACACGGTCGCATTCCTCCGCCACGGAGATGTCGATGGCACCCGGACGCGTAGAGTACCCGCCGATATCCAGAAAATCGGCGCCTTCTTCGAGCAGGCGCCCGGCCTGTGTCAGCACGGCATCCGTCGATTGGTAGCGACTGCCGTCATAGAACGAATCGGGCGTGATGTTGAGTATCCCCATAACCCGGGGGGTCGTAAGGTCGACGAGGCGTCCGCGGCAGTTAATCGTCATAACGAGTTGTTAACGGTTGATGGAGGTTTTCGTAATCCTCCGGGTTTCCCTATTTTTGGGATTCGAAAACACAAAGATACAGAATGGTTCCAACCACTGTTGCCTATGACAAGGTAATCGCCCGCTGCCGCAGCCTGTTCGTGAACAAGATGACCGACTATGGAAGCGCCTGGCGTATCCTGCGGTTGCCGTCCCTGACCGACCAGATTTTCATCAAAGCGCAACGCATCCGGAGCCTGCAGGAAAATGCCGTCCGGAAAGTCGACGAAGGCGAGGCAAGCGAGTTTATCGGCATCATCAATTATTCGGTCATGGCGCTGATCCAGTTGGAACTTGGGGTCGTGGACCAACCGGATCTCGACACGGAACGGGCGTCGGCTTTATACGATGAGAAAATTCATGTGACGAAAACGCTGATGGAGGCCAAGAACCACGATTATGGCGAGGCCTGGCGCGAGATGCGAATCAGTTCCCTCACCGATCTCATCCTGCAGAAACTGCTGCGGGTGAAGCAAATCGAAGACAACAAAGGCAAAACACTGGTGTCGGAAGGCATTGATGCAAATTATCAGGATATGATCAATTATGCGGTGTTTGCGTTGATTTTGATGGGTGAAGAGTTTTGAGTGTTGAGTTTTGAGTGGGTTTAAAAGGAAATAAAGTATGAAAAAACAGGACATTGCCTGGGTATTACGGATTGTTGTAGCGTTGCTGTTTCTGGTATCGGCGGTGGCGAAGCTCTACCCCTCGCCCTATTTTGCGATATCGACCTTCGAGGTGAAGCAATTGTACCCAATGGGGTTCACCGAGGATGTGGCGCGGTATTTTTCGCGGACGCTGATCGGTATCGAGTTTGCCCTTGGCGTGTTGTTGTTGCAACGGAATTTCCTGCGGACGCTTGTAGTGCCGGCTACGTTCCTTTTGCTATTGGTTTTTGTCGTGCACCTTACCATACAAACCTACGTCTTCGGAAATGGCGGTAACTGCGGCTGTTTCGGAGAATTGCTGCCGATGACGCCGGTGGAGGCCATCATCAAAAACATCGTCGCGATGGGACTTTTGGGATGGCTGTTCCTGTTACTGCCGAAATCAAGCGAAAAATCCCATAATATATGGGTGCTGGTGTCCGGTGTACTGGCTTTCGTTCTGATGGTCTTTATGCTGGCACCGATGCAACCGGTCAGCCAACCGCTTGAAACGAACATCCCGATTGCAGAAGATACTGTTGCAGAACCGACGGTGGCCGACACAACGGCGGCTCCTGAAGTAACTGTCGCGAAAACCGATACGACCACTGTACAAAAACCCAAAACAGTAGACGCGCCTGCCGCCCAACGTTCGGGGTATGCGGCGTATTTTGCCGACGCCGACAAAGGAAAAACCACCCTGTGTTTCTTCGTGCCGGGTTGCGACCATTGCCGTGACGCTGCCAAAGAACTGACGGAGATGAAGCGCCGAAACAAGAACGCGCCGAAGATTCAAGTCCTTTTCATGAATGAGGAAGCGGAGAAGATTCCGGAGTTCTTTGCCTACGCCGGTGCAACGTATCCGTATAAAATCATCGAGATCATCCCGTTTTGGAAATTGCTGGGCGAAGGCAAAGACACGCCTGGTGTGAAATACCTCTGGAACGGCCATGAATATGTGTACTATTTCGGCATCGAAGGCAACAAATTCAACGCCGCGGCCTATGAGAAACTCATCAACAAACCCTTTGCCGAACTGGCCAAGCCCTAACTCTTTACACTTCGTATCATGAAACATCTATTTATGAGCTGCATCGCCGTATTCGCGATGGTCTCCTGCTCCAATGCCCAGGAAAAATTTTCCGACAAGGCCCTGACAGAGTCGCTTTTCACGCTTAACGACCGTTCGACGACGCTGGCTGACATCCTGGCCAAACACAAAGGCAAGACGATTGTCATTGAGGTATGGGCTTCGTGGTGTGGCGATTGCGTAAAGGCGATGCCGCAACTCAAGTCGATGCAGGCCGCGCACCCTGAGGTGGACTATGTGTTCATTTCAATGGACAAAACGACCGACAAATGGAAGGAAGGCGTGGAAAAACACCAATTGAAAGGGGCCCATTTCATGGCTCCGGATGGTATGAAAGGAAAATTCGGGACCGCCATCGACCTCGATTGGATTCCCCGCTATATCATCATTGACAAAAACGGAAAAATCGTAACCTACCGGGCTATCGAGAAAGACTTTGATGCCATGGATAAAACTCTTAACGCACTTAAATCATGAGAAAAAAGATCGTAGCCGGAAACTGGAAAATGCATAAAAACGCCGCCGAGACAGCCGCTTTACTCGCGGATCTCGTTGAGAGCCTGCCGAATGGAAAAGAAGCGCAGGTAATCGTGGCCCCCACTTTTGTGAACCTTCAGGCTGCGGTCGGGTTTCTGGACAATACCAATATTGCCGTTGCGGCCCAAAACCTGCACCAGGCCGAAAGTGGCGCGTTTACGGGCGAGATTTCGGCGGATATGCTGAAGAGCGTGGGTGTGGAATGGGTCATCCTGGGCCATTCAGAGCGCCGTGCCTACTTCCACGAAACCGATGCCTTACTGGCTGATAAGGTCAACACGGCCCTGCGACATGACATGACGGTCATTTTCTGTTTTGGCGAAGAACTTAAGGAACGCCAATCGGGACAGCATTTCAACGTGGTCGAAAACCAACTGAAAGACGGTCTTTTCCATCTGGATGCCGCGCAATGGAACCAAATTGTACTGGCCTACGAACCCGTCTGGGCCATCGGGACTGGCGAAACCGCAAGTCCGGAGCAGGCGCAGGAAATGCACGAATTCATCCGCGCCACCATCCGTTCCAAATACGGAAATGACGTGGCGGCCGACGTTTCCATCCTGTACGGAGGAAGTGTGAAGCCCGACAACGCCCGCGAAATTTTCTCTAAGCCGGATGTTGACGGCGGACTCATCGGCGGCGCTGCCCTGAAAGCGACGGATTTCGCCGCGATCGTAGCCGCTATCTGATAACCGTTTTCACATACCTACACCATCCGCCTGCCATGACGTGCGCAACGACTTGCCTGCAAGCGGATGTTTTATTTGATAGGCCTCACTCTCTTAGTGGGTAACTGATTCTTACTCTTCATGCGACGCGCTCTTTCTTTCCTTCTCGAAAACGAAAAAACCGCCGGCTTCCTGCTGATCGGGTGCACATTGCTGTCGATTGGCGCGGCCACGTTTTGGGGGGAGACCTATCTGCACTTTTGGCACTCGAAGGTGGCAGGCGAACCGTTTGAGTATTGGATCAACGACGGCCTGATGACAATCTTTTTCCTGTTGGTCGGACTCGAACTACGACAGGAAATCCGTTCAGGCGAGCTTTCTTCGCGTAAGAAGGCCTTGCTCCCGATATTGTGTGCCATCGGCGGGATGCTCGTGCCGGCCGGTCTGTATTTTGCTGCTGCATCGGGCACGCCTTATGCCTCTGGGGCCGGCATCCCCATGGCGACCGACATCGCGTTTGCCTTGGGTATCCTATCGTTATGCGGACGAAAAGCGCCGACCTCCCTTCGTATTTTCCTCACGGCACTCGCGGTGATTGACGACCTCGGCGCCATTCTGGTGATTGCGCTATTCTATACCCAATCGGTATCCCTGCTTAATCTCGGCATTTCACTGGGCATCTTCGGCCTGCTACTGCTCTTTCAATTGTTCCAGGTGCGGCGGTTGTGGCCCTATCTCATAGGAGGTGTTGTAATGTGGTATTTCATGCTCCATTCGGGCGTGCATGCCACCATCACGGGCGTTTTGGTTGCGCTTACCATTCCGATGGAAAGTCCAAAAGGAAAAACGCCGCCTTCGAAATGGTTGGAGGCTTTCTTACATGCCCCGGTCAACCTTTTCATTTTACCTCTTTTCGCGCTGGCCAACACCGCTATCCCGATTGAAAGCGGTTTGCTGGCAACACTTACGACTCCGTATAGCGTGGGAATTGCTGCCGGACTCGTCATCGGAAAGCCCCTCGGTGTGCTGACGGCCGGATTTGCTGCGGTGCGTACCCGCGTGTGCAAACTACCCAAAAACGCGGGTTGGCGCCACATGGCCGGTGTAGGCCTGCTGGCCGGTATCGGTTTCACGATGTCTATTTTCATTACCTTGCTGGCTTTCGATGATGCGGAAGCGATTATGGGAGCGAAACTGGCCATATTGCTGTCAAGCCTTGCGGCAGGCGGTTTGGGGTACGTTTTACTGTCACGACGGGCCAGACGGTAGCCTTTTTGGGGTCCGTTCCTACCCTATTCCCCACATTCCGAAAAAAAAAATAAAGCGAACTGTAACAATCCGGATCCTCCTCCGGTCATTATTCCAACGTAACGCACTTTGGAACAGAACAATCACGATATCGACCGGTTGGTCTCCCTTTGCAGGGAGCAAAACCGTGGCGCGCAGTTCCAACTCTATAAGTTATACAACAAGGCGATGTATAATACGGCGTTACGGATCCTCCGGGACGAGCATGCGGCGGAGGATGCGATGCAGGAAGCCTTCCTGAAAGCCTTCACGAAACTCGATAGTTTTCGGGGCGACGTGACCTTCGGGGCCTGGCTGAAGCGCATCGTCGTAAATGAAAGCATCGATCAATTGAAAAAAGCTGATAAGCGGCAGGAAACCGACCTTGAGCCCATCCTCTATAAAACTGAGGACGAGGCCTCGAACGGAGACGAAGGGTTTTCCTTCCGTGACCTGCAAATGCAGCAAGTGCGCCAGGCACTGCAACAATTGAAAGAGAGCTACCGCACCGTTTTGACGCTTTTGTTCATTGAAGGATACGACCAGGAAGAAATCCAGGAGATCCTGAACATCAACGCCGGAAATTGTCGAACACTGATCAGCCGGGCCAAAGACAGCCTGCGCATCAAATTGCAACTGGTATCATGAAAGAGAACGAAACAGACGAACTGAAAGCCCTTTTTGCCTCCTTTGAGTGGAATACGGAAGAACCGAATGAAGGCCACGAACTGCGGTTCCTGCAAAAACTTGACCGTCCGAAACGCCGGCGCCGGCGTCTGTATGGTGCGTTGTCGATCGCGGCATCCGTGGTGCTGTTACTGGGTGTCTTCCTTTGGAAAAACCAACCGGCGGCCCCTACCTACCAAATGTCGCCCGAAAACCGGGAGGCGCAGACCTACTTTGCTTCTGTAATCAGGAAAGAGCTCGCGACGATACAGAAAGAAGATACGCCGGTTGCCCGGGGCATGGTCGACGATGCCGTGAAGCAAATGGCGAAGATGGAGGCCGATTACGACCGCCTGGCAGCGGAATTGGCCCGAAAAGGTGAAAACGAACAACTGATTTTCGCCATGATTACGAACCTTAAGACGCGGATTGAATTCCTCGAACGCGTCTCGCATCAAATTGAAACGATCAAACAAATACATTCAGAAGCACACGAAGATGAAAACACTCTTTAAATTTCTACTATTGCTGGTATGCGCCGTGAGTCCGTTGGCCCGTGCGGCCGGCAACGACGACGACGTCCGCAAGGAGAAAACCGTCAGTAAAACCTTTTCGGTAAATCCGGACGCGACACTCGACGTAACGAACCAATTCGGCAGCGTCTACGTAACGACGAGCGATGACGCCGTTATCAGTATCAAAGCCGTTGTAAAAGTATCGGGCAAAAATCCGGATGCGGTGGAAAAACGCCTCAACGGTATCGATATCGAACTGGAAGGAAGCCGCTCGCTTGTCACGGCCCGCACGAAAATCGGTAACGGCGCTCGTACGAGCATCGAAATCAACTACACCATCACCATCCCGCGAAAAGGCAACATCAAGATCAACAACCAGTATGGCGCTGTTTTGCTCGACCGTATTGCCGGAGACGCCAGCCTTAACATCCAGTACGGACGTTTAACGGCAGCAGCCCTGGAAGGCGACACCTCGCTCAATATGCAGTATTGCGACGATTCACAGGTAACCTCACTGCGTTCAGGGACCGTCAATATCGAATATTCCGAACTCACTGTGGCGAAGACGAAGACGATGAAGGCCAATAGCTCGTATAGCGATCTGAGTGTTGACGATGCCGATAACCTCAGCGTAGCGATGAACTATGGCGACCTGAAGGTAAAAACGGGCTCCACGGTTGTCGTCAATGGCAACTATTTCGGGATGAACCTTGGCACGCTTGAGAAATCGCTGACGGCCCGCGGCAACTACGATTCGTTCAAGATTGGGAACATCTTGCCGGGTGCCGGAAATGTGTCGATCAGCGGCGACTATACGAACGTCGACCTTACATATGATGCCAATTACGCGTTCGACTTCGACATCAAACTGAACTATGTCGATTTCCGTCCGCCCGGCGGCTGGCAATACAAATCGCGGCGTGAAACACACAGTTCCACTTCCTATCAGGGTACGTATAAAACGGCTGGCGCCAATCGGTTGACGATTGACCTCGACTATGGCAGCCTGAAAGTGGACAAGAAATCATAATCACCTTCCTCCTTAATCCTCATCATCATGAAAAAAACACTTCTTGTATTCCTGCTCGCGGCCTTCTCGTTATCGGCCCAGCAAGTTGAAAAACGTCCATTGGGTAGCTTTACCAAAATGGAAGTAACCGGTCACTTCGATGTGAAATTGGTTAAAACGGGCGATGCGATTCTCGTATCGGCTTCCGTACCGGCCTCACTGCCCCGCATCAAGACTGAAATCACCAACGGCATGCTCCGTATCTACGCGGACGGAACCGTAAAAGGCGACGTCGACATTACGGTGCCGTATACGACACTGAACGAAGTCGTGCTCAACGGGTCGGGTGACATCTCGGCCGATAGTGCGCTGCAAACCAAGAACCTGAAGGTCGTACTCACCGGGTCGGGCGACATTAAATTGGACGTAGCCGCTTCGGATGTAGACGTCACGCTGATTGGTTCAGGTGACCTTATCATCTCAGGTACCGCTGATGCCGTTTCGGCGTCGGTCAATGGGTCGGGCGACCTGGATGCCGGTTCGTTGCGTGCGAAAACGGCGCGGGTGACCGTAACGGGCTCGGGCGATGCCACGGTATATGCGTCGGGTTCGATCAAAGCTGAAGTGGAAGGATCGGGCGATATCCGCTATAAAGGGAATCCGGAACAGGAAGACACCAGCGTACACGGTTCTGGAAGTATAACCAAAGTATAGTGTTGATACGCGTTAAAGTTAGCACCTTGCGACAGAACCTAAACTCCGGCCACCCAGCCGGAGTTTATCGTTTCATCACGATCTTGATGACGAACAGCAGGGCAACAAAAAACAGGAACGCCAGTAGCACCTGGTAGTTGCCTTTGTAGAACACGCGATGCAGCGATTTGTCTTTCCTGTAGGCGATTACCATTCCGATAATGAACGCTACCAAGAAGCATCCGGCGAAAATCCATTGTCCCTGTGAAAACATTGTTGGTAAAATTTTACGCAAAGATACGCAGCCGCGCGGGCACTTTACGTATTTTCAAAATCGAAAAAACACCGACATGAAAAAACAGATCGACTGCGTAAAAGAGTTCCACACGGCGTTTCGTCTTGGCTATGCCGAGCATCCGACGGCCGACCTTGGCGAAAGCAAAACAATGCTTCGCTATAACCTGATGAAAGAAGAGAACGAGGAGTATCTGGAAGCGGCCCTCAATGGTGACCTGACGGAAGTAGCGGATGCGTTGGGCGACATGATGTATATCCTTTGTGGTACCATCATCGAGCATGGGTTGCAGCACCTCATTGAAGATGTCTTTGACGAAATACAGCGCAGCAATATGAGTAAGCTGGGCAAAGACGGCCAGCCGATCTATCGGGAAGACGGCAAGGTGATGAAAGGACCGAATTATTTTAAACCGGATTTTTCAAGGTTTTTCAACTCCTGATCCACAAAAAAAGGCTACCCTCGGGTAGCCTTTTGCATGCGTGATGACGCCTACTTAATTCTCGTCAGGCAATACACCGTATGTTTTCGAGTAATACAACATCTGCTCGGCAAATGATTTTGGCTGCACGACATTGATTTTGGTAATCTTGCCGTTGCCATCGGTTTCCGGCACGAGCATAGGGTTCACGAAACCGCTGTAGGGCGGCGTGGTAAACTGTTTGTTGCGCTCGAGTACTTCTTTGTGCAACGTCTGGTCGACCTTTACGCCGTAGCCTTCTACCAACGCTTTGGCGGCTTTGAAATCGCCTTCTGATTTGATGCGTTGGGTTTCGCGCAGCAACTGTCCGAAGAGTTCGTGCAGTTTCTCGTAGTTGGTGATATTGAAGTAGGTTTTTCCGTTGCGTGTAATCTTCTCTATCACGTTGTCTTTCTTGCCTTTTTCGAACACCCAGGCACTCACCCACTGGCGGTTACGCATGTGTGCTTCCTCGATATTGTCGCCTACTTTCAAACGGATAAGCTGTGTCATGAGGCCGTTGCGGATGTAGTGGTCGTAGGCGGCCATTCCGGTTTCTTTCCAGTTGTCGGTAAGGCCGAGTTCCTGGATTTTAGGATCGTAGAGGTAAAACAAGCCTACGAGGTCGGCGCGGCCTTCTTCCATGGTCGAGGCGTAGCTTTTGAGGGTTTCTTTCGGCGTGCCTACTCCTTTGTTGATCTGCCCTGAGGCGTGGCCCACTACTTCGTGGAGAGCCGTGTGGAGTTTATCGGCAATCGCGCCATATTTCTCTTCGAGGCGGATTTCTTCTTTGTCGTTCGCGAATTCGGACAGGCGTCCTTTTCCGGCGGCGTGCTCATATGAGTCGATGATGTTGCCCAATGACACCGATTTGGAACCGTGCTCGGCGCGGATCCAGTCGGCGTTCGGGAGGTTCACACCAATTGGCGTGCTTGGTGACGAATCACCAGCTTCACCTGCGACGATGACGGTCTTATACGAAATACCGACGACGTTCTTCTTTTTGTGCTCGGGCATCAAAGGTGAATGGTCTTCGAACCATTGGGCATTCTGCGACACCTTTTCCATTTTAGCCGACATATCGAAGTCTTTGATCTGCACGACGCTTTCATACGAACCACGGTAGCCCAGCGGGTCGTTGTAGACCTCTACAAACCCCTGGATGTAGTCGATGTTGCCGTCGGTAGCGTTCAACCATGCGATGTTATACTCGTCCCATTTTTTGAGGTCGCCGGTTTTATAGTACGCGATCAGCAGCGCCAGGGCGTCGGCCTGCTTTTGGTTTTCGGCCACGCCTTTCGCTTTTTCGAGCCAATAAACGATTTTGTCAATGGCGGGACCGTACATACCGCCGCTTTTCCAGACTTTCTCTTCGAGTTGGCCTGAGGCGTTGCGCACCAGTTTCGAGTTGAGTCCGAACGACACCGGGCGTGCCGGATCGGCCGGTACCATTTTCTTGTAAAACGCTTCCACCTCTTTCTCGGTAATGCCTTTATCGTAGAAATTGACGGCAGAACCAGCGAGGAGGCCTTTGCTTTCGTCGAGGTTGACTTTTTTGTTGTCGGCATCGTTGAAGAGGATTTCGACGATCTCTGGTTTGAGGGACGTCTTGGTCTCGTTCAACAACTGCGTCAGGTACTCTTTGGTAAAATCCGGTTTGATCTTATCGCTTGAATAGTGGTGGTGGATGCCGTTGGCGAACCACACCCGTTTGAGGTAGATTTCGAACTTCTTCCAGTTGTCGTCTTCTTTGTCGCCTTTGTAGTTCACGTAGATGTTTTCAAGGGCGCGACGGATGGCGAGGTTGTAGCGGTAGTTCTGGTCCCAATGGATGTCACGGCCCGCGAGTCCGGCCTGCGTCAGGTAATACACATACTCCTGTTCTTTCAGCGAGAGGTTTTCCCACCCCGGAATCTGGTAGCGAAGCACCTGGATATCGGCGAACTGGTCGGCCATATAGTTAAAATCGCCGGAATCGGTAGCCGCTGTACCTGCCTTTTCGTCTTCCCCTTTGCAGGAGAACATCAGGACGGTCGCGAGGCACCATCCTGCCACTTTCGATATTTTCATACGGATTTGATTGGATAAATTAATTAGTATGCAACAAATGTACGCATTAGGTAACAGGAAAGTAAAAATGTTACCGAACCGTATACCGATATTTTTTACTTTTACGGCTGAAAGGACCCATCCGATGCGCATACTGAAATATGTCTTCCTGCTGATGCTCCTGGGGCTTGTGGCCCTTACGGTTTACGTCGCCACGCAAAAGGGTGAGTTCACAGTAACTCGTTCCGTTGTTATCGACGTACCGCGCAAGACCGTAGCCCGTTATGTGAACGACTACGGGAATTGGGCCTCCTGGTCGGCCTGGAAGCAGGATGCGCCCGATGCCGTTTTCCGTCACTCTGATATTTCGTCGGGTGTAGGGGCCTGGGTGCAATGGGAAGGCACAGGCGGTGGAAAACTTACCACTTTATCCTCGTCGGTCGACAGCGTATCGCAGAAAGCGCGCTTTTATGACGAAGCGGGACAATCGAGCCTGCGGTTTTCCGATACCCTCGGGAAGACCAAAGTGACCTGGAAAATCAAGGGTCGCGTTGACTTCATGACCAAAATAAACGCGACGTTCGGCGGTGGGGTTAACGGACTCATGAGCGACCTGGTCGAGCGCAGTTTGGAGAGCCTTCGCAAGACGCTTACCTACGAAATCAAAACCTATTCTATCCGTGTTTCCGGCAATGCCCGAAAGACCGGTGGTTTTTACCTTAAACAGACCTTTACCTGTAACGAAAGTGACGCCGACGGCCGCATTGCCAACGCCCTCGCCAAAATCGAGAAACTGCTGCGCAAGCAACGCACGGCTATGGCAGGTACGCCTTTCGTGATTCATGAAGCCTTCGATTATCCGACGAAGCGCGTTACCCTTTCGGTATGTGCGCCGCTTCGGGAAGAAATCTTCGTTTCGTCGGGCAGTGATATTTCCGTGGGCTTCCTTGATCCGTTCTATGCCGTTAAGGCGACGTTGACGGGTGACTATTCGCATCGGAAGTCCGCCCTGAAGAAAGCGACCGACTGGATGCAACAAAAAGGCATCGCGGAGGCGACGCACCTGAAGCGGGTAGACGTGTATGTAAAGTATGCACCCGGCGCCCGACGTCCGTCACAATGGGTCACCGATTACCTGATTCCGACCGGACAGGCGGTGATCGCCAGCGATACCGATACGGATGCGCCTACTGATAGGGAGGCGACGACAGGAAGCACCACTCCCACTCCGTCATCCCCGGCAAAAACCACTACGGCTGCGCCACGGGTGCCGGCCACACGTCCGCAGGGAACGGCTACCCCAACGACGCAAAATGCGACTCCGGCCCACGCTCCTCCGGCTGCAACGGAACCCGCAGGAACCCGCACGCGACCGTAAAAAGCGGTTTTTTGCCCGCGGCACTGCCCTACTGTAATTTCCAGACTTTTACCGTATCTTTGCAGCGCAAAAAATCAGCGATGGAACTGACGAACATACCCAACATCAAACATACCGACAGCGGCAACTTCTTCGTATTGGCCGGGCCTTGTGCCATCGAAGGCGAAGAAATGGCGATGACCATAGCCGAGCGTCTGGTAAAAATCACCGACAACCTCCGTATTCCTTATGTGTTTAAGGGATCTTTCAAGAAGGCCAACCGTTCCCGTATCGACAGTTTCAGCGGTATCGGAGACGAAAAGGCACTTCGTATCCTGCGGAAGGTGAGTGAGACGTTTGGTATACCGACCGTCACCGATATCCACACCAACGAAGACGCGCCGATGGCCGCCGAGTATGTGGACGTGCTGCAAATTCCGGCCTTTCTGGTGCGGCAAACTGACCTGGTGGTCGCTGCGGCGAAAACGGGTAAGACCGTCAACCTGAAAAAAGGCCAGTTTATGAGTCCGGAAAGCATGAAGCACGCCGTTCAAAAAGTGCTGGATTGCCAAAATGAGAATGTCATGGTCACCGACCGGGGCACGATGTTTGGCTACCAGGACATGATCGTCGACTTCCGGGGTATCCCGACCATGCAACACTATGCCACTACGGTATTGGACGTAACCCACTCCCTGCAACAACCTAACCAGGTGGCGGGTGTAACAGGCGGGCGTCCGGATATGATCGAAACCATTGCGAAAGCCGGTATCGCCGTAGGAGTGGACGGTATCTTCATCGAAACCCACTTCGATCCGGCCAATGCCAAGAGCGACGGTGCCAATATGTTGCATCTCGACTATTTCGAAGGCCTGATGCAACGCCTGGTGGCCATTCGACAGACCATTCAGTCTTTTTAAGAAAAGAACCGCTTTTAATTCCCTTTATCACCCTTGAAAAAATTGACACTCGCGTTCGCCGTGCTGGCGTTCGCATGCGTACGGGCGCAAGACGCACAACCAGAAAAGTACACGGCGCACAACAAAGGAAAATTCTTCGTTTCGTGGGGCGGCAACCGCGAAACCTACTCCGACTCTGACGTTCGGTTTTGGGGTAACAACTACGACTTTACCGTTCATAACATGGGCGCCCACGACAAAGGGAAAGGTTACCACCTTGACTATGTTGACCCGGTGCGTATGACCATTCCGCAAACCAACCTGCGCCTTGGCTATTACATCAGCGACCACTATAGCATCGCGATCGGCCTCGACCACATGAAGTATGTCATGACATCGTTCCAGACCGCCGATGTAACCGGTTATATCGACTTGCCGGCTTCTGAGCCCGGTTCGGCTTACAATGGTGTATACGACCATACGCCGACCGTGATGACGAAGGAATTCCTGCAATATGAGCATACGGACGGACTCAACTACATCTTTGCGGAATTCTCGCGCGTGGATGACATTTCAACCTGGCTGACCCTGCCGAATACCGACAAAGTGCAATTCAATGTCACTGAGGGTGTTGGCGCCGGTATGCTCTATCCAAAAACGAATACTACGCTTCTCGGTATGCAACGCCACGACGACTTCCATATTTCCGGGTATGGCCTGTCGTTAAAAGCCGGACTGAATATCACCTTTTTCAAGCACTTCTATATACAGGGCGAATTGAAAGGCGGGTATATCAACATGCCGGATATCAAGACCACACGCAGTGCGGATGACCACGCGTCGCAGGATTTCTTCTTCTTCCAGCGCATTATCGCGGTAGGCGGGATTTTCAAAGTTTGATTTTTTTCGTGAAAATCGTTGCAGGCTATAGTTGAATTCCATTACTTTGCATTTCAAAGTTCTTTTTATGGAAGACAAGAATTATTTACAGGACATTTCGGATATCCGCAACATGATGAGCCGTTCGACCCAATTCATGTCGCTCAGCGGCCTGTCGGGTGTGTTGGCGGGAGGTTATGCGTTGGTCGGGGCGTATGCGGCCGATACGGCGCTTGACCGGATGGGTGACGGATATGACCAACCTTTAGGGAAGCTCACCTTCCTTCTGGCCGGGATCGCGGCTATGGTGGCTTTACTGTCGCTGGTGACGGCGGTGGCACTGAGCTATCGGAAAGCCACTCGAAAAGGCGAAACCATCTGGAGTCCGGTGTCGCGGCGACTCCTCGTTAACTTCCTCATTCCGCTGGTGACAGGCGGTGCGTTCATTGTCCAACTGGTGTTGAATCGCGACTTTGGTCTTGTAGCACCCTCTGTGATGATTTTCTATGGCTTGTCGTGTGTGAATGCCAGCAAGTATACCCTTCGGGATGTGCGTTGGCTGGGTGTCACGATTGTGGCGATTGGCCTGTTGGCCGTTTCCTTCCCTACCCTGGCGGTGCCGTTTCTGGCGGTGGGATTGGGCGCGACGCATATACTATACGGACTTCTTATGTATCTTCGATACGAACGTAATTAATAGGTGGGCAACATCATTCAACATATCAATAAGGCGTTTGACCATCGGATCCGATTGGGTATCATGTCGATCCTGATGGTGAACGATAATGCCGATTTCACTACCCTTAAAGAACTGCTGGGTGTCACCGACGGCAACCTCGCCAGCCATGCCAAGGCGTTAGAGGCTGAAGGGTATATAGAGGTGCGAAAGCAGTTCATCGGCCGCAAGCCCAATACCACCTACACCGCTACCGCTTCCGGGCGACAGGCGTTTGAAGCCCATATCGCCGCGTTGGAGCGCCTGATCCGTAACACCTGATTTTTTTTATTCATATACTTTGAAATACAAAGTTCTTTTATAATGACACAACCCATCCTTTTTCCCGAGTTCTATCACCCACATACTACGTTAGGCCGTGAACTGGCCGCCTTTTACGAACGGCATGAGTTGGTGCCCGAGCCGCGCCACCTCCATCTTGACACCTATTGCGTGCTGCTGCGCTGCGGCCTTTCGTTGAAAGACGAAATCGCGGTGCACTGGTGTTTAGCCGGCAACGGTTTCCTTTCGTTCGAAGGGGTCTGCTGCCTGGTTTTGGGTATTGCCTTTCCGCGGCACTTTGGTTTCTTCCGGGCGGCGTATCGAAAAGGACGGAAGGCCCACCGCTTCCATTCCCTTGACTTCGCGCCGTTGCTGGACCAGCCGCTGCATGCTGTTCGCGCACAACTGGCGCTTCAACCTTTACATCCGTAATCCAAAAATCTTCTTCAATATGGAAAATCCTCCGAAAACGTACGACAACACCCCTTTCTTCCAGACAACGACCGCGCGATTGCTGATGGTCGGCTTTCTGAGTCTGTTCCTGCTGATTCCACTGCAGTTGGTGCGCAACCTGATCTTTGAACGCACCGAACGACAGCGGGAGGTAGCGAAGGAAATTACCCAGAAATGGGGCGACAGCGTGACGGTATACGGTCCGGTTTTGAAAGTGCCCTACACCGAGCGTTCCACCGAAAAACGACTGGATCCGACCACGAAAAAGGAGTCGTTAATCGAGCATATCGAAAAGAAGACGGCCTACTTCTTCCCTGACCGGCTTGACAATATATCAAAGGCCGATACCCAACGAAGGAGCCGCGGCAATTATGAATCGATTGTGTATACGGTCAATATGACGTTCAAAGGTACCTTCTCACGCCTGTCATTATCGGCGGCCGACAGCGCTGACAAGTCGTTTCAATGGGATCAGGCGACACTATTGCTCTGCACGACCGACCTGAAGGGCATCCGGAACGAACTTTCCATCAAATGGGGCGGCCGCTCGTTTGGACTGGCACCGGCTATGGCACAGGACGCTGACGCGTTGAGCCGCCTGGAAACGGGCTATATCGGGGCCGACTTTCTGCAACGCGACCGCACCGACTTCTCTTTTGACATCACCTATAACGGAGCCAACCAGATCCGGTTTGTGCCAGTGGGTCGCACGACGTCGGTTTCGATGACATCCGATTGGAAAACACCGGGCTTCCAGGGTAATTTCATTCCGGCTGAACGCACCATCAACGCCTCGACCGGGTTCATCGCCGACTGGAAAGTGCT
This sequence comes from Flavobacteriaceae bacterium, assembly GCA_027490305.1. GTDB lineage: Bacteria > Bacteroidota > Bacteroidia > Flavobacteriales > Flavobacteriaceae > Flavobacterium. Next base: position 84,029 of record JAIXYI010000057.1, read on the forward strand.
GCCGGTCAGCCGTCCGTTTTCGTCCCACTACTTCGGCCAGCTTCCGAACCTAGATCCGTATGCCTTCGGAGTGGATTTTGTGGTGCCGGTGGACGAATACCTGCAGAACGACCGCGCCAGTAAATACGGTTTCCTGGTTATTGGCCTGACCTTTTTGGTGTTTTTCCTGATGCAGACCATCAACAAAATCGGTATCCACCTGTTTCAATATGCGATGATTGGCATTGCGTTGGTAATGTTCTATACGTTGCTGATCTCCATCACCGAGCACAGTAGCTTCTCGTTCGCTTACAGCATCGCGGCGGTGGCGGTGGTGGTGTTGATCTCGTTGTATTCGCTGTCGATCTTGCGGCAACCGAAACGGGCCTTTTTTATCTGCGCCTCTCTTTCGACGGTATATGCCTTTATCTTCGTCATTATCCAACTGGAAGATTACGCGCTGTTGGTCGGAAGTATCGGTCTGTTTGCGATCCTTGCTGCCGTCATGTACTTTTCCCGAAAGATCGAATGGAAGAACTGACCCGTATCTGAGCATTGCCCTGCCGCGTACGGGCTTGTCGTGCAAACGCGAACCGAACGGTGGCGAAACAAAGCCGATGATGCCTACCCCCTGACAAGACATTGGTTATGGAATTATAAGGAGATAGGGCAAAAACCATCCGATTATACGAATCGCCTTTTTTTATTAACAGGAAGACCCAGACAATGCTCTGGGTTTTCTGTTATAAATGGGTTCCATTTGTGATTATTTTGTGATTTACGCCGGTTTAGACACAACCTTTTAGCAGTTGTTGAATACCTTTAGAAACCATTATTTACAATTCTCTCTTTATGAAAAAAATTACGTTGCTTGTTTTGCTCCTATTCGGCACCCTTTGGTCCGGACGAGCGCAGTGCATTCGTGATGACCAGTACCCACTGGATGTCATCACCGCCCAGAACACCGGGCTTTATGAAACCGTATCAGGATGTAACTTCACCGAGGAATACGCTGCCGTAAACGGTCTCGCCGTGGGCGCCGATTACCTTTTCCTATGCACGGGTGAGTCGGGTGACGGCTACATCACGGTCACCGACTGGGACGATGTGGTGATTGCCTCGGGGCCTGCGCCGCTTTTGGTGGAAGACATCACGTCTTCACAAGTGCGCCTCCACTATTCTGACAACGCCGACTGTGACGGTGTGTCGGATTGCCATGACACCGGGTTCCAGGCCTTGTTGACCTGCCCTATACCGGTGAATGTACTGGCCACGGGCCTCACCACGACCGGTGCCAGTTTTGGCTGGGAACCGGGGGGAGAGGAAACGGCGTGGCAGGTACTCGTGCTGGCAGAAAGCCTTGACGCTCCGGGGCCGGGTGACAACGGCACCGACGTGGCAACCACGAGCTATACCGCTTCCGGATTGAACCCAGGCACGCCTTACCACTTCTACATTCGCGCGAACTGCGGTTCTGAGTACAGTCCGTGGTCAACTGCCGTTTCGTTTGACACAGCCTGTTTGCCGGTAGCGACCTTTTTCGAGAATTTCGACGAAAGCAACGAATTGCCAATCTGCTGGTCGGTGCTCCGTCGGGGTAACCTGGGCTTCGATTCGGAGCAGATTGCCAACTGGACAACCGTTCACTCTGCCCCGAACTTCTTGGAAGTCAACAGCGGCGAATCGTCGGGTGACTTCGATATCATTCTGGTATCGCCCAACGTATCGACGCTTTCGGCGGGCACGCATCGCCTGAAATTCTGGGCACGCGGCACCGCTCCGCTGGAAATTGGTACTCTTGACAACAGCACCCAAACGGGTGTCTTCAACCTTATTGAATCAATCGACCTTACCGACCAAGCGCAGGGCTATGTCGTTGATTTTACGTCGTATACCGGAACGGATACGTATATCGCAATCCGGGTGGCAGCAACGGCGTTTTACCAGTATGCGCTGTTGGATGACATCCGATGGGAAGTCAACCCCACGTGTCCGGATGTGACCGAAATCGCCCTTACCGCGCTTTCTGACACGGCGGCCTCACTTAGTTGGTCACCGGGCGGCACCGAAACGAACTGGCAGGTGGCCTATGCACCGGATCCGATTGACGATCCCGCAACGGCTACCCTGGTTTCAGCCGCTACGAATCCTGATGCGACGCTGTCGGGATTGGCGTCGAACACCACGTACACGTATTGGGTGCGCTCGGTTTGTGCCGGAAACGACTATGGTGCCTGGATCGGGCCGTATCATTTTACGACTTCGTGTGCGGCTATCGCTACGTTCTTTGAAAATTTCGACAGCGCTGTAGAAGGTGAACTTCCAACGTGCTGGTCGTCGATACTCAGCGGGCCATCGGTGTCTGACTTTGCCCATGTGCAAACGATTACCTGGGGTGATGTGCATTCGTCGCCCAATTCGATCGGTCTTACCTCAGGGTCTTCCAACCTTAACGATAACCTGATTGCGCTCGTCTCCCCGCGCCTGTCTAATGTGGGGAACGGTACACACCGACTGAAATTCTGGGCTCGGGGCTTTGGCGCCGATATTGAGATCGGAACGGTTGACGGCACCTACCCTGGCGCCACGTTTACACCGCTTGAATCGGTAACGCTTGAAACCAACGCGTCGGAATACACGATTGATTTTGCGGGCTATACCGGTCCGGATGCGTATATCGCCTTCCGCATGACCGGATCGAGCTTCTCAGACGTATATATTGACGATGTGCGTTGGGAGGTTACACCAAACTGCCCGGATGTAACGGATGTTGCCACAACGGCTGTGACGCCGAGTAGCACGAGTTTCACATGGACATCGACGGGAGATGAAACCCAGTGGCAAGTTGCCGTGACCGACGTGGGCGCATTTGATCCTAGCGGAGCGACGCCGCAAACGGTAAACGCGACCGAGGCGACTGTGAACGGACTGTCGACCAATACGACGTATAATGTTTGGGTGCGTTCGCTTTGCCCGGGTAATGAGTATGGTGCTTGGATCGGTCCGTTGGCCTTCCGCACAGACTGCGACGCGGTTTCTGAGTTCTTTGAGACGTTTGATGGGGTCGAAATGCCGACGATGCCGGATTGCTGGACGTCGATCGTTCGCGGGCCTTCGAATACGGGTAACGTTCAAACTGTTTCATGGGGGCCGGTGTTTTCATCGCCGAATGCGGTCATGCTGACGAATGAGAATGCTAGTACAGACACGAATGACATCATCCTGGTGTCGCCTAACCTTTCGACGATGTCAGCCGGAACGCATCGCCTGCGGTTCAAAGGCTTTGGTGACCCGGGCATCATGGTGCAGGTGGGCACGCTTGATACCAGTACGACCCAGGCGGTTTTCCAACCACTGGATGACGTGGCGCTGGATGCGGAATGGGAACAACATACGGTGGATTTCACTGTTTACACGGGAACGGATCATTATGTCGGCATCCGTCTGGTGGGGCCGAATGTGTGGTCGGCGGCGTATCTTGACGATATCCGTTGGGAGGTGGCACCGCTTTGCCCGGATGTGAGCGACATCGTGATCGAGGGCCAAACGACGAATACGGCGGAAATGACGTGGGGGTCTAACGGCTCTGAGGCTTCATGGGAGGTGGTATGGTCGACCGACCCAAATGCGAACCCTGCGACGCTCACCAATGCGTTGACACCGAATACAACTAGCGTGACGCTTACGGGACTGAATGATTCGACGCGGTATTTTGTCTGGATTCGTTCGGTTTGCAGCGGCGGGTTTGGTGACTGGATCGGACCGGAATCGTTTGATACGTTGTGCGAGCCTGCCCCATTTGCTTCTTTGGAAATGGAGGATTTTGAGGCGGCGGCGGAAGAGGGTCTTCCGATCTGCTGGTCAACACAGGCGCTTTCTGGAAGCGCGATGTGGGAGGTCTGGAGTGTGCCGCACGGTGATATCGAGACGAGCGCGTCAGGCGAACACATTGTGTATAAGTACTATGAGAACTCAGATGCGTTGCTGATTTCGATGCCGTTCAGCCTGGCGGGTGTGAGCGCGTCGGTGCGGGCGAGTATGTATTTGCACCGCCACCAGAACGCAGACCCTGACGATGTGTACCGCGTATACGTAAGTACGACACCTTCAATCGACTCGGCCGAATTGCTATACGAACAGTATTCGTATGCCGAAGCCGAGCCGGCTGTTTCGGAGAGCGGCTTTTACAACTACCTCGCCTCTATCCCCGACAGCTACCTGGGTGCACCGGAAGTATACATCATCATCCAGGGTGTTACATCGAGTGGTTTCAGCTCGTATGGACTGGGTGTGGACGACGTGCGAATCGAGTCGGAACTGGGTGTGGATACGCCGGACGCGGTTCGTGTTCGTTGCTATCCGAACCCGGTGGGCAGCCAGTTGACGGTGGAGGCTTCGGAGGACATCCGGTCAATCGAGGTCTTCAACCTGCTCGGGCAGCGTATCCTTTCAAAAGACGGCTCAGGGCGTTCTATACATACAGATCTTTCCTCTCTGGCTGCCGGACAGTACATTGTTCGGATCCAAACAGAGAATGCGGTGGAAAGCCGAAAAGTGATTAAGAAGTAATCTGCATTCCAACCCCAAAACAAGAAGGGCTGCCTCGTTTGAGACAGCCCTTCGGTTTTTTGGTGGAGACGGAATTAATGTCCGCCTGATACTTTCTTATCGAAGTTGATACCCTGTGCACGCAGGATGCCGGCAACGCGCCAGGCATAGAACGCGAGGTAGGCGAAGCAGACGATGCCGACGATGTAGCTGAAATGGATGTTGGTGTTATCGGCTACGGTGCCCTGGATGACGCTGACGATGCCTCCGCCCATGATCATCATGATGAGGAAGTTACTGCCTTGGTTGGTTTGTTTCCCGAGTCCGCTGATCGCCAATGTGAAGATACACGGCCACAGGGTGCTACAGAACAAACCGACGCTGGTGAAGGCGTATACGCTGACCATGCCGTTGGTGGCCATACCGATGCCGAGTGCCAGGATGCCGAGAAGGGCGAACAGCAGCAGCATACGGGCCGGATTGCCTTTGCTGGCGAAGTCGGCAGCTATGAGCACGAGGATGATGGCGGCGTACACGTAAAACGGTTGCAGCGAATGCCCGGCGATTTTGTTAACGAGGAGGAACACACCGAAGGCCAGATACGGCGCGAGTATCTTGAGCAGTTTCTCGGTGGCGGCGCTGGCGTTGAAGGCTTCTACGGCCCCTGTCCAACGGCCGATCATAAGGCTGGCCCAGTAGAGAGAGATATAGGGTGCGATTTCGTTGGTGGCGAAGCCGAGGCTGTTTTCCATGTAGGCCGGCAGGTTACTGGCGGTAGACACTTCGACGCCTACGTAGAGGAAGATGGCGATCATGCCCATGAGCAACTGCGGGTATTGCAGGGCCGAGGTACGGCGGGAAGGTGATACGACGTCTTCGATGGCATCGTCGACAGCCGGTTTATTGGGCAGTGAAGAGAACTTGAGGAACACGGCGACAAGCAGGAAGGCGGCGCCGAGACACAGATACGGTATTTTGACGCTTTCGATGCTTACGCTGTCGGTGGCGGCCTGTGGTGACCCGAAGAGGGCGTAGCTGACGATCAGCGGCCCGATGGTGGTACCGAGGTTATTGATACCGCCGGCCATCGTGAGGCGCTGTGAACCCGTGGTGATGGGGCCGAGTGCGATGGCGAGTGGGTTGGCGACCGTTTGCTGGAGGGAGAACCCGAGTCCGACGATAAAGAGTCCGGACAGCATCAACGGGAACGACCCGTTATTGGCGGCGGGATAGAAGAGTAGCGTTCCGAAGGCCGAGATCCCGAGTCCGAGCGCGAGTCCGTTTTTGTATCCGATCCGGTTGATGATATCCCCTTTTGCCAGGTAGGAAATGAGGAGGTACAGCAGTGATCCGACGGTGTAGGCGACGTAGAACGCCATTGACACCAATTGGCTTTCGGTTTGGGAAAGGTCAAACGCCTTTTTGAACACCGGGATCAGGATGTCGTTACTGGCCGCTACGAATCCCCAGAAGAAGAAGACGGTGACCAGCGGGATAAACTGTCCCCAGCGTGTCTGTGTGTTTTCACTCATAATAATGGTTTTTGTTGGTTATAGGTTAACAATTTCCCCGAATTTCGGCCTAAAAAAGATACAGAAGCGAAAATGCGGGCATAAAATTTCATAAATATCCATTTTCTGGGTGGGACAAGCAATATGGAGGGGTGGATTTTTTTACGAAATCGATGTAGAAGGAGTTTGGAGTTGGGAAGATCGGAAGATGGGAAGATTTAGAACTTCGACACAATTGATTTTATCAATGATTGTTAAAATCAGTTGTAAGCCTTACATTCGTTGACCGACAACAGCTCGGCGTTAGTTCCGATTACAGCTTTCTGTTAAGAATTTAAGTAAATGTTGCTTACCACTTATTTATGAAAAAGTGTATTTGGTGTTCAAAAGATGAAAATAGTGTGACTTTTAATAAAGATGCTCACACTTTCCCAAAGTCATTAGGAGGCAAAAACGTGTGTGAAAATGTGTGTGATTTATGCAATGCATATTTTGGCAATAAACGTGAAAGAATGCCTGCGGTTGAAATCGCCTTAAAGGAGGTACTAAATTTATCGAAGTACTTAATCTTAACGTGAGTTCGATATAAAAACCCAAATAATATAGCATAAGAAAAGCGGAAATTTAGTATATTTAAGTGTCTAAAGTTCAAATATTTAACTAAATTATCCGCTATGCTTTCAAGAGA
>JAIXYI010000068.1 GCA_027490305.1 Flavobacteriaceae bacterium
ATCGATCGAACTCAAAGTCCTTCCAAAGTCATGACACAGGTAACCTTTATGTATCCGCAATTGTTCTGGCTGCTGTTGGTGATCCCGCCGCTCGTGGCCTGGCAAATCTGGCAGCGCCGGCGGCAGTCGGCTACGTTACGGATGCCGTCACTTTCGGGCTTCGCTGGGAAAGGTACTATCTGGACGCTGTTGCACTGGGCCCTGTTCGCCTTCCGAATACTCGCTATTGCCTTGTTGATCACGGCCATGGCGCGTCCGCGGACGGTGGATGTGAGCAGTAAGACAAAAACCACGAAAGGAATCGACATTGTCATTTCGATGGACATCTCGGCCAGTATGCTGGCGCGTGACCTGAAGCCCAACCGGATCGAATCATTGAAAAAAGTCGCGGCCAAGTTCATCAACGAACGTCCGAACGACCGCATCGGATTGGTGGTGTATGCCGGAGAAGCGTATACCCGAACGCCCGTCACAAGCGACAAAGCCGTAGTGCTTGACGCCCTCGCCAAAACCAATTACGACCGCACCCTCAGCGACGGTACCGCGATCGGAATGGGACTCGCTACGGCGGTCAACCGCGTAAAAGACAGCAAGGCCAAGAGCCGGATCGTCATCCTGTTGACGGACGGTGTCAACAATACCGGGTTCATCACCCCGGAAGATGCATCTGACATTGCGCGTGAATACGGAATCAAGGTCTATACGATCGGACTCGGCACCAACGGTACAGCGGAAACACCGGCGGCCATCGACGCGCGAGGCAACTTTATCTTCCGGATGGCCCAAGTGGAAATCGACGAAAAGCTGATGCGCGACATCGCCCGAAAAACCGGCGGGAAGTACTTCCGGGCGACCAGCAACAGCCGCCTGGAGGAAATTTACCAGGAAATAAACAAGCTGGAGACATCGGAAATACAGGAGTTGAAATTCTATGATTATGATGAGCAATTCCGTCCGTTTGCACTCGCGGCTTTCGCCTTATTGCTGATTGAAATTGTGGCTCGAAAAACGCTCTTAAGGAGCTTTATCTGATGGCTATGTGGGAATTGGATGAAAAGAAATACCTGTGGTTGCTGCTCGCCGTTCCGGTGCTGGTGCTGCTATTCCTTTATAATTTGTATTGGAAAAAACGCCGGCAACGCGAATTCGGTGACGCGTCCCTGTTTCGCCAACTGGCACCGGAACGCTCTGACTTCAAAAGTGCGCTGAAAATGGGCGTGCTGGTTTTGGCTCTCGCTTGCATTGCCATCGGACTCGTCAACCCGAAAATCGGCATGAAAACCGAAACAGTAAAACGTCAGGGAATCGACATCGTGTTCGCCGTCGACGTCTCGAAAAGTATGCTGTGTGAGGATGTGGCGCCGAGCCGTCTGAAGAAAGCCCGGCAGATCGTCTCGCAGGTCATCAACAACCTGGCAGCCGATCGCATCGGTATCGTTGCGTATGCCGGAAGCGCCTATCAGGTGTTGCCGATTACGACAGACTATGGAGTGGCGAAGATGTATCTCGAAAGCCTCGATTACACCATGGTTTCCTCACAGGGCACCTCGTTGCAGGATGCGGTGCAGAAAGCAAACGACATCTTCAAAGACACCGACAAAGACGTGAGCAAACTCGTGATTATGGTGTCGGATGGGGAAGACCACGGGGAAGACTCAGATGAAGCCATTGAAGAAGCGACCAAAAACGGCGTGAAAATCATTACGGTGGGTGTCGGAACCGAGGCCGGAGGACGCATCCCGCTAAGAGAAAATGGCGGTATCCGGTTCCAGGAAGACCGTCAGGGACAAACCGTCATCACCAAGCGCAACACCGCGTCGCTGCGAGAAATCGCCAAAGCGACCAAAGGTGGCTACGTGGATGGAAACAACACCCGGGAAGTCGTGGAATACGTCAAGAAAGCACTCGATAACATTGAAAAATCGGATTTTGAAGCGCAGCAGTTCACCGACTTCGCTTCGCAGTTCCAGTGGTTTTTAGGATTCGGCGTCTTCCTGTTGTGCCTTGACCTTTTGCTTCTTGAGAAAAAGACCGCTTGGATCCGCCGACTGAACCTTTTTAACGACAAAGGATGAGAACGCTACTCACATATTGCCTGTTATTCGTTTCTGTTTGCGCCGTAGCCCAGAAGAAAGACCGCCATCTCGCGAAGGGGAATGAGGCATTGGCCGGGAAGCAGTATGCCGATGCGGAAGTCGAATACCGTCTTTCGCAAAACGTAGCCCCGGGAAAGGCACCCGCCACCTATAACCTGGGTAATACTATCTATACGCTGAACCTTCCGGAAGAAGCCGGCTATGTGTATACGAAAGCGATAAAAGAAGCCAAAACCTATACCCAAAAGCACAAAGCGTATCACAACCTCGGCAACGTCTACATGAAGTTGAAGAACTACCAGGCTGCGGTCAATGCCTACAAAATGGCATTGGTCAATAACCCGAACGACGAACAGACGCGCTATAACTATGCCCTTGCCCGGCTTTACCTGAAAAACAACCCGCCTAAGAACGGTGGTGGTAAAGACAACAAGAAAGACCAAAACAAGGACCAGCAAAAGCAGAACCAACAGCAAAAGAACCAGCAAGACAAGCAGGATAAAAAAGACCAAGGCGACCAGAACAAAGACCAGCAGAAACAGCAGGGCGACCAGCAAAAAGACAAAGGCCAGGGCGACCAACCTAAGCCGCAACCGCGTCCGCAGGGTGCTTCGAAGCAGCGCATTGACAACATCCTGAACGCAATCAACAACGAAGAAAAAAAGGTACAGGATAAAGTCAAGGAGAAGGCAAAAGCCCAGCCTGTTCAACCTGAAAAAGATTGGTAACACACAAGGAACCATGCAGATGACCGCCATGAAACGACTCCTCTTTCTCTTCCTGCTCTGTTGCCAGGCCGTATCGGCACAGGTGCAGTTCGAAGCCAAGGCGAGCAAAGCCAAACTCGGCGTCAACGAACGGCTGACGGTGACCTTTACCGTCAACGCTGACGGCGACAACTTCACACCGCCCGCGTTTGAGGGCTTCCGGGTATTCTCGGGACCTTTCCAATCGGTACAACAAATGTGGGTCAACGGCCGCGGGTCGTTCAACAAATCGTATTCGTATGTGCTGACCCCGCTTCAAAAAGGAACGCTGACCATCCGTCAGGCGAGCATTGAAATCAACGGACAGATTTATAAAACCTCACCCATAAAGGTGACAATCACCGACGCGATCCCGGTTCCGAAAGATCCGTATGCACCGCAGCTCATTGGGTATGATGACCTCCAACTGGTGGCCGACGTATCGAAGAGCAGTCCGTATCTCAACGAACCGATCACGGTCGAATACAAACTCTATCTCGGTTATAATGCGGAAATCCGCGCCTGGCATGAAGTTGAGAAACCCAAATACAACGACTTCTGGAGCCAGAACATCGATGTCAAGAACCCGCAGGTGGTCGAGACTACCTATAATGGTGAGCGTACCCGGATGGTCGTATTGCGCAAAACCGTACTCTACCCACAGAAATCCGGCCGCCTGACCATTGAGCCGCTGTCGCTCGACTTCGACCTGGTGCTTCCGACCAACCGCCGTACCTTCTGGGGTGTGCAGATGCAGGAAGTCAACAAACGCGTCACTACGGGCACCAAAGTAATCAACGTCAAGTCGCTGCCGGAAGCCGGAAAACCCATCGACTTCACCGGGGCCGTGGGCGATTTCACCTTTACGGCTACCCCTTCCCGCTCGACGGTGAAAAATGGCGAAAGCCTCGACCTGGTGGTCAAAGTCAGCGGAAAAGGCAACCTCAAACTATTCGATCTTCCGAAGCCGGTGGTACCCAATGCGCTTGAGATGTATGATCCGGTGCACGATGAAAAAGTATCGACGCCCCTTTCGGGGATGACCGGTTCGATTGCCTACAAATATACCATCATCCCGCAATACAAAGGAAATTACCCCATCAAGCCGATGCGGTTTTCGTATTTTGACCTTTCTACCGGACGCTATAAGACGATTACCACGACTGAAATCATGATACGTGTGATCGGCGGACCGGAGCAGGCGGTCGTAGCAGCCAACTCGCCACAGAAGCAAACTGTCGCGACGTCGCAGCAGTTTCAGTTTATCAAGCGCAAAACGAAACTGACGCCCATCCGGCATGTCGATTTCTTCGGATCCGGCACCTTTTATTCCCTTGTGGGGATTCCGTTTGCTTTGCTGCCGTTTTTCCTGCTCGTCATGCGTCGCCGCGAGGCCCTTGACCGCGATGTAGCCGGTAAGAAATCCCGCGCCGCCAGCCAATTGGCTCGTCGCTACCTGGGCCAGGCCCGCAAACAATTGGGCCAGAAAGAAGCGTTTTATGTGGCCCTTGAGAAAGCGATGCACAATTTCTTGAAGGCGAAGCTGCATATTGAAACATCGGAGATGAGCAAAGACAAGATCCGGGAGATCCTGCTTGACCGCAAGGCAGACCCTACGACGGTCAACCGCTTTCTGGAACTGATGGAGAATTGCGACTTTGCCCGATACGCCCCGTCAACCGAAGGGGCCATGCAGCGCGATTACGAGCTTGCGGCCCAATTACTCACCGAACTCAGCAAACAGATCTAAACACGTTAGAAGATGAAACGACTGGTGGTTTTTTTCCTGTTTTTGTCGGTCTTTGCCTCAGCGCAGGGCGCGTTCGAGCGCGGTAATGCCTACTATCAAAAAGGCGATTATGCTGCGGCTGCCGACACCTATGAGCGTATCCTGCGGGGCGGGAAGCACTCGGCTGAACTCTATTACAACCTCGGCAATGCCTATTACAAACAACACAAAGTAGCACTTTCCATCTATAACTTCGAGAAAGCGTTATTGCTGGCGCCCCATGACAAAGACATCAAAGGCAACCTGGAATTTGCGCGAAAGCTGGCCATCGACGATGTGCGCGAGAAACCGAAAGTAGGCTTTGAGAAAATCACGACCGACCTGGCCGGACTCTACCACTACGAAAGCTGGGCCTGGATTGCCGTAGTGGCGGCATTTGTGTTTGCCGGGTTCTTCGTGGGATATTATCTGGCGGCAACCCCACTACGCAAACGCGTCTTTTTTTCGGGCATGATGTTGTGCCTGCTACTGTTGTTGCTCTCGTGTTTCTCGGCTTACTTTGGGCGCGATATTTCCCGCCGCGATCGCCCTGCCATTGTATTTGCGGAAGTCGTATCGGCGAAAGCCGAACCCAAACAAGAGGCGCCCGACGCGTTCGTGCTGCATGAAGGCGCGAAAGTGCGGGTATTGGAAAGCCTTGACCGCTGGCGCAAAGTGCAACTCCCGGACGAAACGGAGGGTTGGATTCCGGCAACGGCGATACGGGAGATAAAATAAACACCCTCAGGTGTTAAAAGCCCATTATTTTCAATTAAGTCCGTCGCTATGAAAGCGCTTTTGCTATTTTTGCAAAAACCTTTGAAAAGAGATGGCCAAGTTGCTTCGCTTCGTATTCCTGTCGGTAATCGCCACCTGCCTGTTTTCGTGTGATGAAACCGTCAGCAGCAGCAACAA